>JAJDCZ010000010.1 GCA_029260555.1 Phycisphaerales bacterium
CACGCGCCCGGTGTCTGGTTCGGCAAAACCGAAGGCCGGTATCGTGCGCCCGATGTCCGGTTCGACGATACCGGTGTTCGGTTTCACGATACCGGCTTCCGGTTTGCTCGCGCACAGTGTCTGCGCGCGCGGTTATATGCCCTTAAACAGCTATATTTTATCTTTGCCCCCCATCTGTTCGGCGTTATCGCGGACATGAACATCAGCGCAAGTTATCAGGACCAGATAAACCGACATATTGAGCGATTTATTATACGAATCCATGATGGATCCAGAAACTTTGTTCGGGTCCACGCCAGGATTCACCACCGGAATCAACACTTCACAAGAATTCATCCGTAACCGTGCCACAGACCAGTCCTCTGGTCAGTGCTCCACACAGCACCCCCACACCCAAACACTGATCTGAGGACAGATCAGTGGCACCCCCCACCCCACCTTCCTTTTCCTACCCCTCCCCCCCCACCCCACCCCACCCCTGTGCCACGCACATGGGGGAGGGAAGAAAGGAAGGGGGGAGGAGGGGGGAGGGGGGAGTCTTTGAGTCGTGCGTGTCTTGTGTGACCACAAGCCAGGTGCCCATTGGCGTACCCCCCCCAAGTTATACCACCATTTGGTTCCGTAGTGTAGCGATGGCACCCGGCGTGATACAATCCCTTATTTGTCCTTTGAAGGAATATTGTGCGATATATCTCTGTGAGTGACTATGACACATAGTGTCATTCACGCTCACACAATACCGCCCTCCTCTTAAACAAAGCCGTAACAATGCAACCCACCAAAGGCTTGAGTCTCAGTCACCATAGGAGTTTGCAGGCTCTTGAATGGATACCTCTTGATTCAATCGAACCGTGAGAATGCTCATTACAATTGCTCCACGACAGGAGCTACGGGGTTTGGATTTCATATTTTTCATTCAGGCACCTCATTCATATCTGGGGTTTGCTTCACGCCCACAGCATGTATCCAAAAGGTGTGAGGGTGACGACAGGGGTTAGTCCTGTTTTATCAACAGTGCCGCCTCGTACTTGGCGATGGTGGTCTCGTAATGATTGCGGTTGGGAGCATTCAAGGGAAGTAGTGACAGAGCTTTCTTTTCGGTGGCAATAGCCGTAGTGATGTCTCCAGCCATGAATTGGGCCAGCGCGAGTGTGTCGAGGAAACCGGGGTCGGTGGCTCCGGTGTTGTCTACTGCTCGCTGGGCAAGCGATAACGCCCTGACGGGGTCACGCAATTCCAGATGCTTATTTGTTAGTAAATCCCAGGCTGCTGAGTTAAGAACTTCTGCCGAGGCATCCGGATTTTGGATTCGTGCGAGTTCCAACTCCTGAAGCTCGCGCCAGAGCGGTAACGCATCATTGCCACGATCCAGACCGTCATAGGCACGGGCTAAACCCCTGAGAGCGATCTGCGTCCATCTTTGTCCTATCCCGAGCACTCGTCGCTTGATCGGCAGGCTCTGTTCAAACATGATTCTGGCATCATCATAATGCTCCATTTTTAGATACAGAAGTCCAAGGTTGGTGATCGTGCCTAGTGTGTTCTTGTTCTCCTTGCCCTGAACATGCATCTTAATCTCCAGCATCTTGAGGTACAATGTCTCTGCTTCATTAAATCGTCCTTGATCTTCGTATATATCCGTAAGACTATCCATGGTGCTAAGCATGTCTGGATTCTTATTTCCCAGAACACGCCTCCTGATATTCAGTACCTTAATGTATAACGGCTCCGCATCATTGTAGTGTCCCAGATCTTTGTACAGATTTGCGAGGCTGCTCATGGTAAGGAGCGTGTCTGGATGCTCAACACCTAAAAGACGCATTCTGATCTCCAAGGTCTTGATTAATAATGGTTTTGCCTCATCGTATCGTCCCTGCTGTTTGTACATAATCGCAAGTCTGTTCATGGTTTGGAGTGTACCGGGATGCTCTTCGCCCAGGAATCGTATCTGGTTGTCCAATGTCTTGATATATAACGGCTCTGCCTTCTCGATGCGTCCCGTATTTTTATACAGATTCGCAAGGTTATACATTGTGTACATCGTTCGGAGTGCGAACTGATCTTCATTGTCCAAGACAGACTTTTGAATCTTAAGTATATTGATAAATATAGATTCGGCCTTGGAATGACGGTTCTGATTTTCATAGATGCTTGCGAGATTGCTCATGGAGAGTAGTGTGTCAGCATGCTCATCACCCAAAATGCGTTTTCTGATCTTCAATACCTTGATATGCAACCTTTCCGCTTCATCAAAGCGGCCTGTCAAGTTGTACAAGACCGCAACGCTATTCATGGCCCGGAGAACATCCGGATGTTCCTCTGTCATTTCACGGTTTCGCAGTTTAAACGCCCGCTCTAAGTGTAACTCGGCCGAGTTGTACACACCCAGATCTATGTAGGTTTCTCCAAGTGCCATTCGAATTGATGCCTCGATCAGCGGTTTATCGGCAAACTGCCCCCCTTCATTGCTTGCGACCTCAATCTTCTTTGATGCTTCGTCCAGTACATCACGCATCAGGACATCTCTGCCCTCGCCAGACTTGGTTGAAGGAGCCACGGCTGCGAGTAGATCGTTGGTGAGGAAGTCACTGATCGCTTTGGCGTTTTCCGTTTCTCTCTCTGCAACCCGGCGTTGCTCAGCCTCGGCACTCCGGGCAGCATTGGCCTGCACCAGCCCCCAGCTCGTGCCCACGATGCCTGCGATGAGCACGATGAGCACAATGCTTGCGGCCAGCACACCGGTGCGGTTGCGTCTTACGAACTTGCTCAGCTTGTATGCAGCACTGGGCGGGCCGGCCAGGACCGGCTCGTAGTTCAGATGTCTCTGAATGTCGGCAGCCAGGCCGTTGGCGGTGTCGTAGCGGCGTGTGCGGTCTTTCTCCAGGGCCTTCATCACGATCCAGTCAAGATCGCCGCGAAGTTCTTTTTCCAGGCCATGTGGATCGACGCGCCGGGCCTTTGCGCTCGTGGATGATGCCTCGCCCAAACTGCTCAAGCGTGTGCTTGGTCTTGGCGGGTCCACCTCGCGGATGATGCGCTGGATCTCAACGAACGCTGCCTTGCGAAGACTCCTGGGATCAAACGGCAGTGCGCCTGTAAGCAACTCATACAACAAAACACCCAGCGAATAAATATCACTTCGCGTGTCAATATCCTGAGCACTCATCTCCGCTTGTTCAGGGCTCATGTATTCTGGCGTGCCGATGATCTGGCCCTGCTCGGTGAACAGCGTTGCCTCTGTCAACTTCTGATGCACAGCCTTGGCTACGCCAAAGTCGATCACTCTGGGTGTGGCCTTGTCATCGCGCACGGTCACAAGAATATTGCTCGGCTTGATATCTCTGTGAATAATGCCCTTTTGATGCGCGTGCTGCACCGCTTCGCACACGCGCATGAACAGGTCCAGGCGTGCCTTGATGCCCAGCCTCTGCCGATCGCAGTGCTCCGTAATGGGCACACCCGGCACATGCTCCATCACAAAGTAAGGCAGCCCGCGCTCAGTCGTCCCTGCATCCAGAACCTTGGCAACGCATGGATGATCCATCATCGCCAGAGCTTGTCGTTCAGCTTCAAAGCGAGCGATGACCGCTTTGGAATCCATCCCCGCCTTGATCACCTTCAGCGCCACCCGCCGCTTCACAGGCTCGCTCTGCTCGGCCAGATACACCGTGCCCATCCCGCCCTCGCCGAGGGTTTCAAGGATCTTGTAGGGGCCGATCTGGTCATGATCTTTCAGGCCATGAGCTTGTGGCGATACATCGGCTGTGGTTGCGTCGCTGTTGATGTTGCTTGTGTTGTCTTCGGTCATGAGTGTTCCTTGCAGGACGAACAAGCCGGACTAAAACTGTAACTTGCGAGAACTTTGAAATGTTCATTGAATAACTGCCCAATGGCCTGAGCAGTCACTGTAACATCCTCTGTCACCAGAGCGATGGTACGGTTATGTTTGTATGGAGGGAGAGGGGGGCTTGGGGCTGGCTCCTATATATAAGACTCACTGACAATCTCAATGAGTCACACCAGATATTACTCGAAAAAGAGGCTTGACACAAGGCTTTACCGCCCACTCGAACAAGGCAGTTCACTCCCTCACAGGTACGCTGTCATGCCAGAATCAACCCACAGCAACTAAAGCGAAGCGAAAAGACACTTTTCTTCCCAAAATACCCGCACAACCCTCAATATCCCTACGCCACATGCCGATCTTCTCTGCGAATCTCAGCACGCTGTGTGCTGCGAATCAAAACAAGATGGCAAACATCTATGACCTTCCATATATAAAGGATGACAAATCATGGCAACACTTCCAAGAAGCAAGAACGAGCAGATCGCATTCTTTGAGCAGCGTCTTCCACTCTGGAATGCCAACGCCGCCGCACTTGGGCTCTCTCTTCCGCATCTCACCGAGCTTGCCACACAGACCACCACCGCGCGCACCGATTACGACGCGGCCCAGGTCGCACGCTCGGCATCACTCGCCGCCACTGAGACACAGAACTTTGCCGTCGCAGGTCTGACAGACTTTGGCGCCGACCTGATCAAACTCATCCGCGCCAAGGCTCAGGCCGACAATGACCCCGGCCTCTACGCCCTGGCCAATATCCCCGCGCCAGCAGCGCCCACACCCGCCGGCACGCCGCCCGTACCCACCAACCTCCAGGCCGACCTGCAAAACGATGGTTCGGTCAAACTCAACTGGAAAGGCACACTCTCAAGTGGCGCATTCTTCACCATATGGCGCACCACAGACAACGCACCAACCCCCACACAAATCGACTCCATCGCAGCCAAGGCGTACATTGATGATTCCATCCCCGCTGCAACCTGCGCCATCTCCTACTTCATCCGCGCCCACCGCCAGCAGTTCATGTCTGACGCCTCCACCCCCGTCAACATCGCACTCGGCGGCACCGGCACCGCAGGTTCCATCGGCACAACCACAACTTCACTAGCCGCCTGACCCGCGTGCAGCACAAACACATTTCAACACCATAAGCCCGTCATCGACGGGTTTTTTACTATTCAATAGTTGCCAGCTTCTACCTCTGTAGTGACGGTGCGATAGATCTGAGATTGATATGCGCAACCGCAGGTACTGAGTTATGCTGGTGAAGGATTGGTGATGGTTGTGGGGGGATAGGGGGGGGTCAGGGAACAGCGCGAACACCGGTAATCTCTGGGACATGTTCCTTTAGATTGCGTTCAATCCCCACCTGAAGGGTGATGTCGCTCGAGGGACAGCCCACGCATGCTCCGTGAAAGCGGATGAGCACAATGCCCTCATCAGTGACCTCGACAAGCTCAAGATCGCCGCCGTCAGCCTGGACAGCGGGGCGTATGAGACTGATCACACGAGCCACGCGATCGTGGAGGGTGGGTTGACTGGGTGGTGTCGAGGGCTGATTGTTGGTCATGGATCTCTCACGATTGTGTCTGACATGATATGGTCCCATCAAGACTCGACAACCCCCCTCCCTTCCGTTCCCCCCACGCCCTCTTCATACTCATAGAGTAGGATGCCCCGGACATGATTCAATGGAGACCGCCCGTGCAAAGATTGAGCCAGATGATCATGATGGGTTTTGTGATGATGTTGCTGATGGGCTGTTCGATCATGAGCATGAAGAATGTCAATCTCAGTGATGACCCCATCGCGGACATGGCCAACACCGAACTGACCTTTCAGGACCGTTCTGAAGCCGTCTGGCGTGCCTGGACGCAGGTTGTGAATAGATCGGTCCAGAGCGAGGGGCAAAGCGACTCAGCCATTACACGCCAGGAGCTCCGCAAGACTTTTCGGGCGCTGATCTGGTCGAGCAAGACCAACATCAAGATTCGGCTGGCGGCTCTGCAGGCACTTATCAGCGATACCACCGATGATGGCCGAGCCGATACACGCCAGTTCGTAAGGCTCATCTTGCCTCGTGAAAAAAATCTGACAATTTTGACGGTACTGAGCGCGACAGCTGCTGAACAGGGATGGCAGGAGATCACGCCTGCACTGGTGCGGAGTTTGTCCAGGCCGTTTCGAGATGTTGCCGATGAGGAGCGTCCAGAGTACAAAGCCCTGTATGCACTCAATGCGGGTGATCCGATCGAATGGATTGTTTTTCGTGTGTTTTTGACGCCGACAACGGGGGTTGGAGGGGTTGAAGATCGGCTGGCAGACCGCACCCGTGCTGATGCCTGGAGCCTGCTTTCAAGGCTCAACCGAATCGAAGCGATACGGACAGCTCTGCTGGGAGGCCAACTTTCACCGCCCGATTCACCAGAAGGCAAGCGGGTTCTTGAGGCGTTGCAGGTTTGTGCGAGGGAGCTGAGAGCGGTGCCTCAGACGGGTGATCAGCTTGAGTGGGTTCGTATGCTGCGTGATCTAACCAAACCTGGCAATGAAATCTGGTGGGAACAGGCATCTTCTGCCATCACCCAGCTTGATGAAAACCAAAGGCTGGGGCTGATGCTGCGTCATGCTGAGCCGGTTCGCTGGGCATCAACACATCGGCCAGACCTGATCGCTCTGAGCCGGAATCAGTTGCAAGTGAAGCTATTGAAACAGCTGGCAGGGCGAAAAACTCATCACAGAGCCAAGGATTCACCGGGAACGCGCATCAGCAAGGGCGAAAAGCTGGCATCCTGGGCAGATGAGCTGACATGGGGTGATCTGCTGACCATTGCAGTAATTGATGAAGTGATCCGAAAGCCGGATGTCATCAAGGCGATGTTCACTCAGGCGAGGATGGATTTGACTGACAAGACCACCGAGTATGGCGGGCTGATCTTTCCAGAGGGTGAAGATGAGCAGTTTAAAGCCAAACTCTATCCGCCAAGACCAAGTGAAAGGCTCGGTGATCGGCGCTTTGTCGCCTCGCGTGACATGATTAAAAAGAGTGCTCATGCCTTGGCGCATTACCACTTTCATGCGCAAGATTGGGCGAATAACAAGTATGCCGGTCCAAGTCTGAAGGATTACGACTATTCCGATCGTTATGGGAGGCCTTGCCTTGTGCTGACGGGCGTAAAGCGAGGCGTGCTTGGGGTTGATTACTATCAACCTGGCGGGGCAACCATTGATCTGGGTGAGATCCGTGATACCAGCCGGTGATGTTACGAGAGATTTGTTCATGAAAGGCACGCAATGCAGGTGCTGTTAATCGCAGTTGTGGTTGCGGTGCTGGTGACCGAAGATCTTGCGTTTTCTATCTGGGATCGTTTTGATGCGGGCTGGGTGGTGGCGGGGGCGTTGCTGCCACAGCTCTTGATCGCGATTCTTGTGGATGTGCGATGCCGGTATGTGATTGGCCAGCTCGATCAGCCTGAGGGGGGAAGTGGGAGGTGTGGGGGCGTAGGGGGGGTTCGATTGATTGATCAGGCAGAGCGGGCTGCGGGGCGGGCAAGAGTTCTGTCGGTGGGGGTGCATCTGGTTGCTGTGCTTTTACTGGGCTGGGCGAGTCTTGTGCGGCAATGGCTTGGCGATCTGGTGTTGATTGATGAACTGATCGTGATCAGCCCGGTGCTGATGGTCTTTCTTGCGGGTTGGTGGTCGCTTTATCCCATAGAGCATCGAGTGCGTGAAGTGATATTGATACGCAGGCTCGATGAGGGCAGGCCCATCCACAAGCCCCTGTCACGCAGTCAGCATCTGCTGATGATGGTGCGGTTGAATCTGCTTCTGGTGTTGGTGCCTGTGCTCATGATCGTGGCATGGGCAGATGCTGTGCAGCTTGTGGTTGGTCATATGGATCTTGAACCTGAGAGGGCGATGAATCTTGAGACGGTTTTGAGCTTTGCTGGTGTGGGTCTTGTGCTGATGTTGATGCCTTTGGCGATGCGATTTTTGTGGAAGACACATGCGTTACCAGAGGGTGTGCTAAGAGATCGCATTGAGCGGGTGTGTGAGCTTCAGAAAGTGCGTGTGCGCAATGTGCTTATCTGGCATACCGCAGGGACCATGTTTAATGGTGCGGTGATGGGGCTGATCAGCCAGGTGCGGTACATACTGTTGACTGATGCCTTGCTCGAAGGGCTGAGTGCAGAGCAGGTCGAAGCGGTGATGGCTCATGAAGTTGCCCATGTCAAGCATCGGCACATGATCTGGCTGGGTGCTGCGGTGCTGGGCGCGGTTGGGGCAAGCAGTGTTGTTATTTCGATGATCAGCCATCATCTGCTTGGGCTGGATCTGAACTCAGACACCGCTGCGGTCGTGGTTACAGTTTTATCAATGGTGTTTGGACTGGGCGTATTCAGCCTGGTGAGCCAGCGTTTTGAGTGGCAGGCAGACGCATTTGCTGCAGCCCACCTGACACAGATCCAGGATATGGATCAACACGACAATCAAGATGATGATCAGGATGATGTGAATGGGCAAGTTGATGCAGAATCCAGAATCACTGCGCAGGCAGCCTGGATCATGTCCTCAGCATTGGGAGCGGTTGCTGATCGAAGTGGCGTAGCGCGAGACCGTTTCAGCTGGAGGCACGGCTCAATCGCAAACAGGCAAAGTCGCCTTGACAAGCTCGTCAATGCTGCTCTGGGTGCTTTGCCGATAGACAGGAAAGTTCGCATTATTAAACTCATAGTGGCGATAGTGCTGATCCTGGTGGTGTCTGGTATGGTGTGGATGCAAGGCGAAGGATGAGCAAAGGCAAAGAAGTGCAACCATCGTGATGAAAAAACAACTTCCATTTATGAAAGTGCAGGGGCTTGGCAATGACTATGTCCTGATCGATGCACGCAATGAGCAATGGATCGAATATGAGATCGACCTGCCGAGTTTGACAAGGTCGATCAGCGATCGACACCTTGGTATCGGCTCTGATGGATTACTCCTTCTCGGGCAGGCAGCCACAGATACACATGCTGATGCACGCATGAGAATATTCAACGCTGATGGATCAGAAGCACAAATGTGCGGCAACGGCGTGCGCTGTGCAGGATCAATCCTCCTCAACGAAAAAACCGATTCAAAGACACCCGTCTGGATTCAGTTGACAGATCGCATTGTTTGCATCAAAAGAGCCAGTGAAAATCAAGTGACAGTCGACATGGGATTGCCCGTGATCAGCGATGATGACCTGCCTCGCATTGACCTGGCAACAACCCTGAGCATAGCGGATGCTCATGCCTGGCGCACGGGTATGGTGGAGATCGGTAACCCGCATCTAATCGTATTAATACCTTCAGGACTCAATGACCTTGCGGTGGAAATATTTGGTCCGATTCTGGAAAACCATTCAGCATTTCCAGAGCGCATCAATGTCCAGTTTGTTGAGTTTGTCGAGTCTGGGGTCATGCAGGTCCGCACCTGGGAACGCGGGTCGGGCATCACGCTGGCCTGTGGCAGTGGGGCGTGTGCAGCTGCGATTTGGGCGATTCACAACAGGCTGGGGGGCTTTGAACCAGACACCTGGGTTACAGTTCGCTTGCCCGGGGGCGACCTTGTTGTTGCCTGGGCGGGAAATATTGATCAAAGCGTTCAAATGCGAGGACCAGCAGAGTGTGTTTTTGAGGGGCTGTGGCCGATGGACCGAATTCCGTGGCGTCAGTCGTCTCAGGTGCATGGCATGATCCAAACCCAGCGTCTACGATCCCAATCCACTCGATCAGCAAAGTGAGATGAGCAGCGCTCCAGGCGCGTGGGAGAGGATCTGTTGGCTAGATTACACGAGTATCAGGGCAAGACGCTCCTTGCTGAGCAAGGATTTCAAACACCAAAGGGTGGTGTTGCAACAAGCCCTGACGAAGCGCACGCACTCGCACAAACCCTTGCAGGTCCTGTCGTCATCAAGATCCAGTCATGGACGACCGGCCGAAAGGCCATCGGAGGCGTGCAGTTTGCCGATACCCCTGAGCAGGCCAAAGCCCATGCTGAAAACATGCTGGGCATGGTCGTGGGGAATTTCCCGGTTCAGCAGGTGCTGATCGAGGAGATGATCCCGATTAAAGATGAGCTGTTCGTTTCACTTTCGATCAATGATCGTGCCCGTCAGCCTGTGATTCTGCTGGCGTTGACAGGAGGTTCGGGCATCGAAGAACGAGCTGAGCAGGTCCATCGTATTGCCTGTGATGTCGTCTCCGGCCCGAGCCGGGCTGAGCTTGAGAGCATCATCAAAGGTTCGCATATTGATGCAGCGTTTCATGATCGGCTGGTGGATTCGATTATCTGTGTGTTCACAGTTGCAAAAAAGCATGAAGCGCGGAGTGTGGAGATTAATCCACTGGTGACGACGACTGATGGCAGAGTGATGGCTGCAGATTGCCGAATGACCATCGATGATTATGCTGTGTTTCGGCATCCTGATCTAGGAATCGATATCGCTCGTGAGATGGACCATCCGCCGACAGAGCTGGAACGCATCGCCTACGAGGTCGAGCAGGCGGATCATCGCGGTACCTTCTATTTTGCACAGCTTGCTGCTGAGCCTGGCAATGGATCAAACGGGCTGGTGGGTTTCCACGGTGCAGGAGGTGGGGGGTCCATGATGTCCATGGATGCCATCGTCGCTGAGGGCTTTACGGTTGCCAACTTTACTGATACTTCAGGCAATCCTTCCGCATCCAAGGTCTACAGGGCAGCACGCATCATCCTCACGCAACCCGGGCTTTGTGGCTATTTCGGCTCAGGTTCAGGGGTTGCAAGTCAGGAACAGTTCTGGAGTGCCTATGGACTTGCCAAAGCCTTCTGGGAGCTTCAACTCTCCATTCCTGCGGTGATCCGTCTCGGAGGCAACAGCGAAGACCGTGCTGTGCAGATTCTGGAAAATGTCTGCCGTGATGTGCCTGCTCTTGTCGAAGGCTTCCGCAAGGACGATTCACCAAAGACAATTGCTCAACGCTTTGCAGAGCTTGCAAAGGCATCGCTTGAAGCTGGGGTTGCGGTGTGGAAGCCAAGGCTTCCAAATGTGCCGGGTTTTGTGGGATCAGCAAAGAGCTATGAAATCACTGGCGGGCGTGTCTGGATTGATGAAGCATCCTGTGATGCTCAAACGACTGATTTGCTCGTTGAGTTGAGTGCAGGTCTTTTCAAATCTGAGGATGGCAAGCCTGTTCTTGCTGTGCAGGAAGACGAGTTTGCCAAGCGTGATTCTGAGTTGATTGCACTTGAGGTTGAGCTTCGCCTTGCATGCAAACCTGTGGTCTTTGTCGAACTTGATATCCCGGGGCTTTCGTAATCATGGCAATAATTATTGATGAAAACAAGCGGGTGATCATTCAGGGCATCACGGGCCGAGAGGGCCAGGCGCGATGCCGACTCATGCTGGGCTATGGCACCAATGTCGTCGCGGGTTGTACGCCAGGCAAGGGCGGGCAGGAAGTCCAGGGTGTCCCTGTGTTTGACAAAGTCGCTGAAGCGATGGAGCACGCCCAGATAAATCATGCTGGTCCTGTGGATATTTCCGTAGTGCTTGTGCCTGCGAAGTTTGTCAAGGGTGCTGCGATCGAAGCGATAAAGGCGGGTGTCAAGCTGCTGGTGATTGTGCCAGACCGAGTGCCTTTGTGGGATGCGATGGAGATCGCAGCGTGTGCTGACAAGCATGGCGCACAGTTCGTCGGTCCAAACACATTGGGTGTTATCAGCCCGGGCAAAGCAGTTGTAGGTATGATCGGTGGCCGAGCAGAAAGCGCTAAACAATGGTTCAAACCCGGCAGCGTTGGTGTAATCAGTCGCAGCGGCGGCATGAGCAGTTCCACCGCATACTACCTGGGTCAGGCAGGTATTGGTACAAGCACCATTTGCCATGTCGGTGGCGACAGCGTGCTGGGCTTGCGCTTTCCCGATGTTGCACTCATGTTCCAGAATGACCCACAAACCCAGGCCATCGTGATCTTCGGCGAAATCGGAGGCTCCATGGAAGAAGATCTGGCAGACCTCATGCAACAAGGAAAAGTCACCAAGCCCGTCATCGCCTACATCGGTGGCAAGGCAGCCAAGGAAGGCACACGATTCAGCCATGCTGGCGCCATCATCGAAGGCGGCAAAGGCACACACGCAGGAAAAGTCAAAGCCCTGACCGAAGCTGGTGCAACCGTGGTCGACAGCTTTGGTGATCTGCCAGCAGCAACGAAAAGGGCAATTGGCCACTTCTAATCATGCAACAACTTGAAGCACAATTTCACGAGGCCATGCTTCGTATTTACGAAGAAGCTGCCAAACTTGGGTATCGGCCGACATATTTTATGAAAATGGTTCAAAGCAGTGGGGGTGTTGAGGCTGCCAGATCGCTGCTCGGCACGAAAGCACCTGCAGATGGATTCACGCGTTTGTGGGAACTCGACCGGCTGGATTTGTCAGTCGAAGCTGTGGCTCTTAAATCAGAATATCACGAGTTGTTCTCTGCAGAGCAACTCGCAAGTGCTGCTCAGAGGCTATCTGAGTATGGTTATACAAAGGAAGACCAATGACTGATCAATGGAATACAGCCATTACCGAGATCGAACCCAATAGTGTTCGAGTGCGAGGCTATGACATTGCTGATCTGATGGGTCATGTTTCATTTGGAGCGGCGGTCTATCTGATTTTGCAAGGCGAGTTGCCAAGTCAGGCTGTGGGCAGGCTGATGGATGCGATTGTTGTTTCAAGTATAGATCACGGCGCGACGCCTCCAAGTGTGCTCTCAGCACGGACGGTGGCAAGCACCGGGGCAACGCTGAGCGCATCTGTCGCTGCGGGCATCATGTCAATTAATAAACACCATGGCGGAGCGATCGCAAACTGTGCCCGTCAGCTTGGGCGCATAATCAAGCGAGTTGGTGGTAATGAATCAGCACTGGATCAGGCCGCAGCAGCTGAACTTGCTGAACTTAAATCAAATGGCCAGCGCATGAGCGGCTTTGGGCATCGTGTTCATACCGCCGATCCACGCACTTCCCGTCTCTTTGAGCTTGCTGAACATGCGGGTGCATGTGGTGAGCATGTTGCAGCTGCCCGTGCCGTTGAGCGGTGCTTTGCTAAGGCAGGAAAGAAGCTGCCAATCAATGTTGATGGTGCGATCGGTGCAATTCTCGCAGACCTTGGCTTTAGTCATGCGGTCATGAATGGCTTATTTATGATTGCTCGTGTACCAGGGCTGGTAGCCCATGTTGCAGAGGAACAAGATCGGATGAAGCCAATGCGCCGTGTCATCCCGGGCCAGCACAAATATGATGGTCCCGCACCACGGAGCATCAACGATGACAAGCAATGAGTATATGGTCGATTCCTATAGCGATCTGATCCTGAATACCGACCGGCTTGCAATGCGATGGTTCAGTATGGATGATGCGCCTCGTGTTGCTGAGATTTGTAATAACGCAAATCTGTATCGTACGCTGCTGCTCTTGCCGTTTCCGTATCTGATCAGCGATGCTGAAACCTGGTTGAAGAGTCAGTATGAGGGGCGACTATGTGGCAAGATGTATGACTTTGCAGCGACGATAAAAAATGACGCCGGGGATCCCGGACTACTCATCGGATGTGTAGGCATCAAGCCTGATTATGTACACAACAACGCATCGATCGGATTCTGGTTTGATGAAGCGCACTGGGGCAACGGCTATTGCACTGAAGCCGCCCACGCTGTATTGCGGTTTGCTTTTAAAACCCTCGGTTTGCATCGAGTCTTCGCGGGGCACTTTGCAGGCAATGAAGCCTCTGCACGCGTTCAGAAAAAAATCGGCATGAGCTTTGAAGGCGTACAGCGCGAGCATTTCAGGAAGAACAATGAATACATCGACGATTGCATGTATTCCATTCTCGAAAATGAATTTGATGAAAATATGTATACTCGATAATAACACGATTATTTTTACAGGAGCCACACCATGTCGATGAATGTTGAGCAGATTACAGCACTGTTTCCAAACCTGATGGATATTTCAGATGCGGGTCTGCGCGAGAAGGTTGCTGCGGTCTGGTCAGAAGCGATCGAGACAGGTTGTGGCGGCAAGGGCTGGACAACCGACGAACTCCGGGCTGTGCCTTTCACGCTGCTGGCAGGTGATATAGACCTCCGCTACATCGAACATCTGAACTCATGCTGCAAGCAATGTATTGCCATTGCAGGGGTGCTGAATGAAGTATTTGGCAAGCGCATACCCATCAATCTGGATTATCTAATCGCAGGTTCATTGCTGGCTGATGTTGGCAAGCCTCTGGAGTTTGACAAGGATGAAAACGGCAAAGTCATTAAAGGGCATTTTGGCCAGATGCTCCGCCATCCGTTCAGTGGCGTAGCAATGTGCTACAAGCATGGCATCCCACCGGAGGTCATGCACATCGTCGCAACCCATAGCCACGAGGGTGACAAGGTCGACAGATCTATCGAGAGCATTATCTTTCATCATGCTGACTTTGTGGACTTTGATATTGCCAAGTATCTCGGCAAACACTAGATCGCTATTCAAACGATATTATCGCATCAATCACTCTGGGCAGAATTTCGCCAGCAAGCCCCATGATTGAAAGATCGACAGCTTCAGACATCGGTGTTGGATCTCGGTTGATTTCAATTGTCCGTGCCCCGTTGCTCAATGCAAATGACACAAAGCTTGCCACCGGTTGAACCTGCCCGCTTGTGCCGATGGATAGAAATAAATCACACGATTCCAGAGCCTGCTGTGTTTGTATCATCTCCTTTTCAGGGAGCATCTCGCCAAACCAAACAACGCATGGTCTCATGATTCCGCCATGCTCTGATGGTACGGGTGTCTGGTCAAAGCATAACTCATCAAGGCGTTTTTCTGCTCCGGTATTTGTGCAACGCCAGCGCAGAATGGAGCCATGGATTTCGATGACGCGATGGCTGCCTGCCCGCTGATGCAAGCCATCCACATTCTGCGTGATCAGTGTAAAAGATCGATCATCATTGCATGTAGTCTGTTCATTGATCCATTGTTCGAGTTGGGCAAGTGCTTCATGGCCGGGGTTAGGCTGGGCATCCTGGGCGCGTGCAAAACGCCAGACATACCAGCGAGTAACCAGCTCCGGGTCGCGTTCAAAGGCATCAATCGTTGCTAGTTCCATCGGGTCGTATTTAGACCAGAGCCCTTCTTCAGGATCACGGAATGTTGCAAGACCACTCTCTGCAGAGATGCCAGCACCGGTCAACACAACGATCGATTTGGCTTCATGCAGCAATCGAGCCGCGTGCATAATTGACTTGCTCACACAATCGTTTTGAGCTGAAGGCGTATTCACTTTTCGCGCATGGGAATGTCAACGCCTTGCTCATCAGCACACCGATCAGAATCTTCGTACCCTGCATCACTGTGTCTGAGAATGCCCATCGCAGGGTCATTTGTGAGTACGCGTTCAAGTCTTGTTGCTGCTTCAGGTGTACCATCAGCCACGATGACCTGTCCTGCATGCTGAGAAAAGCCGATGCCAACACCGCCCCCGTGATGGAAGCTCACCCAGCTTGCTCCACTTGCAACATTGACCATCGCGTTGAGCAAAGGCCAGTCGCTCACAGCATCAGTGCCATCACGCATCGCTTCGGTTTCTCGATTGGGCGATGCGACCGAGCCGCAGTCAAGATGATCGCGTCCTATGACGATTGGTGCGGAAAGCGTTCCATCAGCGACCATTTCATTGAACAAATAACCTGCTTTGGCGCGCTCACCCAAACCAAACCAGCAAATTCTTGCAGGAAGCCCCTGGAATCCAAAGCGAGGTTCGCATGCCTCAAAGTCACCGGCAAGCAAAGCCTGTGGGTTTGCGTGACAGTTGAGAATCCACCGGTGAAGATCCGGGTTGTAGCCGCCGTCTTCTATGGGAAACGCCTTGAGCAGTGCCAGATCTGTTTTGTAGATGTCCGTCGGATCACCCGAGAGGGCCACCCAGCGGAACGGCCCACGACCAACACAAAACTGAGGCCTGATAAAGGCAGGGACAAACCCCTCAAACGCAAAGGCATCTTCATAGCCTTGATCAAAGGCCCGTTGGCGAATGTTATTGCCATAGTCAAAGGTCACCGCACCGCGTCTTTGAAGTTCGACCATAGCCCGCACATGTCGCTCCATCGAAGAAAGGCTCAACCCCTCATACCGCTCGGGATACATCTGGCGAAATGCATCAGCCTCTGTGACGGTCATCTCAACGGGCACATACCCCGTGAGAGGATCATGGGCACTGGTCTGGTCAGTAAGAATGTCAGGCGTGATGCCTCGGCTCAAAAGTGTTTCAAGAAGTTCCACAGCATTGCAGCAGACACCGATACTGATCGCCCGTTTTTCGTGCGCACAATCAAGCGCTCGCTCAATCGCTTTATCCATGTCCTCAATGACTTCGTCCAGGTAGTTATCATCAGCTCGGCGTGACAATCTGCGATAATCCACATCGGCAATCAGACAAGTACCACCATTGAGTGTGATCGCCAGAGGCTGCGCTCCACCCATCCCCCCACAGCCTGCGGTGACGCTCAATCGCCCTGCAAGCGTGCCTCCAAAGTACTGCCTGGCACATTCGGCAAAGGTTTCATATGTGCCTTGCAATATGCCTTGGGTTCCGATGTATATCCACGAGCCTGCGGTCATCTGCCCGTACATGATCAAGCCTTTGGCTGCCAGATCATCAAAGTTTTTTTGCGTCGCCCAGTGAGGCACTAAGTTTGAGTTTGCAATCAAAACCCGCGGTGCATCTTCGTGCGTGCGCAAAACACCCACCGGCTTGCCGGATTGCACCAGCAGCGTCTCATCAGGCTCAAGTCTTTGAAGAGTTGTGATAATGGCATCAAACGCGGCCCAGCTGCGAACAGCCTGCCCGCGACCGCCATAAACGATTAATGCATCAGGATTTTCTGCAACCTCAGGATCAAGGTTGTTCATCAGCATGCGCATCGCTGCTTCAGCCTGCCAGGTCTTGCAAGTGCGCTGCACGCTGCGTGGTGCTTGCACGATGCGACTACCTGTTTCGGTTTTTTTGTTTGATGCAGCCATCGTCGACACAGCCAGCCTCTCAATCTCTTAGTGCGTGATAATTTCTTCTGCCACCTGATCAGATGATACCACAATTGTATCGGCTGATGACAGACGAACGCGCAGCAAACAAAAAGAAAACTGAGACAATCTTTCCTAATCAGATGCCCAGTGTAGCCAGAAACGAGTCATCATATTTCAGTTCAGCTGCACACTGTGAACCAGCCATTCCAGTCCAAATGGCACAAACCGTCACATCGTCATTGCTCGGAGCACTTCAGGCACCGTGGTCAATCCCTGGCGGACCTTGGCATAACCGTCATCCATGAGCTTGAGAAGATGGCCTCGCTCATAGGCTTCACGGGCAATTTCCGGAGCACTGACCCGCCTCATCACCTGATCGCGTGTGTACTGATCGAGTGAGAAAAGCTCATATACTGCGACTCTGCCTCGAAAACCCGTCCCATGGCAGGCTTTACAGCCCGTACTGATCAAAGGCTCGTCACTCTCTGTCACACCGACCTGCTCGGGGATCGGATCATCATCTGGTGTCAATGGTCGAGAGCAGTTCAGGCAGTTGCGCCGGACCAGCCTTTGAGCAATCACCGCTTCAACAGACGATGAAACCAGAAATGGCTCAACGCCCATATCCAAAAGCCTGGTGAGCGCTCCAGGCGCATCATTGGTGTGAAGCGTCGAGAACACCAAATGTCCGGTCAGCGATGCCTGCACAGCAGTCTCTGCAGTTTCCTTGTCTCGAATCTCGCCGATCATCACGACATCAGGATCATGCCTGAGGATCGATCGAAGACCTGATGCAAAGCTCAACCCGACTTTGTTGTTCACCTGAATCTGGTTCACGCCCGGCACTTGATATTCCACCGGGTCTTCAACCGTAATAACCTTGATCTCGTCACTCACGATGGTGTTGAGTGATGCATAAAGCGTTGTTGATTTACCCGAGCCAGTGGGGCCCGTCACCAGCATAATCCCATGTGGTCTTTGAATGAGTTGATTCCAGATATCAAGTACACTTGGTGGCATGCCCAATTCGTCAAGCCCCATCATGACCGCAGTCTTGTTGAGCAGTCGCAGCACGACCCCTTCGCCTTCGAGCATGGGAATCACCGAGACGCGCAGATCAAACTCCTGCGCAGGCTTGCCTTTGGGACGATGACGGAAAGTAATTCGGCCATCCTGAGGCTTGCGTTTCTCAGCAATATTCAGATTCGCCATGATCTTGAGCCTGCTGACGATTGCTGCTCCAAAGCGATGAATCGAAGACGGCGTGTTGGCCCTTTGAAGCACGCCGTCGATACGATATCGCACCACAAGCTCGCGCTCATAAGGCTCAACATGCACATCCGTCGCTCGCTCAGCAATCGCCTCGGCCAGCAGATCATTCACCAGCTTGATAACAGATGCCTCTTGAGCCTGTTCTATATCATCTGATGCAGCTTGATCAACCACCGCTGACTGATCCAGATCAGAAGCCATCTGGTCCAGTGTGTCGCCACCAACACCATAGTTGGCGCGGATGAATCGGTGAAGATCCTCCTCGTCAGCCAGCACAAGATCAATCGCACAACCGGTCAGCAGTCGAAGTTCGTCGATAATTGATACTTCAAACGGATCGCTGGTCGCAACGATCAGGGAACCATTTCTTTGATCAATCGGCACACAGTTCTGACGATACACAAGCTTGGCAGGAAGAGCCTCAAGCACAGTCTGACTTGGCGAAACATCTGCCAGATCAACCACGGGCATATGAAACTGATCGCCCAGAGCGCTGAGCACCTGATCCCGCGTGACGATCCGCAGGCGCACCAGCACCCGATCCAGCCTTTCGCCGCTATTGCGCTGCTCAGCCAGAGCTTCATCGAGCTGTGCCCGCGTGATCAACCCCCGCTCAAGTAATACCAGCCCTATACCCATTACATAGATTCTATGGCAAGACGAGGCAAAACGGTTCAAAGATTTCTAAAACAATGCCCCTCAGCCCGGAAAAGTACAACAAGTCCGGTCTGTTTCCCACACTGTGATTGATTCAAGCCTGGCTTTGGGCCAATCCCTTTGAATCGCTGCATCAAGCCACGCATAACAGATTCGGGAGATGTTCTCAACACTGGGCATCACGCCTGATTCTAAGTCAAATGCAGGGCAATCCAGATTCAGGTACTTGTGGTCCATTGGCTCGATAATGGCTTCGTTTGTCAATCTTGCAAGGTGACTTACCCAGTTTTCATGAGCATGTGCCTCTTCGACAGGTAGTCGCACGCAGGGTTCCACGCGATAGTTGTGGCCATGCCCATTTGGATTGGCACACTTGCCATACAGCGCATAATTTTCCGTTTCGCTAAGGTCAGACCTGCACAAGCGATGCGAAGCTGAAAAATCAAACTGCTGTCGCATGAGCACCGTCTTTTGATCTTTTTCAGCCATCTCGATTTCATGGTAGGGACTCAAAGACCAGCGAACCGCACGGATCAGGTGATCAAGTGACGCATCCAGCATTGGCAGAACATCTTTGAGAAGCAGGACCGGTGAGACAGGCACGCTGCTCTGATACGCCTTGATCAATGCGGGTACAAATATCCTGCGAACCTGCTGATCGATTCGCTTGATGTCCATGAGATAGTTGGTTTTGGAATCAATCTCGCCCTCAATAAGGATCGTGACCTCCTGATGAGCACCGATTCCAACCAGCGCAGGCCAGCCTGCATAGCCATTGATCGCAGCGTCACAGTCACTATCCTGTGTCGCATTCAGATTAAACCGTACTGTTCGCTGCAACAGAACCATCTGTCAGACGGTAGGTGCAGGTGGCAGCAATGTTCTATACTTTCTTCTGGAAAGATGGCAAACTGAGGCGCCGCTGCTCCCAGTCGCCACAAATATAAAAGGAGCGGGTCATGACCAGACAATTCCAGACAAGGCAAGGCATCGGACTCGTCAGCGTCTTTGTTGCGATGGTCTGTGGTGTGATCATCACGGGGCTGGGCATCTCAAGTGTCTATTTTATCAAAGCAAGTACACTTGAAAAACAAGCCATTGCCCAGGCCGACATCGCCATAAACAACCAGCAGCCCAGCGCGGTGTTGGCAGAGCCTCCCGCAGATGAGCACAACGGGGCGGAAGATACAAAGGAGGCCCATCAGATGCATGATCAATTTGCACCACCCAAGGTAGCCCCGGATTTCGTGCTCGGGTTCAAGATGCCATTGATCAATGGCAAGTCTCAGCCACTTGATGCCTACAAGGGCAAAGTGATCCTGATCGTCAATGTCGCCAGCAAGTGCGGCTTGACACCTCAGTATCAGGCTCTTGAAAAACTCTACCGTGCCAGGAAAAAAGAGGGCTTTGTCATCCTCGGCTTCCCCTCCAACAACTTCAATGGCCAGGAACCAGGCACCAATCATGAAATTGCTTTATTCTGCAAAGAAAAATACGATGTGACCTTCCCCATGTTCTCCAAGATCAGCGTCAAGGGTGAGAATCGCCATGCTCTGTACAAAAAACTCACCGAAAGAACCGGCAAAGAGCCGACATGGAACTTCAGCAAGTACCTTGTCGATCGTCAGGGTCGAGTCGTAGAGATGATCGATCCGAGGACCAAGCCGGATGATCCCAAGCTGCTTGAAAAAATTGAAAAGCTGATCGCCTCAAAGGGATAACACGCAAAGAATCAAACACCGATGGCCAGCTACCGATACAACGCGATCGATCAATCTGGTCAGCGGGTCAATGGCATGCTCGCAGGGGCTTCTGAACGAGCGGTCCTCATGGAGCTGGAATCTCGCCGACTTACACCGATCAGACTTCAACTCAAACACGAAGTCAAGGCTTCAGGTCTGAGGCAAATACCTGTCCGCCGTCTTGCCGGTGCCTATCAACAACTCGCTGACCTTCTTAAAGCAGGCGTGCCTCTGCTTCGCGCCATCAAAGTTCTCTCCAGACAGAAAAGCTCGCCTCGCCTTGCAGATATTTTTCGTGGCCTTGCTGATGCTGTTGAAGATGGTGATGAGCTCAGTGTTGCCATGTCACAACGCCCCGAAGTCTTTTCCCGCGTTCATATTGCCATGGTCCGCGCTGGTGAAAAGGGTGGCTTCCTCGAAGAAGTGCTCGACAGACTCGGCTCGCTGCTCACCGCTCAGGCAGACCTGCGATCAAAAGTCATTGGTAATCTTATCTACCCACTCATGTTGATTGTTTTTGGAATGGGAATCCTCAGCGTCATCTTCGGCGTCTTTGTTCCCATGTTCAAACCGCTGTTCGAGCGACTTGGTGACGACCTGCCAACCGTGACCCGCTTTGTCTTCGCATCCAGCGCACTGGTCGGGCAATACGGCTTATGGACACTCAGCTTCGTCATCTTGCTCGTCATCGGCTTCCTTTATTTACGCACCAAGCCCAGTGTTGCCAGAAATATTACCTGGTTGCGTACCTTCTCACCTGTGATCGGACCACTGACTCGTTCGCTTGCAGCTGCACGGTTTTGCAGACTGCTGGGTACGCTTGAAGGCAATGGCGTACCCCTGCTCGCAGCCATGAAAATCGCTCGTGATGCTGCCAACAATGTCCTGCTCGAAGAAGCCATCGACAAAGCAACTGAAGCGGTCCAGGCTGGTCAACCTCTGGCACCCCCATTAGCTGAGAGTGGGCTCTTTGAGGAAGATGTGATCGAGATGATCGCTGTTGCAGAGGCCGCTGCAAATCTGGATAAAGTCTTGGTGGGTATCGCGGAGACAATCGAAAGTCGCATCGACCGAATGCTCTCCGTGGCGGTCCGATTGCTGGAACCCCTGCTCCTGATGGCACTTGCGGGTGTCGTGGTGATTGTTGCTGCGGGTCTTATTCTGCCGATGGCTAAGCTGAGCAGTGCAATTTGAAACTTGAACACAAGCTTCAGCATAAAAAAGGCTTGTGTTCAACATAACTCTATGCTAGTGTAGACTAAGTCCGCCGGGTCAGAGGATGTGTGAGGGCGTCTTTCGTACTCGATTCTGACCAGTGGTTTGCACAGAAAGGAAGCTGAGCAATGACAGCATCACACCTTGGTTTTCGTCGTGTTCGTAATGGTATCCACACCCGCCAAGCCGGCTTTACGCTCATTGAAGTCATGATCGTGATCGCAATCATCCTGCTGCTGGCGGGGCTCGTTGGTGTCACGCTCTTCAAACAAAAAGACGAAGCAAAAGCAGGCACCGTTCAGATTCAGATGCGCAACATCGAATCGGCGCTCAAAGAGTTCCGCCGCGTGTATGACCGTTGGCCCAATGATGATGAAGGGATTTCAGTTCTCTGGGATCAGGAATCGCTCGACCCCGAAGCTCCTGAGAGCAAATGGAAAAAGTTTCTTGAGAAGCCCGTACCCAACGATGGCTGGGGAAATGAATGGGGCTATCGCCAGGTTTCAGAAAACGGCGATGAAGATCAATACGACCTGTGGTCCTTCGGTCCGGACGGCGAAGAAGCAACCGAAGACGATATCACCTCGTGGGTCTCCAGCGAAGATGGTTCGTTTGATGACTTTGGCGATATGGACACGGGCGGCATGCCAGATGGCGGGGGCAACTGAGCACGGGCAAGGCGGTGTCATTGCCAATGAACACTAAAGGGTTCACGCTGATCGAGCTGTTGTTCGCGATGTTTGCAATCATTGCGATTCTGTCGCTCTCCATGCCCATGATGCTCTCTCGCCTGGGACAGGCAAGACACGATGCTGGTCTTAATCAGATTTCCATCGCTATCTCGCTGGTTCAGTCCAAAGCCATTCGAGAAAGCGCAGCGTACAAACTCTCATCTCACACACGCGAAGACCACACCGTTGAACTGATCGCCCAGCCATTGATTCAGACCACTGAACCGCAACTCACTCCAGAACTTGACGAAACAGACATGCAAGGCATCGGAGGCTCGATTGACCCTGTGGAAGCATCGTTCAATGAAGAGCCTTACTTTGCAGATGTACCAATGAGCCCATGGATCGTCGTTCAACTTCCCGAAGGTGTCAGCATCATCAAAGACGATAACTCCGAGTCCGATGCTTTGCTCGAACTGGGTGAAGATGATGAACTCAGCACACTCATGCAGGATACCGACTCAGACTCTCTCGATATGGGCAATCCCGTCTCGTTGGTTAGTTTGGATAACGCACTCACTACGGACGATCTTCCCATTGCGATCTTTCTCGCTGATGGCCAGATTCTTCCCCTCACACCTGTCCGCATTCAACACAAAAAATCTTCCCCGGTGTACCGTCTGGTGCTGAGCGACTGGATTGATGCCGCACAGTTCGAGCCGATCCTGTCTCAAGATGAGTTATTCGATCAGGAGAGTGATTTTTCTGAAGATGCCATGCAGCAGAATGATCCAGGCATGGCTCAGCCTGCGGACCTGCGTGCCTCGCCACGGGGGGCGCCATGATTCAGATGCGACTCGGCCAATCAGCACGCGGTGCGATCCTCTTTGAAGCGATCCTGGCAACATCGGTATTTGTTGTTTCAGGTCTGGCGATCCTTGCCATGCTTGATCAGGCAGTATCACGGATGACCGCGATTCAGCAGGCTGAAGAAGCTGTGGATCTGGCCCGTTCTGCGATGGCAAAGATCGAAGCGTCGCTGGCAACGCCCGAGTCCCTCAATGGTCCTGTCGATCCCATGGAAGACCAAGCCATGGATTCTGGCAGCATCGGCCCACCCATGCTCTCAGGTCAGGATGCCCGCTGGGAACTTTTCATAGACACCGAACCATCCAGCTTCCCCGGGCTCACCCTCGTATCCGTCCGTGCTGTTCGACTTGACAACGCTGGCAATCCTGATGAATCCATCGCCTACGAACTGCGTCAGCTTGTTAAACTCTTTGAGGACGATTCATCTCATTTCATCGAAGCAGGACCGGGCCTCTCCAGCACCGCGTTTGAACACGCCGCAGGAGGCCTGCCATGAAAATCCATAACAAAGCATTCACACTTCTGGAAGTCATGCTGACAATCGTTGTCCTCGGCTTTCTTATGGGCGGCCTGTTCTCGTTTCTATGGAATCTCGAAGCAAGACGCGACGAACTCCAACGCCTTTCAAACACGAGCCGTGCTGTCAGCTTCATGTTTGACACTCTCGAACGCGATATCTTCACATGCGTTGCCTCAGCAGCGGGCCACTCTGGTGTGCAAGGCGATGCCACCAGCCTCAACATCTACTGGCGAGGTCTCACACCCATTGATCCGGGGCAGCAAACAACCTTTTCTGATCTGGGTACCACCAGCATCAGTTTCACTCAGTCATCTCGTACACTCTCGTTCACTCGGCACGATCCCGTCAGCACCAGCAGCCCCCAGCAAATCACCAGTGGCTTCGAGCGAATCCGCATCCGCTACTACGACGGCAATACATGGCAAAGCTCGTTTGACAGCCAGGCTGCTGGCTCACTCCCCTCTGCCATCGAAATCGCAATCTGGTTCAACTTGAATCCCGACACGCAATCGCCTTTTGAAGCAGATTTCGCCACAACAGACCAGACTTTGCTTCCTGAGTCCAGCTCTGACATCGATGACGCATTCATGGATGAAGATCCATTTGATCTGGACGATCTGGCTTCACTTCTTGATAGCGAAGACGATCAGCCTCCAGATCGACTGCGTGTGATCGCCATTCCAGATGCAGCCCCTTCGACAAGCCAAACTGCTCGCCAACCAGCCGGTGACAGCAGCAGGAGGGGCCTATGAAGAACCGATATCAATTGCGTTCGTTTGTTTTACTCACGGTGCTTGTCATCATCACGCTGGCAGCCCTTGCTGCAAGCACAGTCATGTTCAATGCTGATGCTCAGTCTGATCTTGGTGATGCAACCACACGCCGTGTGCAGAGCAGGGCTCTTGCCTGGTCAGGCGTGCAGGCGATGATGGCTGAACTTGCAGACCAACGCACCGACCTTCTCCTGGGCAGCACCCCCGCGCTCTCTGAAAGTTTCACGCTCTACACAGATGAACTGGACAACCGGGGTGTTGTGCGACTTGTGCCCATGGAATCAGGCATGCGCCTTGAAAGTGAATCCGCCAAACTTGATCTGAATACTGCCACCGCTGAGATGCTCGCCAAACTGTCAAGCGTAGATGAATCTCTGGCTCAGCGCATCGTTCAAGCCCGGCAACGCAGCTTGTTCCAAAGCCCCGAAGAGTTGCTTGGCGTTTCGGGTGTCACGCCTTACCTTCTCTATGGCTCAGCCGTTGGTACACCAGGCGATGAGTTCACCATGAGCGACTCGTCATTCCCGTCTGGATCATCTGATTCCGCACTGCCCTTGCGTACATTGGTCACCGTATTTTCATTTGATCCCAGCACACAATCAGGGGTTGGCCCCGATGCTGAGGTCCACGAAGATCAACCCCGAATCAATCTGAATGTCGCATGGTCCGATGAACTTGAAGCCCAGCTCAGGGATAGATTCAGCCAGCCCATTGCAGATCTTGTAAAGCGTGAGATTGAGCAAGGCAATCGCTTTGCTTCCGCCAAAGATTTGACCGAATCTGCCTTGGCACGCAGCGAAGATGCAGACTTGGCTCAGATACTCGATGCATTCACGACTAGCACTGCAAGCTTTGTGCCTGGCCTTGTTGATGTCGCACACGCACCACGAGAAGTCCTGGCCTGCTTGCCTGGTATCGACGCATCAGTGGCGGATGCAATTGTACAGTCGCGCGCCACTGCTGACGAACGCACCCAAGGCACAAGTGCATGGCTGACAGGTGCCTCAGATGGATCAGGTATCGTGGATCGAGCAACTTACGCTGAACTGTCCAGCTCTATTCGAGGCCGATCACTCCAGTGGCGTTTCCGCATCGAAGCTGGAATCCTGCCCGCTGAGACACTGTCACTCGGCCCCAACATTGGAGGCAGCATCGGCGAAACTGCCGACATCAGCGATGCCAAACTGCGAGATCGTGTCGTGTACGATGTTGTCGTAGATTTATCCACACCCGAGCCTCGCGTTGCCTATCTCCGCGATCTGACCAACTGGCAAGCGGTTTCTGCCTGGAACCAATCGCGTCAGAAGACTCTTTCAACTGATCCCTCAGACATGCTTGCAGATGAAGAGTTTAGTAACGAGTCGTTGCCCCGTGTTGATAGCATGGATGAGCTGGATACAGAAGACGACACCAGCCCCCTCTCTGATTCACTCTTTGAAGATGACTTTGGTTTTTCAGATTCAGTTGATCTTCAGCCTGTGACAGTTCCAGACGATTCTGAATCCAGTGATGATCCGCCAACTGCTCCTGGCAAATCATCAGCATCAGACTCTGGTCGCATTGGTCGCTGGCGTGCAAGTGGGGGAGGATCGTAAATGAAAAGCAATGCACGAAAACTTCTGCTTGAGCTTGCCGATCAGTACTTGATCGCTATCGAGGCTTCGCACTCTGGTGACAAGACAACGATCCATCGTTTCATCTGGCAGGATCGACCCAAAGAGCTTGATCCCGCAGATACTGCTGCGGTGGGCTCGTGGGTTCAGCGATGCCTCAAAGATAACGGCTTCAACTCCAAAAAGGTCATCCTGTCACTTCCACGAGACATGGTTGTTCTCAAAAGAATGCACCTGCCTCTGGAGGCTGACAACCAGTCAGACATCGCGGACATGGTTCGGCTTCAGATGTCCCGTCAGCTCACGATGGAACTCCAAGGCACCGCAATTGACTTCGTACCCATCGAAGACAATGACAGTGATGACCGTCAAGGTGTCATGGTCCTTGCTGCAGCCCTTCCGCTGGATCGACATCAGTGGCTCACGGATTCCTGCAAGCATGCAAGCCTGAAAATCGAGCGTATCAGCCTGCGCTCTGCAGGCGTAGCCGCCATGCTCATGTCCCATGCTGAGACCATCGACGGTGCGGTGCTAGGGATCTCCGCTACGGGAACCTCCGGCGACTTTGTCGTCATGGACAAGCAGGGGCTTATCTTTGCCCGTGCTGCGGATCTGTCTGACTCCAAAGTTGATGACCCTGTTGACAAACGCGTTCATCGCATTGTGGTTGAAGCAAAGCGCACCTGGATGAGCTATCGCGTCGGCCATGAATCCGCCTCAATCAACTCTATCGTGGTTCTGGGTGATGATGAACTGTCCCGCATGGTCTCACAAGAGATCGGCAAAAACCTTGAGATGGCAAGTTCGTCCATTTCGATAGAGCAAAGGATCGATACTCCGGAAGGTACACCGTACCAGACGCTCACACAAATCTCGCCTCTGGCAGGGCTGCTTACTGAATCAACACTTGACTTTGCCAATCCCAGAAAAGCTCCAGATCGCGCAGCTCGCGTAAGGCAACTCGTTCTGGCCTCCTTCTTTTTATTCATCCTTGTTGTCGGAACAGGCTTCGTCGTCATTAACAGCCGCTTGTCGAGCTTGCAGTCCCAGCTCGGTCTGGTGCAAAGCCAGGCGCGGGAAGTTCAAAACGAATACCGCGAATACCTGAGGAACGATGCCAGGCTCTCAAACATTCAACAGCATGTCGATGCCCGCGTAGACTGGCTCGCACACATGGACCAGTTGTTCAGCGTTGCACCGCCACCAGGTCAAATCCTTCTCAACAACCTGAAAGCATCCATGGAACCCAGCGTCAGCTTCACGCCTGTCAAAATCGGCTCAAGAAGAAAATACGCTGGTGGAAAATGGTCCCACACAACCACAGCCTCGTTCAGTCTTTCTGGTCATGTCGCAAACCGCTCCATCACCACTCAACTCCGTCAGCAACTACTGGCTGTCAAAGGTTATTCCGTGCTCAGCAAAGGCCCTGATGTCGATGATCGCTTTGACATCCTCATCACCACCAGATTGCCCACGCCCTACCCCGGCAACTCATCAACAACGCCGGAGCAAAACCCATGAAAAATCGCAAGATCATCATGGTCTCGGTGTGTGTTGTCATCGCCTGCATCTTCACTCTGTTGATTTATCAACGGGTGTATGTCACACCAAGCAGTGAACTTCGCCAACAGATCTCGTCGCTCAGCAATGCCATCGACGCAACCAGCAAAAGACTCAAAGATCAATGGCGTGTTGAGAAGCAACTCAAAACCTTTGCCGACACAACACTCGGCACCAGAGAAGATCAGGTTCGTGCTCGTCTGCGATCCCTGCTCGCACAACTCGCCAAACGCTGTGAGCTGACTCAAGTAGTAGTCAATGATTCAAGCCCCGTGCTCTTGACAAATCCTGCTGCAAAGCTCCGTGTGAGCGAGTTTGATCGCAAAGCAAGATCCAGACCCGATGCTGTCATCGTCAAAGGCGACCTCTCTGCTGTCGGCTCATACGAACAGGTCAACCATGCCCTTGCGCTGCTCCAGGCTCAGCCCTGGATCCACTCATTCAACTCATATCAGATCAAGCCAGAAAGTACAAAGGACCGAATCCTGTTCGAACTTCATGCACAGGTGAGTACCATTTATTTGCCCGATTTCATGCCTGTCGAGCAAGCTCATCTCGCCGAGCTCGACAGCGACAAAGCATGGCTCGCGCTCGCTGCGACAAACTTATTCACAAAGCCCAAAGTTGTTCCGCCCGTCCAGGTGGCTCAAAATCCACCGCCACCGCCGACTCCTGCACCCATCCCATACCACGATTGGCGCGTGACAGGTATCGCAAATGGAAGGGCAGGCGTGCGGATTGTTCTTGTCAAACTTAGTACTGGTAAGGGTTTATCAGTTTCGCCAGGTGATCTTGTTGCAGAAGTCAAAGCAACTCTGGTTTCAGGCTCAGGTGAATCGGCCATCTTTGAAATCGAAGGAAAAGACTGGATTGTGAACATGGGCCAGACGCTCGCACAGCGCAGGCCATTAAAAGGGTAGACTGTCCTGCATCAAGGACTGAACTGAGCCCGTGGAGACGGGCTTACGCCACGGAGAATGCCATGCACCGGCGGAAAATTGCTGTATTTGTCTCGACCCTCGCGATCGTGTGGAGCACATCGCAGGGGCTCGCCCAGAACGATCAACTCGCATCGAGCGGCACACAAAACGCTCAGCCTGACGAACAGACCGTTCAACCTCGCATCTCATTTAACTTCAAAGATGCGCCGCTTGATCAGGTTCTTGATTTCTTCTCAAGAGAAACAGGTCTCTCCATCATCTTCCAGACACCTGCTCCCAAAGGCGTGATGACCTTCATCAGCCCCAGAGACTACGACCTGGCTGAAGCCATCACGATCCTCAACCTAAACCTTCAGCTGCAAAACGCCAGGCTCACCAAAGAAGATACATATCTTTACCTTCGGACCATCGATGAAGCCGCCCGTCAACCCGAAGCTTCATCGCAAGGCTTCACCCCCGACAGCTTCGTCACACTCTATCTGCCTCTGGACAATGCCAATGCCAAAGATGTTGCTGAGCAGATCAAGCCGCTCATCTCAAAGTATGGCAAGGTTCTCTCCCTCCCTGCACAAAACTTGCTCATTCTCGTAGAGACCGCTACTCAAAGTCAGCGCCTCAGACAAATCATCTCTGCGATTGATGCTGTCAGACCTGCTGATGCAGGCACTCAGATATTCCCCATCACCAATGCCAAAGCATCTGACCTCGTCACAACGCTTCGCCTGCTCGTTCCCGAGCGCGAAAAAACCACCATCATCGACAAACAAGGCAAGCCTCAGGTTATCGATGACATGACCAAGCCGCCTCTGATTCTTCAGCCTGATGCACGATCCAACAGCATCATCGCTGTCGGTTCACCTGCAAAGCTCAGCCAAGTCCAACAACTCGTCACCATCATGGATTCTCCCGAGGGGGTGTTGACTGGTCGCAAACTCATCACCTTTACTCTCACCCACGCAAGCACCAGTGATATACAGCGCCAACTCACAAGCCTCTTTTCAGGTCTTGAACCAAGAGCCCAGCCCCGCATCCTGCCTCTGGCAGATGTTTCAAAAATCGCTATTCTCGGCACTCCCGATCAGATCATTCAAGCCTCATCTTTGATCTCTGAGATCGACCCTCCTTCTGGAGATCCAGCCGATTCTGCAAACACCCATCGGCAGACGGTTCGCCTGCCATTGAAGTACATCAAGCCTCAAAGCATTCAGCCTCTGGTCAGTCGTCTGCTGACACCTCGTCAGAACCAGGTGCTTCGCTACGCAACCTCGCCAGATCAGCAAAGCATCATCGTCACAGGCCCCTCTGCAGATGTCGATTCGTTCACAAAGCTCGTTTCGAGTCTTGACAACGAACCTCAACAGGACCGTGAGATCCGTCTGGTTCATGTTGCTTCTCAAGATCCCCAGGCTGCCCTCAATCGCGCACTGGAACTCTACGAACTGGTCCGCGAGCAGGATACTTCTCCACTGTCTACCAGCCTTGATGCTTCTTCTTCCACCCTCACCCTCGTCGCAACCCGAGAAGTGCTCGATCGTTTCACAACCATCCTTCGATCTGTTCAAGATACACAAACTGTTCAGCGTGAAACCCGCACTTACGAAATCAAAAGTTCCAAGCCAAGCAAGGTCGCATCCAAAATCACCCGGCTCGCTCGCTCGCTTCTGAAGCCAGACGATGGCTCACCCTACGCTGAGCCTCGCATCGAACCGCTAGACGAGCTTGATCAACTCATCGTCCACGCAACCCCAAGCCAGTTCAGCGTCATTGAAGAACTCATCACCAAACTCGATGAGCCCGAGCCTGGCACCGACCAATTCCGCATCGTGCCTGTCACAACTGGCAATCCACAGGAACTGGCAAACCGCACACTCGAACTCTACAACCAGCAAATCCAAGGCCTTGACGAAACCATCGCAGGCCCCATCGCCGTTCAAGTCGACCAGGCAAGTGGCAGCCTTCTTCTCAAAGGCTCAGCCGGAGGCATCTCCCGCTACACCGCTCTGCTCAACCAGATGCAGCAGCTCGTCCCGCCTACCCGCAACACCCAGCTCACCGAAATCCGCTTTGCTAAAGCGCAGGATGTCGCCACATCTCTCAAGGAACTTTTAGCTGGTGCTGATTCAATCGAACCCAGTAGAAAAGCACCCGAGCCCACTATTCAGGTCATCGATCGCCTCAACTCGCTTCTGGTCACTGCTGAACCCGCTCAGCACAAGATCATTTCAGATTTTATTCGGAGGCTGGATCAGCTAGAACCCACAGACCTGCCGCCGTTGAAACTCTTGCAGGTACGCACTGCAGATGCCGTCGCAATCGCATCGATGCTTTCTGCACAGTATGGTAAACGCGCTCAGACTGATCGCGTCTCAAGACCCGTCGATGTGCGCGCTGATACTGCAACCAACACACTCATAGTCTCTGCCCACGCAGAGCTCTTCGATGAAATCAAAGCCTTCGTCGAAGAGATCAACCGTGATCAAGACGAGGGTCCCACTCGCGAGACGGTTCTGTTCCCACTCAAGGTTGCCAAAGCTGTCGATGTCGCAAAAGCCATGAGCACACTCTATCCCCAGCCTCCCATGCCCCGTGACCGCCGAGGCAACCCGATGCCCTGGCTTCAAAAACCCCGCGAAGTCACCGTCTCAGCAGACCCCAGCTCAAACTCGCTGATCATCGATGCCCCCTCAGAGCGGATTGTCTCGATCAAAGCACTCGCCGAAAAGCTGGATCGTGTCGAGCTCCCTCCCGTTGCTGATATTCGCACCTACCACATCGTCGGTGCTGAGATCAACTCTGTTTCCCGCACACTGACCGCTCTTGCCAGGCAAGGCATGCTCTCTGGCCCGGTTCAGCCCGGCAAACAGCCCGTCAAGGTGCTTGTCGAAGCCGAGCCTTTGAGTTCAACGCTGATCGTCGCGGGCGATGATGTCACCTTCAGCCGTGTCGAAAAAATGCTCGAAGATCTCATCGCTGTGCCTGTAGAGCGCCAACTTCGCATCGTCCCCATTGCCAATGCTGACGCAGCTACAGTCAAAGATCGCGCACTATTAATTTACAACACGCAGATTGAGTCCATCCCTGATGCCTCCCCTGTGAATGTGACAATCAATGATTCGACCAACTCGCTTGAAGTCGTCGCAGATTCCCAGGCGATGTCCCGTTTCATGCGTGTGCTCGATGAACTGCAAAGACAGACAGGCCCCGCCCGTGATCTGCGCATGATCGAGCTTCGTTACGCCAAAGCTGATCAAGTCATTTCATTCTTGCAGGACATGGTCTCGACCACCCAGTCTCTCACGCTTCGTAACGGCCCCGAACCCGTCTTTGAAGCCATCGAAGCAACAAACTCGCTCATGATCGCTGCCCAGCCCGATCAGTTTGTCATCATCGAACAACTGGTGCGGAGTCTTGACAATCAGCAATCCGCCGATCGACCTCCCCTGAGAATTCTCAGACTCCGAACCACCGATGCTGCCAACCTCGCCAGCATCCTCCAAAAATCGTACCAGGCTCGCTCCGTAGAGCAGCGTGCCAAACTCCCCGTCGATGTTCAGGCAGACATCGCGACCAACACACTGGTCATCTCCGCTCATCCTGATGTGTTTCCCGAGATCGAGTCCATTGTCAATCAACTCAACGAAACACAGTCGCTCGATGACAATGATCGAGAGATCCGCATCTTCCCCCTCAAGTTTGCCCGGGCTGAGGAACTCGCCAAAACCATCGACGAGATGTTCCCCGAGCCTCCCATGCCCTTTGAAAGAGACCGTCGGGGCAACTCGCGCCCCAGACCTGATCTCAGGCAACCCAAGGAAGTCTTTGTTCGCGCAGATCCAGGCACCAACTCGCTCATCGTTGACGCACCCTCCAAAAGATTGGCGGGCTTTGAGCAGATCGTTTCGTCACTCGACAAGCAAAACCCAGCAGAAAATGTTGAACTACGCACCTACCGCGTTCTTCAGGCCGATCTCAACGCTGTCGCAAAAACTCTCAAAGATCTATCCTCCCGCGGCGCCCTTGGTGGTCCCAGCGGCTCTCCCATCTCCATCAACATAGAACCCAAGACCAGGCTTCTCATCGTCAGTGGTCCCGGTGAAATATTCAATGCCGTCGAGCGCGTGCTCAGCGAGCTTGAAACCGCTCAAGACCGCCCCAGCACCACGATGTCCATTTATCACCTCAAGCACGCGCGGGCTGAGCGTCTTCAACCCCTGCTTGAACAACTGCTCATCACCCGTGCCCGCGATACCATCGCTGAAGATGGCGCTGTCATAGTCAACTACGAATCTCTCATTGATGTCGCAGCTGATGTCGCTTCCAACACACTCATCATCTCCGCCCCAGTTGAACTTCAACAACTTGCTGAGCAGCTCGTCAAATCACTGGACACTGAAAACGCAGCCATCGGGAAAGCCATCATCCGCGTGCTCCCTCTCAGCTACGCTGAGGCTTCACAAGTTGCCTCAGCACTCAACTCAGTCCTTCCTCGGATCGAGTTGCCCACGGGTGGCAAGGTCACCGTGTTGGCAGCTGCTGGTTCCAATGCCCTCATGCTCACAGGTGCTGAAAAAGATCTCAAAATCGTTCAGTCCATCATCGAGCCTCTGGATGCCAAGCCGATCGATGGCGACACCCCGGGCGTTGAAACCTTTGCCCTTGAAAATGCCGATGCCAGTACCATCGCCAAAACCGTAGAACGCCTGCTCATCGACCAACAGCAAGAAGACCCAAGACTCCTGGCCTTGCGCCTCCGCTATTCCCGAGGTCGTGGTGATCTCTTCAAAAAACCACGCATCCGCGTTGAAGCTGATTCTCGAACCAACTCCCTGATTGTCTCAGGCCCAAGCGCAACCGTCGCGCTTGCTAAAACCGTCATCCAGAGGCTCGATCAACCTGCTACGCAGACCGAGCGTATTGTCATGACCTTCACGCCCAAGCGAGCCGACCCACGCAATCTCGCTCAATCCGTTCAGCGTGTTGCCAACTCCACCATGCCCAAAGGCCGCGTGCCTCTGGAACTGGTCGCCGAACCCCGTTCCGCCAGCGTCGTCGTCATAGGCACCCAGGATCAGGTCACTCAGGCAGTCAGGCTTCTGGGCGAGTTTGATGACCGCACACCCGCGCTCCCTCGTGTCGAGGTCCGCGTCTTTGATATCACCAACATTGATGCCGCAGCGGTTTCTTCAACGCTCTCACCGCTGCTCAACGATCGCAGCCGATGGCCCGAAGCCCTCGTCTACGCAGAACGATCGGGCTTGGTCATCCCTTCACCTCGCATCAATGTCGATGCTCAGGCCAATCGCATCATCATCAGCGCTGCCCCCCAACTCCTCTCACTCGCTCATGAACTGGTGAGTGCTCTGGATCAGCCTCAAGCAACAGGCGTGGTCGAGCTTCGCGTGTTCGCACTGCGTGAAGGGGATGCCAACTCTGTCGCAACCGCTTTGCGAACCGCATTGACCCAAACCATTAAGCCCGGCGACCCCACCCCCGTCGTCACCCCCGAACCCATCAGCAACACCATCGTCGTCACCGCAAACGCAGATCAGCTCGAACAAGCTCAGTTGCTTGTCTCAAAGATGGATCTCACCATCGAACCTGATGGCGTGGGTGTCAAAACCATCTATCTTCAACATGCCCAGGCTCTCGCCCTGGCTCCACTAGTCCAGCGCGTGCTCACTAAAGCCGACCCCATGGAAGGCCTGCCAGACTGGGCCAAAGCCAGCCTGCTCGCGCGCATGGCTTCACGAGGTGTCGTCAAATCTGATCAACCCGTCCGCGTCGTCGCTGAACCCCGCCTTAACGCTCTTATCGTGGGTGGTCCCGTCCCCATCCTTTCGCTTGCTGAACAAATCATCGCCGAACTCGATCGCACAGCCAGCCAGAAACAATTAGTCAGATCCATCAAAGTCATTTCGCTGCTCAGTGCTGATGCTGCCGAGTTGGCTAAAAACATTCAGGCTGTCTTTGAAGATGAAGAGACCGGGCAGCTTACACCACGCATTCGTGTTGATGTTGCCAGCAACTCGCTCATCGTGCGAGCTTCACCTGAGCAGATGCTCACCATCGATCAGCTTGCAAAAAAAATCGACGCTGCGGCTCTTACAGGCTCGCGTCAACTCCGCATGATCCCCGTCGATCGATCCCGTGTTGATGCCAATCTCATGGCACAAACCCTCAAAAGCCTCATGGAAAAACGATCCGGCATCAAAGTTCAGATCATCACCACCGATCAACTGCTCAGTGGTCCCGATGCGCAATCTCCAGAGCCCGCATCTGATCCCAAAGCAGAACCCCTGGGTTATATCTCACCCAGAGAACAGCTCTACGAAACGCTCATGACGCTGCGCATCATTGCAGTCAGCAATCAACCTGCATCCCTCAGCACCGAACCCGAAGATACAACCTCAGAACCTGCGCAAACCATCCGCATTGCTGTCGATCCCGCGACCAACTCGCTGATCGTCATCGGCTCAGATCGACTCGCCAGCCAGATTCAGGATATGGTCCGTGCCCTTGAAAAGGAAATGCCTCGTCAGCCCACCTCGGTTCACATCGTCTCGCTACCTCAGGCTGCAGATGCTCGTTTGCTCAAAAACCTTATCGACCAAACCGTTCGCCAGATCGGCAGGGTCACCGTCGACAACCCTACAGGTTTTACAGGGCGCGTTGCGGTCATGCCCGATCCCACTGGTGCTGCCCTCGTCGTCTGGGCCAACGAAACAGACTTTTCGCCCCTCAAAGACCTGATCGCATCCCTCTCCAGACTTGATTCAACTAATCAACTCACCATCAAGGTGTATCCGCTTGTCAATGTCCGGGCTGATCGGGCTGTTGCAGCCATTAATGATCTGGTCAACCCAAGACCAAGAGGCCGCCTTGCCCGCCAGGTCCGCAGCTCAATGATGACGCTCGACATCCAAGGCTCAGAGGTCCAGGCACGCATCGACCCCGGCACCGTCCGTGTCACCACCGATCCCAGCGGCTCATCAATCATCGTCGCCGCTCCCCATGAATCCATCTCACTCATCGATCGTTTCATCAGCGTCATCGACCAGAGCCCCGTCGCTGACCGCCTTGCTATCCGAAGATATGTTCTGAAAAACGCCGATGCACCAGTACTTTCCAGAACCCTCCAGACACTCATGGACTCACAAAGGCAAGGCCCCGGTGCCCGCGACATGCCTCGTGCCCGTTTCGTTGCTGACTCTCGAACCAACGCTCTGCTTGTCACTGCCAGTCAACAGCAACACGAAGAAGTTCAAAGGCTCCTGCAAACCGCTGACGCTGAAACTCCCGACGATGGCATGGAACTGGCCATCATCGCACTCCAGAATGCCGACGCAACCACCGTCAAACGCGTCGTAGAACAAGCCATCATCGGCAACGACCCCGCGAAAAAAGACCGCGTGCAGATTTCTGCAGAAAAAAACTCGAACCTGTTCGTAGTTCGTGCCAAACCTGAAGTGCTCACACAAATACGCGACATCGTAGAGCGAGTTGATTCCACTCAGGTCGCTGGTCCCCCCGTTCGCACAATCAAACTCGAACGCGCCGATGCCGGGGCTGTTGCATCCTCCCTGCAACGGTTCTTTGCCGATCGAACCCGCAACGCCTCGCGTTCTGGTCGCCGTTCTGTAAGCGCGATTACAATCACGGGTGACCGTCGAACTGGCACACTCGTCGTCTCAGCTTCTGATGAAGACTTCGACCAGATCAAATCCCTGGCAGCCTCTTTCGATGCACCCGAATCATCTCGTGAAATGCAGTTCCGTATCGTGCCTCTGAAACAGGCCCGTGTCTCTGATATTGCAGATACTCTCCAGAACATCACCTATGAACTTCAGTATGAGCGCATGTACAGCTCTCGCAGAGGCCGGCAATCTCAACAATCATCCGAAGACCGATTCTTTATCGAAACCAATGAACGAACCAACACTGTGCTGGTGATGGGCGAAGGTCCAATCCTTGACACTGTACTCTCTATCATCGAAAAACTTGATCAGCCACCCTCAGATCAGACCATCAAAATCGTCAAGGCAATTCCCGTAGAAAATGCTGATCTTGATGCATTGAGCCGGATTATTCAGTCCTCATTCTCCACCCCGGGCTGGCGTTTTTGGCGAGGCCCCGATCCCGATGGTATCCAGGTCCAGATCGATCGCCGTAGGCGGCTGCTCATCCTTGTTGGCAAACAGCCCATAGTTGAACAGGCCCTGGGCTACATCGCCCAGCTGGACGAAGCCTCCGGCAAACCCAATCAAACCATCCAGTCCATCGCCCTGCAATACGCTCAGGCAGACCGGGCGGCTCGCAGCCTCACCCAGTTCTTCCGCGCCCGTGCTCGCGCTCAAGGGCTTCGAGGCGATGAAGTAACCATCATCGGCTCCCGCGATGGCAATGTTCTGATCGTCTCCGCGGATGAAGAGTCACTGACCATGGTCAATGAACTTGTTGAGCAAATTGATCATCCAGATATTGGCGATGACCGCTCCTTTGCTGTCTACGAACTGGCCAACGCCGATGCGCGTGAAACCGCCCAGGCTCTTCGTGCCATGTTCCCCCGTTCCCAAAGACCCGAAGACCGCATCCTCATTACACCCCGGCCCACCACCAACTCGCTGATCGTTTCTTCGCCAGCAGACAAGCTCGATCGCGTCAAGGAACTCGTCGATCAACTCGATGCCCCGCCGAACACTGACAATGTTCAGATGGCGACCATCGCCCTGGAATCAGCTCGTGCAAATGAAGTCGCTAAAGCGCTCAAGTCCGCTTTGCCAGCTTCAATTAAGGTCACCATCACACCTCTGGCCAGATCCAACGCCTTGTGGGTTACAGGCTCAGCAGAGTCCATCGATCTTGTCCGCCAGCGCGTCGCTGATCTGGATATCAAACCCACACAACCCATGATCTCGTTCAGGCGAATCAAGCTTGATCACGCAATCGCATCGGAACTTTCTTACACGCTCAACCGCCTGAGTCGCCAATGGCCAAGACAACCGGGTGACCCCGCACCCAGCATCGACTACAACGATTCGGACAACACCCTTGCCATCTCCGCAACACCCGCTGAGATGGATCAAATCGAAAAGATGATCGAACAACTCGACATCCAATCAGAGTCGCCCATGGTCACCGAGTTCGTCAAACTCAAGTTCGCGGATTCTGAACAAATCGTAAAGGCCCTCAAGGTTTTCTATGGCCCATACGCCTTCGCCGCTCAGACCCCCGGTGCTACTCGGGTCGCCATGGTCGCTGATCCGTCCTCAAACTCGTTGATCATCAGCGCCCCCCAGGAAGAATGGGACGGCATCCGCGAACAACTCGCTGCCCTTGATACCGAAGAATACGATGTCTCTCGCCAACTCAAAATCCTGCCTCTCAAATACGCCGATGCCCAGAGTCTCGCTCGCGCGCTCAACGATGGCTTCCGTGCTCCGCTTCAGGATCAAATCAAACGCGACCAACTCGAACGCCAGAACACCAAAAGTAACCGTCCAAAGGACAATGGCTCAAATGCCTTGCCCGTTCTGGTTCCCAACGAAGGCGCTCCGGCAGTCTCAGCCGAGATCCAGACCAACTCGCTGCTCGTGTTTGCAAGTCGGACAGACTTCCTCCGCATTCAGGAGATCGTCACTCAGCTTGATCAGCCAGAGTTCACAAATCTGCCCACCCCGCATGTCATTCCGCTTGATTCCGGTCGTGCATCAACCATCGCTGCTGCTGTACGCGAGATGTTCCGCACTCAAAGCACAGGTCGAAACCAGGGCGTGCGATCCGTCATTGTCTTTGGAGACGACGCTTCCAACTCGCTCATTATCCGCGCGGGTGAAAACGACTTTGCCCTCATCCAGGAACTCGTCGCATCAATACAACAGCAGGAAGATCGCTCACGGGCAGATGTCCGTGTCCTCCCCCTGATCAACATACCTGCTGCGCGAATCGCCCCCACGCTGCTCAAGGCTTTTTCTCCAACAGCCTCTCAGCAAGGTCAGACCATCGCCATCCAGATCGACCGCGACTCCAACTCGCTTCTCATCACTTCCAGCAAACAACTTTTCGATCAAATCAAAGCCGTCGCCCAAACACTTGATGACCAAAACGATCAAGATGAACAAGATCCCGATGATCAAAGCATCATCCCCACGCCCGGCATCGGCCAAAGCGTTCACATCACCGAACTCGTGAATAACGCACCACAAGCCATGAAAAGTCTGCTCGAATCGCTAGGCGTCACCAGAGCCCAGCCCGCAGATCGCCCCGGCATCGTCGCTGAACCCGTTATCATCGTCGCTTTAACCAATCAGCGTGCCATCGCCATTGTTGCAAGCCACGCTGATGGAAAGCGTTTGCTCTCTCTCATAAAAACCCTCGACACCCAGCCCATCAACACCGAGCAATCGCTCAGCCTCGTCCCTCTCCAGATCGCTTCTGCTGATGGTGTCGTTGCCACCCTTCGCAAAATGCTTCAACCCGCTCAAGATGCTTCTGGATCACCCGCTGCACAGGCTCTTGCTGAGCAGGTCCGCCGGCTTCAACTGACACTCCAAGGCATCGCCTCTGATCCCGTCGAACTCGACCTCACCGCACCCATCCGTCTCATTCCCGATACGCAAATCAACGCGGTGATCGTCGGTTCAACACCTGCCAATGTTGCTGCCATCAGTGAGATCATTCGCACGCTGGACACCATGCCCATAGGTCAGGCTGTCGTTGTCAGGTTCTTTCCCCTTGACAATGCTTCCAGCACGCGCATCAAACGCATCCTCGATGATCTCTTTGCCAAAGGCAAGGTTCTGGGCAAGCTTCCCGGGATCAAACGCCAGGCACTTCCAAGCTCAGCCACAGGTCAGGCTCTTGCGGGCGAAATCGCCATCTCCGTAGATGATCGTACCAATACGCTCATCGCTGCAGGCACAGAAGAAGCAGTGACACTCGTTGAAATCCTTGTCAATCAACTGGACAACAACGAAACCACATCATGGGTTCAACCCAATCTGATTCAACTTAAACATGCCGATGCCTCCCGTCTTGCTGACAAACTCAACGAAGTTCTTGTCAAGGGGATTGCATCTTCCAGCGATTCACTCGGGCTGCAACGCCAGATCGCCAGACTTCGCGTGCTCCCAGATGGTAATCAGGGTGATCCCATTCAGACCGATCTGTTCACTCCTCTCACTGGCCTTATCATCTCTGCTGAACCTCAACTTAACGCATTAATCGTTGTTGGTTCCCAAGCCAATACCTCAGCTGTCATTGCACTAGCCAAGATGCTCGATGTTCCCCAGGCTTCTGCAAGCAACACCGTTCGCGTCTTTCCTCTTGAACATGCTGCAGCTGATCGTATCCTCAGCATCATTCAAGGCGTGTTCGATCAACGCGAAAAATCCATCGACACCAGACCCGAAGATCGTCTCATGGCAGTGGCAGATTCTCGAACCAACGCCCTCATCGTCTCCACCAGCCCGCGAAGCTTCAGCATCCTGGAAAGCCTGCTCAAAACGCTCGATGGCCCGGATGCAAGCTTCACCGTCAACCTTCATATCATCCCCATCATCGGCGCCGATGCTCGCCAGATCGCCCCGCTGGTCCAAAGGCTCATGAAAGAAAGACTCGCAGGTCAAAAACAAAGCGGCCGCGTCCGTTCTCCCAACGATACTTTCACCGTCGCTGCTGAACCCACCACCAACTCGCTCATCATCGCTGCCAGCAATGAAAACTTCCAGATGATTCGTGATCTTCTCGATACCCTCATGGGCGATGCACAAACCCTCTCCTCTGCTGAGCGCGTCGAGCTTATCCCCGTCTCGTCAGGAACCGCTGACGACATCGCGTCATGGATCAACGAAATCTATGCTCAAAAAGAAAACATCCGCAGAGGTCCTAAGGCCGTCACAGTGTTGTCCAACAACAGGCTCAACACGCTCATCGTCAGTGGTACAGATGCCGACATCCAGGCCGTCACCAAACTCGTAGAGCGCTTTGCCAAAGCCGAAGTCAGTCAAATCCGTGAAATCCGCCGCGTCGAGCTTCACAAATCAAACGCTGGCGAAATACGCTTGCTGTTGCAAAGTGTTCTGGCTGGTCGTTCACTGGCAGGAGCACGAACAGGATCTTCAGGCCAGGCCACCAAACTCCGCTTCTATCGCGACAAAATCGAATCTCAACTCCGTGACCAGGGCTACACCGAAGCCGAGTTTGATGGCTCAATCCGCGATCAAATCTCCCTGACCGCTGATCTTCGTACAAACTCCCTTCTTATCAATGCTCCCCCCGAGATGATGGACCTCATCAACACCATGATCGAGGATATTGAAAACACCGAAGCTGGTGAGCGACAAATCAAGTCATTCAAACTCATCAATGCTGATGCAAGACAGATGGCTTTGGTTCTTCGAGACCTGTTCAGCCTGAGTCAGCAGGGCGACCGCTTCGTTCTCGTTCCTACAGGCTTTGCTCCTGCAGATCCTTTTAATCCGGATGAGCCAGAAAATCCGCTCAACGCCACTTTGACACCCGTGCCCGACCAGAGGCAGGAACTCTCGCTCACCATTGATGCCCGAACAAACTCCCTGCTCGTATCAGGTACAGAAGAATATCTGGATCTCGTCAAACAGGTCGTCGAAGAGCTTGATGCTATGGAAGGCACCGACCGGGAAAGTCGCGTTTTCCAACTCAAAAATGCCCAGGCCGATCTGGTCGAGAGCACACTCCAACGCTACTTCAGTGATGAAGCCGGTCGCGTCCGTCAAATGCTCAGCCCCTCACAGGCCGGCTCCCTCTCGCGTCAACTTGAAAACGAAGTCACCATCGTCGGCGATGCCAAAAGCCAAAAACTTCTCATCACTGCATCACCTCGCTACATGGATACTGTTTCGCAAATTGTTGAGGAGCTTGATGCAGCTCCCTCACAGGTGCTTATCCAAGTCCTCCTCGCAGAAGTCACACTCGACACCGCGAGCGATTGGGGTATGGATTTTAGCATCCCAGCCTTTGGAGGCGTCAGTGCTGGTATCAACACACTCGGTGCTGGTGGCGGCATCGCAACTGCGCTCGGTGTTCCAAACCTCTCAGTCTCGGCTGCTGACTTTGATCTGCTCATCCGTTCTCTTGAAGTCAATGGCAAACTGGAGGTCCTGTCCCGGCCTCAGATTACGGTCCACAACAATGAACTCGCTACCATCAATGTCGGTGAGGATATTGCCATCGTGACTGGTGTCGATCGCTTCAGCCAGGGCAACTCAACCGCCAATGTCGAACGCCGAGATGTCGGCATTCTCCTTGAAGTCACCCCTTCCATCGGTGCTGATGGCTTTGTTCGCATGTCGATCAAGCCTCAGATCTCAACCGTATCCACTCGCACCACGCAAATCTCCGAAGGCTTTGAGTCACCCATCATCAACAAACGCGAAATAGACACAACCGTAACCGTTCGTGACGGCCACACCATCGTCATCGGTGGTCTCATCCAGACCACTGACGAACAACGGTTCACTAAAATTCCCATCCTGGGTGACATTCCCCTTCTCGGTGAAATATTCAAATCCAGACAAAAATCCGAGATCAAAACCGAACTTCTGGTCATTCTGACGCCTCGCATCATCCCCGGAGGCTCACAGGATTCCGTCAAGAAAATTCAACAACTCACAGAGCACGCCATCAAGGAACTTGTGGATCCTTCAGCTATTCGGCGCTCGCTCAAAACACAAGATCTGGATTACAAAGCCGAACCTGAAAAAGATGACAAATGATCAAATCTCATTACACGCATCTTTTATTCATCTCACTTGCTTTACTTGTTTTAGCACCCATGTGGGGCTGCACAAGCTCGCCAGAGCAACGATCCGCACGCCTTGGTAATACTCACCAGCAGCATGCGGTCTACCGTGTTGCACTTTTTGCAGCTGCGTTTGAAGACACCAACTCCAACGGTTACCTTGACTCATTACCAGTCACCATCATGCTCTTTGCAGGCACCGCAGAAAATCCCGATCCCGTGCAAAGTCGTGGCAAAATACTGTTCTACATCGCCGATCCAGATGGCAAAGTCATTCGCTCATGGGATATCAATCGCGATCTTCAAAAAGCCGCTCTTCGCATCTACCAGGGGCTCCCCAGCTACCAGTTCACCCTCAGCCTTCTCGAAACTGGAGGCGACCGCCTCAATGTCTCCAATGTCCAGTTCTGGGTCGACTATCAGCCCGATTCAGGGCTGCCTGTTGCATCCAAACCCATGGTCCTCAAAGCCGGGAAAAAATAGAGCGCCGTTCCAAAGCCAAATCCTGCACACTCAGTTAGCGCAATCTTCACATTCTAAACAGTACTCGCGCAGTCTTTTCAGCAATGATTGCTCATTCGTCAGGTGCAGTTCGATTCACCCCCTTTTGGAGATTCAAATGAAAGCGTTCCTTCCAACCTGTGCAGCAATCCTCTTCTCAGCCTCGGCATTCGCCCAGGCTCAGGTCGATCCGAATCTTTCAACATACCAACCCTCCCAAGGCGTCGTTGGCAGTCTCAAAAGTATCGGCTCAGACACCATGAACAACATGATGGCTCTCTGGTCTGAGCAGTTCAAAAAGTTCTACCCCAATGTCAAACCCGAAATCGATGGCAAAGGCTCATCCACCGCTCCCCCCGCCCTCATCCAGGGTCAGAGCCAGTTCGGCCCCATGAGCCGCGCCATGAAATCCTCGGAAGTCGACAAGTTTCAAAAAGCCTTCGGCTACAAACCTACCCCCCTGCGTGCCGCCATCGATTGCCTTGCTGTTTATGTCAACAAAGACTGCCCACTCGATGAAATCAGCTTCGATCAACTCATTCAGGTCTTCTCCGTCGCAGGCCACGACATGACCTGGGGTGACCTTGGTGTCACCGATTCCAAGTTCAAGTTCAAGCCCATCAGTATCTATGGCAGAAACTCGGCTTCTGGAACCTACAGCTATTTCAAAAAAATCGCCCTCGCTGGCAACGATTACAAGCCAACCGTCAAAGAACAGCCCGGCTCCTCCGCAGTTGTCCAGGGTGTCGCCACTGATCTCTTCGGCATCGGCTATTCAGGACTCGGCTACAAAACCGCTGATGTCAAAGTTCTCAATGTATCTCCCGCCCAGGGCGAAGAGGCCATCCCCGCAGCTGCTGAATACGCATACACCGGCGAATATCCCCTCGCCCGATTCCTCTATCTCTATGTCAACTACGACAGTCGCACCGGCCTTGACCCCCTCCGGGCTGAGTTCGTCCGGCTCGTCTTCTCAAAGCAAGGCCAGGAAGCCGTCGTCAAAGATGGATACATCCCCGTCGGTGGCGATCTTGCAAATCAAGAACTCGCCAAGGTTGGACTTCTCACAAAAGAGTCCGGCCGGTGATATCATCGCATATCATCTCCCGATGATCAGCCAGCTCTTTCGTCCAATGGTCCTGAAAGCGGATTCTTTCAATGTCAAAATCGAATCCCCCAAAGGTTCCCATTCAGCGTAAAACCCGCCCCGGCGTTTACCGTGCCGATCAACTGGCTGGTTTGATCATCAGATTCGGAGGCATGGGAGTTCTCGTTGCAGTCCTCGGCATCAGCGTCTACCTCGCAGTTGTCGTCCTCCCGCTCTTCTCCCGTGGCAAGGCAGACCTGATCGCCACCGGCCAGCTGGCCGTTTCACAAAATCAGCTGGCTGGTGGAGTCATCTCACTCCAGATCGACGAACAACGCACATCGATGCTCCTGGTTAATCGCCAGGGCATCGCTTTTCATATCTCGCTTCATGATGGATCGGTTCTCGAAAAGATCAATCTCATCCCACAAAACACTACGCTCACCAGCTACGCCTACAACACCAGCAACGGCTCACTCGCACTTGGCCTCAGCGATGGCTCAGCCATCGTTGGCACACTCGACTTCAAAGAACTCGTCCTGCCTTCGCCTCCAGAGCTCCAAAATCTCCCCCCGGGTCAAACACAATCCGTTCCCGCTTCCACGCTCCAGATAGATTCCAACCAGCCCCAGCAGATCGTACTGGCACAGCGCATCGATCCGGACCGAATCCGGATCATTCAACCCAACATTCAGCTCAGTCAACCTCTCCCCATTAAGCTCCACTCTGACGATGCATCAAACACCGACCCTCAACCCATCACGCTCATTGACTACATCAAAATAGGGCCCAAGCAGTTCCTTGTTGCATCTTCTCACACCGGCACTGCATCCTACAGCACCATCCGTACCATCCGTCCTCTCGGCGGCGGCCCGCCACGCACAAAACTCCGCTCAACACTCTTCACACTCGACTCCAAATCCCCCGATCACCTCAAACTCATCGCAGATGGCACCCAGATCCTCACCATCATGAACGATGGCTCCTGCGATCGCTATAACGCTGCAATACCACGCACTCAACCCATCAAAATAATCCAGTCCATGCAACTCTTGCCCGCTGACCGTTCGCTCACCACACTCACCATGCTCCTTGGCTCAAGAACGCTCCTCGTGGGTGATAACGCAGGCACAATCTACGCATGGTTCATCGCTCGCGACCCTCAAGCTGGCACCACAGACGCCCTCAATCTCGTCATGGGCCACAAGTTGCAAAGCACAAAGAACGCCATCTCTGCCATCGCTTCAAGCTGGCGTGATCGCTCCATCGCCATCGGCTCCACCTCACAATCTGTTGTCGTAAGAAATGTCACCAGCCACAAGCATGTTGCTTCCATTCAGTCAGATGTCAACGATCCAATCCTCGCGATTGCCATGGCACCAAAGAACGATGGCATCGTCTGGATCGATAATCAAGCCCGCTATTCCAACGCCTCCTTTGAACCCGGATATCCTGAGATCACCACCAAAACCCTCTTTGGCAAGGTCCACTTTGAAGGCGAGCCCCAGGGCGGTTATGTCTATCAATCCTCCGCTGCAGACGATACTGCTGAGATTAAGCTCAGCCTCGTCCCACTCATCTTCGGCACAATCAAAGCAACCGTCTTTGCCATGGCTTTTGCCATACCGCTGGGTGTCCTTGCTGCGATTTACTCCAGCGAGTTCCTTTCTCCATCTGTTCGCAGGATCACCAAACCCGTCATCGAAGTCATGGCTTCTGTCCCCTCCGTCGTGCTCGGCTTCTTCGCTGCGATGATCGTCGCCCCCTTCGCTCGCGATGCCTTACCTGCAATCCTCGCAGCTCTCGCCCTCATTCCCCTCTGTGCGGTGCTCGCTTCTCATATCTACTGCAAACTTCTCCCCACACGCATCACCCGCAGCCAGCGAAGCAAGTTCCAAATCCTGTCCATCGCCCTGACGCTTCTGATCGCACTGGTCCTTTCAGTCCCGGTTGGCTCAGCTGTTCAAGGCTGGCTCTTTGCCCCCAGCCAGGCAGACTTGCTCCTGCTGGCAGGCTCGTACGAACCCGTCTCTGAGCAGGATCGCCCCGCATGGATCGGCACTCGTGATGCTCTGAGCCTTAATGATCAAAGACGCCTGCGTGCAGCTGGCTTGGCCTTTCGTGATGGCCAGGTCGTTCGCCCTGTCAAGCCTGATTCAGACGAACAAATGCAGACACTCATGCTCAGCCTCAAATCCAGGCATTTGGATCAACCAGACATCCGAAGCTGGCTCGATGGCAACATCTCAAATCCCTGGCCAGGCTGGTTCCTTGCTCTCATCGCACCTGCCTTTGCAATCGTCATCCTCGCACAATACCGACTCTTGCCTCGGTCACTCATCCAAAAGTCCCAAGGCTTCACAGGTCTCATCATCACCTTCATACTCTCTCTCACGCTCGCAGCTCTTGGTGCTTATCTGCTCACGAGTCTCAGCTTTGATACAAGAGACTCGATCTTTGGCACCTTCTCCCAGAGAAACTCCCTCGTCGTTGGTCTCATCATGGGCATCACCATCATCCCCATCATCTTTACCATCAGCGAAGATTCCATGCTCAGCGTTCCCAACTCGCTCCGCTCAGCGTCGCTCGGTGCGGGAGCAACACCTTGGCAAACCGCGCTTCGCGTCGTTCTTCCCGTCGCAGCCTCAGGCATCTTCTCCGCATGCATGATCGGTCTGGGTCGAGCGGTCGGCGAAACCATGATCGTTCTCATGGCCACCGGCAACACCCCCATCATGCAATGGAACGCTTTTTCAGGTATGCGTACACTCGCTGCCAATATCGCTGTCGAACTACCCGAAGCCCCCGTAGGCACCACGCACTATCGTGTGCTATTCCTCTGTGGCGTGGTCCTTTTCATCATGACATTTGTCATCAACTCAACCGCTGAAATCGTTCGTCAGCACTTTCGTCGGAAAAATGCACTGCTCTGAGTATTTCAACACCTTTTATGCCTCAGTCACCCGCCCCAACTCTCGATTCCAGACGCACTGCCTCAAAGGTGCGCGCCGAACCTGTCGTCTGGCTCATGGGTGGCGCCCTCACCGTGTGTGTTGCGATGATTCTCACACTCCTGACCCTCGTCGTCATCCAGGGGTTCGCCACATTCTGGCCCAAGCCCATTGATCTCGTCACACTCAAGACCGGCGAAACATTCCTGGGCAACCCTCTTAAAGAACAGGACATCGAACAAACTGATGGCCCTGTCGATGAAAACTTGCCAACACCTCGCCAGAGACTCTATCGCGTAGGCAATCGTGATCTGGGGCAAGCTCCATTCCGCTGGGTGCCGGTTGATCAGATCACTTCTCTATCTCGTCCAAAAAATGCTGTTCAAGTTCAAAGACAATCCTGGGGCATCTTCCTTGGTACTCCAAGGCAAATCACTCAGACCATACCAGCCGATGACCCCGACTCACCTGACCAGATCAAGATCCTCGCCCACTCAGATCAGGATGATTTTCAAAGTACCCTGCAAGTTCAGCTTGCTGCTGCACAAAAAAGACGCCATGCCATCAATCAACTCGTGTCACATGAGATGGGCAAGGTTAATCAGAACATGGAACGCCTCAGGCTGCGCATCAAAGAGGCAGAACTTGAACGCCAGCGCACCATCAACAGCTCTCAAAGCGGCCCATGGCTCAACAATGCTGCAGCAATCCTCCTGATTTTGCTTAGTGCTACTTCATTTCTTGTTGCCTTGCGTTTGCTCAGGACCAAAAATCCTGCCATCACTCCCACAAAACGCAAAAAAATGCCCGGCCAGGCACTCTTTGTGCTCAGCCTTGCACTGGCACTCTTTTCCGTGCTTGAAAGTCCATGGATGAGCAGTTCCATGAGCCAGGATAAGCTCGACAGTATGAATCAGACCGCTGCGGTTGAGCAAGACCAACTCGAGCAACGCTACCAGAAGATTCAGCAGCGCGTCGAGAAGATCCAGAATGAGGATGAACACTGGCGAATCGTCATCGAAGAACCCACAACTGGTCGCTTTGCACCTCAGAGTCAGACCTTGTCTGATCAGCCCATCCTGCTCTCACAAATCGTCCGCATCGTTCCCGCCAACAACTTGAATCTACAGCAGAAATTCGCTGTGTATTTCAATCGCTGGTCAGAGTTCATTTCTGCTGACCCCCGTGAAGCCAACACCGAAGGAGGCGTCTACCCCGTCCTCTTCAGCACCGTCCTCCTCACCATCCTGCTCAGCCTTGTCGTCGCACCCTTTGGTGTCATCGCAGCCCTTTACATGCGCGAATACGCCAAACAGGGACTCCTGACCAGCATCATCCGCATCGCGATCAACAACCTCGCTGGTGTCCCCAGCATTGTCTATGGCGTATTCGGCCTGGGCTTCTTCTGCTACACCCTCGGCAGGTACATCGACTCAGGACCCACCACCAATCTCGTTCAATCAAAATCGTCATGGTGGGTTCTCATGCTCAGTCTGGTCATGATCCTGCTTCTCACCTTCACATTCAGCAGCCTTGCAGCAAAAAAATACTCCAAAGCCTCAATGCTCAAGAAAGTTGCCAGCCTCGGCTGGCTTGCTGCGGTTGTATTGGTCATCGCTCTTTTTGTCACCACGCCATACTTCCATGGCTTCTTTGAAGCGAGCCTCCCCACACCAACCTTCGGCACCCGAGGCCTGCTCTGGTCCGTCCTCACACTCTCACTGCTCACCCTCCCCGTCGTTATCGTTTCTACCGAAGAAGCCATCTCAGCAGTGCCTTCCACCATGAGGCAAGGCAGCTTCGGGTGCGGCGCTTCAAAATGGCAAACCATCCGCCGAATTGTGCTCCCAAGTGCAGCCCCCGGCATCATGACGGGCATGATCCTGGCGATGGCGCGTGGTGCGGGCGAGGTCGCCCCCCTGATGCTCGTTGGAGCGGTCAAACTTGCACCTGAACTGCCTATGACGAGTCAGCCCCCGTTCCTCCATCTGGACCGCAGTTTCATGCATCTGGGGCTGCACATCTTTGATCTTGGTTTCCAAAGCCCCGATTCTCAAGCAGCACGCCCCATGGTCTGGACCAGCACCCTTCTTTTGATCACCGTAGTGGTATTTTTAAATCTCCTGGCCATCTGGCTCAGAGCCAGGCTCCGCAAAAAGTTTTCCAGTAACCATTTCTGAGGGGCATAAGGCTTTGCAAAGCACTACCATCAGGCCAGGATTGACCCGCGAGAATTCACGATTGACAGATCCAACCATTCAAACCCGAGCCGCCTTGTCTCAGCAGAACGCGACTTCTGGAAAGAGTTCTGTCCTTGATGCCATCCGTGCGGGCGAAGCAACAACACCCATCATTCACGATGCGCTCCAAAACGATGAGCAGGTTCTTCGCATCGACAACTTCAGCCTCTGGTACGCCCAGAATCAGGCGATCTTTGATATCTCCATGAATGTGCCCAGGAATAAAGTCACCGCGTTGATCGGCCCCAGTGGCTGCGGCAAGTCCACACTGCTCCGCTCGGTCAACCGTCTCAACGATCTGATCGACACCGTTCGCACCAAAGGCCAGATGTGGATCAATGACAATCCCGTCTACGCACCGGAAGTCGATGTCATCGATTTGCGAAAACGCATGGGCATGGTCTTTCAAAAATCAAACCCCTTTCCAATGTCCATCTTTGAAAATGTCGTCTACGCCCTGCGAATAGATGGACAAAGGCGTAAAGATGTCCTCGAACACGCCTGCGAAAATGCCTTGCGCGGTGCAGCCCTCTGGGATGAAGTCAAAGATCGACTCAAAAGCTCAGCCTTGGGACTATCTGGCGGCCAGCAACAGCGCCTCTGCATCGCTCGGGCAATCGTTTCTGAACCAGAAATGCTCCTCATGGATGAGCCTTGCTCTGCATTGGACCCCGTCGCCACAATCAAAATCGAACAACTCATCGCTGAGATCAAAGAACGCTACACCGTGCTCATCGTCACCCACAACATGCAACAGGCTGCCCGCGTCAGCGACAACACCGCATTCATGTACCTGGGATGCCTTGTCGAGTATGGTCAAACCCAGGAAATCTTTCAGCGCCCACAACTGCTTGAAACAGAGCAATACATCACCGGTCGATTCGGCTAATCAATTTCAAGCAATCTACTCGTTCAGGGGAAAATGGGGGATGTAAATTGGCGCGGTAAATAGGAGTGAGGCATCCAGTATTCGCACGATCTGGGCGCGATTGCTTTTGTTTTGTTGTCATTCAGATTGATTCATTCCGAAAACGAGCGTTTCAGGTTATCTGGCATAGGTTGTGTGGTCGATTTCATCCATAGTGCTGCGAGAGTGTGCGCGATGGCGGATATAATTATCGGAGCCGATAACAGTTTGGCTCTGGTGGACCAGAATGAGTGCCCAAGTTGATGGAAAATCGCATGAATGCTGCAAAAGGAATGGTGCCTGCTGTTAACGCCTGGAGCCCGGACTATCTCGAAGCTCAATACCAGCAGTACAAGCAAGACCCTGAATCTATCACAGAAGATCTGCGTAGCTTCTTTCAGGGGTTTGATCTGGCTCAGGCACTTTCAGGCTATGTGCCCATGGCTCAGAGTGATCAGCAGGCAGCTGCTGTAGCGTGTTTTCAGAACGCTGTGGATAGTCTCGTGCAGGCGTACCGCGAGCATGGACACCTGGCAGCTCACTTGGACCCCTTCGGCAGAGAGCCGAGCGTTCCCAATGTCCTCAGTCTCGCATACCACAACCTCACCGAAGCGGATCTGGACAAACACTGCAATCTCGGCAATCTACCTCTTTCTGGTCAGCCAACGCTCAGGCAGATCATCAGCCGACTTGAAACCTCATACTGCAGAGCTATCGGTGCAGAAATCACGCCGGTTCCTGATGTTCAAGAGCGAGATTGGCTGATCAATCGGTTCGAAGCGGTCAGCGATGGCACACCTCTAAGCAACAGCATGCGAATCAATGTGCTGGAACAGTTGCTCAAGTCCGAGATATTCGAAAAGTTCCTCGGCAAGCGTTATCAAAGTGAAAAAAGATTCAGCCTTGAAGGTTCTGAATCGCTCATCCCGCTCCTGGATGCAGCAATCGAGCAGGCATCAGAGGAAAGCATCGAAGAGATTGTACTGGGCATGGCCCATCGAGGCAGGCTCAATGTGCTCAACAACATTCTGGGCAAATCCTACGAGCAGATCTTTACAGAATTCGAAGACAACTGGGATGAAGACTTCGTCGATGGTGGAGGGGATGTCAAGTATCACCGAGGCTACTCAGGCAGCCGACAGCTCTCTAATGGCAAATCGATCAACCTGGCGCTGAGTTCCAATCCCAGTCACCTCGAAGCGGTGGATGCTGTCGTGCAGGGGCGTTGCCGGGCCAAGCAAAGGCTGCGGGGTGATAAACAACGCGAGCATGTCATCCCGATGCTCATCCATGGCGATGCGGCCATAGCAGGTCAGGGCATCGTCATGGAAGTGCTCAACCTCTCTCAGCTCAAAGGCTACACAACCGGCGGCACAGTGCATGTGGTTGTAAACAACCTCATCGGCTTCACCACCGCGCCCGAAGACAGCCGAAGTACACACTACTGCACAGATGTCGCCAAGATGCTCGGTGCTCCCGTGTTTCATGTCAATGGCGAAGATCCAGAAGCAGTCGTCACCGTTGCACGCCTGGCGGTTGAATACCGCCAGCGCTTCAAAAAAGATGTGATGATCGACCTCTACTGCAACCGAAAGTTCGGCCACAACGAGCAGGATGAACAATCATTCACCAACCCCATACTCACCAGACTTGTCGCAAGCAAACCCAGTACGCTGAGCACTTATGTCAAAAAACTTCTTGTTGAAGGTGTGATCACAGAAAGCGATGTAGACCTGATCCGCCAGCGGCTTGATGCAGCTCTCGAAAAAGCCCAGGAATCTGCACGCAAAAGCCCATATGACCCAACAATCGACCCTGGCTCAAAGAAATGGGTTGGGCTCTCCAAAAAATACTCCTTTGATCCTGTGGATACCACGGTCAATCCTGAGATGATCCAGGAAGTCTGTGATGGGCTTGCTCGCACGCCCGAGGGGTTCAACCTCAATCGTAAACTCAAGAGTTTGCTCAAATCCCGTGGCTCTTTGCTTGAGACCGGGGAGATTAGTTACGCCGATGCGGAATCACTCGCCTATGGCACGCTGTTGCTTGAGGGCGTGCCCGTTCGGCTCAGTGGTCAGGATTCACGCCGAGGCACCTTCAGCCATCGCCATGCGGTTTTGCGTGACAGTGAATCGGGTGAGCCTTATGTCCCCTTGAACAACATGCGCGATGTGGGTGATCTGCAAACAGATACACCGCCCGGCTCGATCGCCCCCGATGGACGACCAAGACAAGCACACTTTTGTGTATACGACAGCCCGCTTTCTGAAGCATCGGTGCTGGGCTTTGAATATGGCTATTCACTGGCAGATCCGAACATGCTGGTGATCTGGGAAGCACAGTTTGGTGATTTCGTCAACGGTGCTCAGGTTATCATTGATCAGTTCATTGCTTCAGCAGAACTCAAGTGGGAACGATGGTCCGGTTTGACCTTCCTGCTGCCACATGGCTACGAGGGTGCCGGTGCTGAGCATTCATCCGCTCGCATGGAACGCTTCCTCCAACTCTGTGGCAACGACAACATGCAAATCGTATATCCATCCACCGCGGCCCAGACATTCCATGCTCTGCGCAGGCAGGTCAAAACCCCTTATCGCAAGCCCTTGATCATGATGACGCCCAAGAGCATGCTCCGTGTGCCCACCAGCCACATCAGCGAGCTCTCGCAAGGCCAGTTCCATGAGATCATCGATGACCACAGATTCTCTCAAGGCGAAAAACCTCTGGACAAATCAGGCGTGAAGACCGTGATCCTCTGCTGTGGCAAGATTTATCATGAACTGACAGCACGACGGGATGAAATTGATCGCCAAGACCTGGCAATCGTGCGTATCGAACAGCTTTATCCATTCCACGCAAAATTGATGGACACAATCATCGAGTCATATCCAAAAAATACGAAGTTTGTGTATGTTCAGGAGGAGCCTCGCAATGCTGGTGGCTACTTGCACATTGCTGATATTCTGCTGCACCAGTTTGGCATGCAGATTGGCTACATCGGCAGGCATTCAAGTTCAACACCCGCGATTGGTTCCAAGTCTCGCCACAAGGTACGCCAGGAGCAGCTTTTGACCGAGGCGGTTGGTCCCAAACCCGCTGTTGAGAAAAATACAGATACAGAACACCCCAAAAAGAATAACCAACCTATATCTGCAGCATAAACCCTATGTACTTCAAACGAAAAGAAAGGTAAGCCGAGCATGGCAACCGACATCGTAATTCCAGAAGCAGGCGAGTCGATCACTTCAGGTGTGATCGCAGGATGGCTCAAAGAAGATGGCCAATGGGTCGACCGTGACGAGCCCATCCTTGAGGTCGAAACTGACAAGATCACCGTTGAGGTCGTATCGCCCGTTGCAGGTGTGCTCAAGACCAGTGCCAGTGTTGATGATGAGGTTGATATTGGTGCTGTGGTAGGCTCCATCGACGAATCTGCTGAAAATCCAGCATCTTCATCAGAGCCAAAACCTGCTGAATCATCAAGTCCACCCCCTGCTCCATCTCTCCCGGCCTCTTCCCCGGCTCCGTCACCCGCGCCCACAGCAGCGAGTGCAAGCTCTGCCAATGACTGGGATCAGGTTCGTCAGGCCAACAAAGGTGTGCCCGCAACGCCCGTGGCTCACAAGATAGCAGATGAGCACCATGTCAATCTCTCGCAGGTCATTCCCACCGGTGCAGGTCATCGCGTGCGTGAGCAGGATGTGCTGGCCTTTGTTCAGACCCACAAGAGCAGTCCGGCGCCGTCACCTGAGCTGCAACCAGGCACAACGAAATCTGATCGAAACATCACCGTAAAGAAACTCAGCCCGTTGCGCCAAAAGCTGGCTTCGCGTCTTGTTGAGGCTCAGCAGACAGCCGCGATGCTCACCACATTCAATGAGTGTGACATGAGTGCTGTCATGGCTTTGCGAACTCAATACAAGGAAGACTTCAAGGAAAAGTTCGGCGTAGGGCTTGGGTTCATGTCGTTCTTTGTGTCCGCTGTTGCCGCTGCGCTTCAGGCAGTACCCAAAGTCAACTCATACATCACCACGGATGGCTCAGGTCAGCCCGCGATGCAGAGTCATGACTATTGCGATATTGCTATTGCCATCGCTGGGGCGAAGGGCTTGGTCGTGCCTGTGCTTCGTGATTGTCAATCGCTCTCGTTTGATCAGATCGAGCGACAGATCAAAGCATTCGCTCTCCGAGCACAAGAAGGTAAACTCACCCTTGAAGAAATGCAAGGCGGAACCTTCACCATCACCAATGGAGGCATCTTTGGAAGCCTTATGTCAACACCCATCCTCAATCCGCCTCAGTCAGCAATCCTGGGGATGCATTCGATCAAGAACCGTGCTGTGGAAGACCCTGCTAACCCGGGTCAAGTGGTGATTCGACCCATGATGTATCTGGCACTGAGCTATGACCATCGCATCATCGATGGCTCAGAAGCGGTGACATTCCTCGTGAAGATCAAAGAAATGATCGAAGATCCTTCACGCTTGCTCTTTGGCATCTAAATCAACTGCAGATTCTTGCTTGAGTATGTACTCAATAAGCCCGGCACATGCAACTTCAAGCATCTCGTATACATTGGCAAAGCCATCACCCTGGTCGTAGTACGGATCTGGAACATCCAGAAAGTCAGCATCAGGATCGAACTTCCTGATCAGATGGACCTGCTGTGGATCGGCTCCAAGTTGCAGGATATCGCGAGCGTTTGATCGATCCATGACGATGAGCCAGTCAAATCTGGAAAAGTCAGAGTCAGGTTCGATCTGCCGAGCGATGCTGACCAGTTCCACATCATGCTTCTGTGCGATGCGTATGGAACGAGCATCTGGTGTTTCACCAGCATGCCAGTTACCAGTGCCACAAGAATCGACATCAAAACGCGCTGAGAGATCCAGATTGTGCAGTTGGTGAAGGAAGATCCCTTCAGCCAATGGTGACCTGCAGATATTTCCCAGGCAAACAAAGAGAACACCAATACGATCTTGAGGCATCAATGGAATCCATTTAGCTGAGGGTTGGCATGACCTTCGATTCTCTTTGAGCATACTCCCAGAGGGAAGGCATGTCAGGTGGGTGCAAAAATGCAACGACCACTGGAGCTAAACTCCAGAGCGTAACCTCCGCACGCTCTGGTAGTCCAAAAACATCCAGCGGCCGATGCCTCCCTCCAAATCTCGCGGTCTTGACTGGCAGCCAAGGTCAGAAGAGACCTCAACACCCAACGCGCCATAAGCCCTCCAGCTTGTAACGCGCCACTCTCTCTGCCCCGTGCTCTCTCACAAAGAGCAAGCTCCGCGATAGGTGGGTAAAAAAATATCTGTCTTCGGGATCTTGAAATCCCATAGCATCACACTTCATGGTGGTAATGCATATGCAAAATAACACATTTCTGTGGCATATGGTAGTGACTTTCAGGTGATTAGTCGTTTTTTTGCCAATTTGTCCACAATTCTAAGTGGCTGATATACAAGCAGATACAGAATCTACCTAATCTTCTTGATAAATATACCCACTTATCGGACTGCCGCTTGCCTGATTTAGCTCAGCCAGTCCTGCCTGGCAAGCCTCTCGGGAACATAGGTTTCGGTCACATAGCTGATGTCTTTGGTGATCAGCGATTCAACCTCCATCTTGAACCCGTTGGAAAGCATTTTTTTGATCTCTTTTTGCCAGCCCTTGTGGTCTTTGAACCAAGGATACTCAGCGATCTGCCTTGCTCTGTTGATGTCTCGCTCGTTGAGTGCGATCTGAACATCATCGCTCAGATTGCAGCGTTCGTAATCCATGCCTCGAATACCGAGGTACTTGGCATCCGGAATCGCCAGCCGTTCTGATTCAAACGCCAGACTGATCGAACCCTGCTTGATCACGCTGAAGATGTAGTGCCCCCATGGGTCGCAATCGAGCAGGCAATAGACAGGGAGTTTGAGTTCCTTGTGAAGCCGATGCAAGAGTCGCCGTACTCCGCGAGGCGGTTGCCCGCCACCCTCTGTGAGAATGCAGTTGTGCTTTTCCCAGAACCGATCTTCGTTGAATCGGCTCCAGACCGTATTTTTTTCGACATGCAAAATGAAATCAGCGGTGCAGTCTTTAAACTGAATGACATCAGGCTCGACGATGCTGGGAATTGCATACCCACCTGAGCCCATTTTTCGACAGTTGATCTCATCACCAGAATCAATGATGGTGATGTTTCCGACCATCGTGCCAGCTTTTTTTGCAAAGATGTGCAGCTCTTCGCGAAGTGAGCCAATCGCAACTTCCATATCTTCCAGAACCGTGTCCGATTCGGACTGCTCATCGAAAGTCTTTTCGTTCTTTGTGCCCTGGATTGTGTGCAGACCCATATAAAACATACCACGAAGGCTGAGGGTCTTGTCTGCTTCGATCAGATTGTTGATGCCATTAGCGTGCAGCATGGTCTGCATGAACTTCTTGGCCTGCCCAAGATTGAACAGCTGCCGCTCCTGACAGGCGTTGCCCATTTGCAGGATTTTGCGGCTCTTGTTCCATCTGGTGTTGGAAAGTGTCCTGGAAGGAACCTCAATCTTCGGCTCCCTGCCCGCCAGCGATGATTTAACTACCGATTGCGCAAGCTCGCTGAGCTTGCCTCTGGTCAAAGTATCTCGATCGCGCCGGTGCGCTTCAGCTTTGGTGCTGGAGCGAGAAGTGGTCGGTGTTTTCTTTGTCTTTTTTTTCTTGGCCATGATTAAAAATGTCTTGATATGAATCGTGCTGTGCAAAGTTGTTCAACGCTAAGAGAATCTATCCGAACAACCCTTCGCCTTGATTGGAACCCAGCCTGAGACGAGGCTTGGGCTTGCCCTTGTTGGCGATACTTGACCGCTTGCGAGGTTGATCAGGCCGATTCTTGGGACTCTCAGCTTGCGTTTTCTTTTTTGTTGCAGCGGCTGAAGCCTTCGTCCTGGTTACAGCGGGTTTTGCTTTTGCTGATTTACGAGCTTCAGGATTGGATCGAGCTATTTTAGCTGGAGCAGATTGCGGCGAAGATGTAAGTGATGGTGGGGGAGGGGGGGAGGGGGGGGAGGGGGGGGAGGGGTTGTCACGGTCGATGATGAGTACGCCGTCATCGCCATCGAGGCGGCCGTTGGTTTTGTCCTTGATAAAGTTGCCTTCGTCATCAAGCTGCGCATCTGCAATTTCAGTGCGCCGTTTTGCCTGTTTGAGTAGAGCATCGTAAAGCTCCTGTGTATCTACACCAACCAGACTGTTGCAGGCCTTGGAGATTTCACCGATATAGCGTTCAAAAACATCGCGGCGTTGGCTTTCGCGTTTCATACGCTGGCGTCTGCGGAGGTAAGTTCCCAGTTTTCTGCCACATTCCTGCAGCGCGAGCCTCATTTCCTTGCGTATCTCGTCGTAATCTGCAATGGCTTCCTTTGATTCGCTCGTGAACGGCACCCAGACGCTGGCCATGTGAATCATGATGATCAGTGGCCCTTGAGGCAAGGCTCCGCGAGGTTGACTCAGGCCATAGTTTTTCCACGACGACTCAGCCACACTTTTAAACGCACAGCACGCAGATTGCTGATAAAGCAACGGTACACGGTTGGCAAAGCGGATGATGGACACTTGTGATTCGCTGGGAATGTCGCCACCAAAGGCAACCGCAGCTTCGATCTGAAACGGATTGCCACGATACACCGCAGGGTTCCGAGTGGAAGCAGCATAAAACTCCGCTTTCACGCCTTTGAGCAATCCCGCGAGCAGCTGCCTGACACCAATGGGGCTGAGGCAGTCGGTGGGGGGGCTTCGCAGTTTGGCGGATTGCAGAGCCTTGTAAATCTTTTCTATCGCAGCGTGGTCCAGTGATGAGATTGCGGTTTGAGATGTGATGGTTTTGTGTTTGCTGGTGGCAGCCTTGGCAATCTGTTGTACCACAGCTGGAGTCACTCGACAGAACTCATGCTTGAAAAAGCCACCCAGCTGGCGTTGATCGCTCTGCTTGAGCATGCGGAGGAATGTGCCAAGCTCCACGCCGTAGGGATGAGGCTTGATCTCCTGTGTCTCTGGAGGCAACTCATCAACGGTACGCGGAAAGATAATGCGGTCTGCCAGCTCAGTGGTTTCGTGAACGATGCTGATAATCTCTGCATCTTCTGAACAGTCTTCATCCAGAGCGATCTGATCAAGTGCAGGATCTTCACTGGCTTTGGCTGGCGGGATGTAGGTGATTTTCGCGTGTGGGTTGGCGATGGCGGTTTGCTCAAGGTACGCATCGACGGAGGTTTTGCCACGCACATACTTGGCTTCAAGCTCGATGGCGACCTGTGTGCCTGTGCCTGATGATGTTTGGGGAAATTCCTCGGTTTCAATATCAAGGGTTACTTCGGGCTTGTTCTTTGTCGTGTCCATCGCCAGTTCGATGTGATGGGCGGGCTTTTTCTTGTGAGGCTTGGTGTGGATAACCATGGGTTTGCCGGTGGTCATCAGGCCATACATGCCAGCTGCGGAAATACCAATGCCCTGCTGACCTCTGGACATTTTGAGTTTGTGGAACTTTGAGCCATAGAGCAGCTTGCCGAAGATGTTTTCGACCTGCCTGCGGACGATGCCCGGCCCATTGTCCAGGATGGTAATGCGGTAGGTGCCTGATTTGGTTGCAGATGCAGGCGCGACGAGTTCGTCAATACGCACGGTGATATCAGGCAGGATTCCTGCTTCTTCACAGGCATCCAGCGCGTTATCCACAGCTTCCTTGACGGTTGTGAGGAGCGCTTTACGAGGATTATCAAAGCCGAGCAAATGGCGGTTTTTTGCAAAAAACTCGCTGACAGAGATTTCACGCTGCCCAGCTGCCATGGACTCTGCGTTTGCTCGACGAGAGGTTGTGTTCTTCTTGGCCATGCCACCCTCCGTGGTGGTTGTTGTATCGGATAAATGTTGACTGAAAGACCAGCATAGCCTTCTGAGCCGCAGGCTGCAGGGAGATGGGAAGGGTGGGGGGATTGAAGTGGCATCTGACAAGAGTTGAAGGACGCATCCTGACAAGATAGGTGGTATGCTGCGGGAATGAACGCTCTCCTGGCGCTGTACTTTGCCTGCGTGGTGGTCACAGATGATCTTCCCGTGGTGCGAGTTGTGGCTGACAACACCGTGATCACCGAATCGTGCAGACTCATGTTTGAGCCGGGGCGTGTGATTGAAGATACTGATTTCAATGGCGTGATCCATATTGAAGCTGATGGAATCGTGGTTCAGCTTGCTGAGGGATCTGGTGCCTTGCGGGGGACGACATCGAATACGCCTTGGGATCAGATGAAGGGCATAGGCATTCGCATCAACGGGCATCGTTCCGTGACGATTCGCGGCATTGAGTGTCACGGATTCAAGCTTGGCATCTGGGCGACCAATGCAGACGATCTGACAATCGAAAACTGCGATGTATCAAACGGCTATGCCCAGCGGCTGGGCTCCACGCCTCAGCAGGAAGACTCAAGCGACTGGCTTTTTCCACATGAAAATGATCAGAGGCAATGGGTAAGAAACTTTGGTGCTGGAATTGTTGTAGAGCAGAGCCGGGATATCACAATCAGCAATAGCTTTGCACGCAAGCGACAGAACGGCATCATCCTTGACGCTGTGAATCATTCTCGTGTCTTTGATAATGACTTCTCGTTTCTCTCGGGCTGGGGCCTGGCGATGTGGCGATCCAGCGACAACATGATCAGCCGAAATGCCTTTGATTTTTGCATTCGGGGGTACAGCCATGATGTCTACAACCGCGGGCAGGACTCTGCGGGAATCCTCATGTTTGAGCAGTGCAACAACAACGCCATACTGGAAAACTCAGTCACACATGGTGGCGATGGCTTTTTTGGATTCGGCGGCAAGGCATCACTCAATCATGCAGAGCGAACGGGCAATAACGCCACGATTTTGGCAGGAAATGATTTTTCGTATGCTGCTGCGCATGGTATTGAGCAGACCTTCAGTTTCGAAAACCTCATCATTGGAAACCGTCTGGAATCTAATGCAATCTGTGGTGTGTGGGGCGGGTATTCACAGAATATGACCATCATGGGCAACCTGATTATATCAAATGGTCAAAAGGGGTATGGCCTGGAGCGCGGGGGGATCAATATTGAACATGGTGCTGAGAATGTCATCAAAGCCAACCGATTCAGGAACAATGCTTGTGGCGTGCATCTCTGGGATGATGATGATGCTGGGCTGCTGGAAAAACCCTGGGCAAAGGCGAATCACAAAGGCTCAGTTGACAATGTGATCAGCGATAATGAATTTGACGGGGATGCGGTGGGGATTCAGCTTCGCGAGACGCGAACTACGCGCATGGACAGGAATCAGTTTCAGGCTGTGGCTGTGCATGTTTCGGGTGAGGATCTTGATGAATCGGATGGTGTTCTGGATAATGAAGCCAGGGCTGATGTTGTTCAAAAACCCCTGCCAGATCTTCCTGAAGCGATTGGTAATGCGAGGCCGATCGGAAAGCGGGCGAATCTGGCGGGCAGAGAGAACATTATCATGGGAGCATGGTTTCCATGGGACCATGTTGAACCGATGGCAAGGCTTGGGTTTGTCGAGGGTGGCAAACATACCTGGGATCTGTTCAATATCGCACTGGATGATGTGGTCGTGCAGGGTGAGGATGTAGTGGTCACCAGCCAGCCGGCTACAGATGCACAATCGCCAGGCAAAGTCACAATCGATGGCTCAAAGCCTGGTGTTCATCCATACACAATCACAATCAAAGCCAACAAGAAGATGCAGGTTTTGTCCGAAATCATCACGACAACATCCTGGGAGGTCACGGTCTTTGCGTGGGATGACATCGATCCGCGTGTTGATGTCAAAGCCTGGCGAGAACTTGCAGAGCACGGTGTGTCCAGGTCCAACCTGGCGGAGATAAACTTCAAGTTTGCAGGCGGTGGGCCTGCGGATGTCGGACTGATTACGCCAGATGATGCAGCAGACAGCATTTCAAGCGATCACTTCGGACTTATTGCACGAACTGAGATCCTTTTGTCACCGGGGCGTTGGCGCGTTGTGACAAAAAGCGACGATGGTGTGCGTGTCAGTGTCAACGGCCAAGCGGTGATTGACAACTGGACCTGGCATGGTCCAACCCGCGATCAAGGCGAGTTTGAAGTTCACGACAGCGAGCCAGTGTTGATCAAGGTTGAATACTTTGAGATCAATGGCTATGCGACACTGAGTCTTGCTTTGGAGCCTGTTTCAACGCCTTGACAAACTAACTACACTATCATGCGAACCGCTACTGTGCAGTTGATGGTTGGAAGCTTATAGATTTTATCTGCAGATGCAGTTTCTAGTTTGGACGGGGGATCCGGCTCAGATCAATCTTCACACCCTCGCCTCGCGTGCCTACGCCCACAGCATCGGGCTGTTCATGGTCCATTCGCACACGCACGGTCAGAGGTTGGTCTTTTATGGAGTTGGAAAGGCCGTCGTGCTCGACGATGACCTGAATGGTGATGACATCGCCGGCTTTCTTAGCGATAAAGCGAGTCATGCGGTACTGACCCTCGAGATATTCAAAGCCATCGCCAGCATCTTCATAGAGTGTGCCTTGGGCATGGCCTGATTTATCCAGAGAGACGATCAGCGTCAGGGGGGGGTCAGCAATTTCAGAGACATGCTGCATGATTGGCCCGGTGGGGATGATTGAGCCGCCTTTGATGTAGAGAGTGGGGAGATCAGGATTGGTTGAGCCACTCAACAGCAGCTTGCGCCAGATGCCTTTGGGCATGACAGGGGCGCGGTCTGCGTTTTTTGTGACCTGAGCAGAAATCAGCAGCCCATCGCCCAGCAAGAATGAGTCGTCCTCACTTCGGAGTGCAGGATCGGCGGGGTCTGCAAAGAACACTGGTCTGGCGATGGGGAGTCCGTTGATGGATGCTTCATGAAAGAGTGTGTAGTAGTAGGGGAGCAGTTCATATCGTCTTTCGATTGCCTGGCGGCTGGTGACTTCGACTTCCGCACCAAACATCCAGGGTTCCTTGTCGCGGTTTTGCACAGCAGTGTGTGCACGGGCGAAGGGGAACATGGCACCGAATCCCATCCACCGGGCAAACATTTGCGCATCGCCGTCGCCACCGAAGCCTCCGATGTCTGGCCCGGCAAAGGGCTGGCCGGAAAGACCCAGATTGAGCACCATGGGAATGGATGCTTCAAGATCATGCCAGTTGGCGGTGTTGTCGCCGGTCCAAGCTGCACCAAAGCGTTGCCCACCGATGAATGCATCTCGGCTGAGCACAAAGGGTCTGCGACCTGGCTGGGCACGCATCACGCCTTTTTTCGTGGCCTGGACCATGAGTTGGCCATAGACATTGTGGTACTGGGCGTGGGGGCCTGGGCCTCCGAGATCCTCGTCCGCTTCATGGCGGTTGTCGACAGGCATGGTTTTGGTTTTGACATTGAAGACCGCGGGTTCGTTCATGTCATTCCAGACGCCATCGATGCCTTGGGCGATAAAATCGGTGTAAAGATCTGCCCACCAGGCCCGTACATCGGCGCGCGTGAAATCAGGAAAGACGCACCAGCCGGGCCAGACTTCACCCTGATAGACTTCGCCTTCAGCGGTTCTGACCCAGGCGTCGATTTCTGTGCCTGAGTCGTAAACGCTGAATCCGGGTTCAGCTTTGACACCAGGGTCGATCATCCACACAGTGTGAAAGCTTTGGTTGTGTAGATCATCGTTGAGAGTCTTGGGATCTGGGAATCGATCTGAATCGAAGGTGAAGATGCGATATTCGTCCATGTAGTGGATGTCGAGCCAGATCACATCGCATGGGATTTTGCGATTGCGGAACTCAGATGCGATATCACGCACGCGAGAATCCGGGTAGTACGAATATCGGCACTGGTGATACCCGATAGCCCACTTTGGTGGCATCTCCATGCGGCCAACGAGATCTCCCAACGCGATGAGGACTTCTTGAGGCGAATCCCGATCAATGATGATGACGGGATAGGCTGGGCCATCGGAAATGAAATGGATTCCATCGGTCAAGTTAATGCGTGTCCGCCAGGCGGTGTCAGCCAGGACACCAAAGGCTGAGCCATCGGGTCGAACCGCCAATACCCACGGATGGGACTGGTACAGGGAGGGTGATTTTTCGTCATAGCCATAGGCATCGGTATTCCAGAGTGTTGTTGAGCGGCCATTACGAAGCAGTGGGCCTGGAACTTCACCGGTGCCATAGAGGCTGGTGCCTTTTGAGATTGAGATATTGAAACCGACGCGGCCTTTGGCATCGGTTGAAAACTCAGGCACGACGGGAAAATCCTGGGGAGCGGGGCCCAAGGCAGGCGTGGGTGCGATGATGGCCAGCGATGGTGGGGGGGATTTGGCAATATCCATACTGGGTGCAAAGCGCACGATTCGATCGCCGATGCGTACGCCATGGGTCTGGGTGATATCTGCATGGGCTGAGTTCAGTGAGCCAAGGGCAGAAAAAGCCATTGCCAGAACGATTTTCAGCGTCTTGAGTTGTGTATTTATCACGCAAAATGCTCCCGATAACACTTGTTTATGCACCAAAGCGGATTTTGGTGCTTGAGACTCAAAAATTTGCAGCCAAATGCCAAGCAGGGCTATGAATCTGGCCGCGAATGATCCATAATAGAAAAGGGTAGCACCATTGAGGAGATGGTGCTGATATCAAGAGCGAACAAGAAACGCATTCGGGGCAAGTTACACCATGAGAGTTATTGCATCATCGGCGGGGTCAAGTTTACGAGCGCACATGATCTGCGGGTTTCTTGCCTGTATGGGCTTGGGGCGGTTTGCGATTGCAGATGACAATCCGGTGATTTTGCAATGGTTTGAAAACAAGTGGGAGCACATTGAACGCAAAGTGCCTGATTTTTTCATGGCTGGCTATGGCGCGGTGTGGCTTCCACCACCTTCCAAAGCTGCCGGTTCAACTAGTGTCGGGTACGATGTTTTTAATCGGTTCGATCTGGGCAGGCCGTTGTCTGAAACTGCGTATGGCACCGAGAATGATTTTCATGCAGTGATTGATGAGCTCCATGCTGCCAACGGGCAGGTCTACATCGATACGATCATGAATCACAATAACATGCGCAATACATCAGCATCTTTCCAGGCAGCGGGGGGGTACCCCGGATTCTGGATGGCATCAGGCAATCCACCTGTGAACAAGCAGCCTACCGATCCGTGGGGTGATTTTCATGCAGGGGTTGCATCTGGCTATCTCCAATCTGAAAACCCGGGCGGCGCACGCTATGACCTGATCAAGGGCGATCTGGTTGCGCTTATTGATATTGCGCAGGAATCAAACAACCAATTCATTCGCCATCCTGTGCAAACAGGTGATCCTCAGAACATCCCAGCAGGGACCATTTACAACAAGCCCGATCCCAGCAATGCCCGCTTTTATCCGGATCTTGGGCTGCCGGGATTTACCTTCTGGAACCCAGGAGCTCATGGCTTTGGTTCACAGCAGTTTACCATTTACCCATTCAATACAGCTGATCCCATGCAGGGCGATGCGGTGACAGACAACACCACAGGGCTGCTCATGCGCTGGTCACAGTGGATGTGTGATGAGTTTGGTATTGACGGGTTTCGTCTTGATGCAGCCAAGCATGCTCCCAACTGGTTCTGGGACATGTTCTGGGATTCAGCGGTCTATCTCAGAAGAACCACGCCTGACAATCGTCAGGTTACACCTTTCAGTTTCGTAGAAAGCGTTGATAGCAACAGCTTCACAGCGAATAACTACACACGCAAAAATGATGGCTTTGGCAATCGTGATGCACTGGACATCAACGGTGCTGGCAAACTCAGGGATCTGGTCAACGCCAATGGCCTGGGTACATGGAATAATGTTTTTGACAACAACTCCGGGCATATTGATGGCTTTGACGACGGTTTTCAGAACGGTTCACTGGGTGTAAACCATGTCTTCAGCCATGACAATGGCTCGGTGGGCAATGGGGGGTCTTTGCCGCCGTTACCCAGTGACAAGCAGATGGGCTTTTTTACATATGCCTATATGCTGATGCGCCCGGGCAGAGCCATTGTGTATCACAATGCTCGAGGCATCGTCAATCGATCAGGCGGGTTCTATCCCCGCGAGGGTGTGTCTGTTGCACTGGGGCTGAACCCATCTAGTGGCTTGCTTGACAGCCGCCTCACCAAACTTGTACAGATTCATACCTGGGTCGGTCGCGGGCAATACTTTCCACTTAACAGCACCGATCCACAGAATCAGTCCATGAATGATGTGCTTATCTTTGAGCGGGCCAGTCCGATTGGTGGTGGGGCCAGAGTGGGCAATGTGTTGGTGGGGGTCAACGACCGTTACGATGCCGGTACTCAGACACGCAATGTGCTGACCTCGTTTTCGCCCGGCACCAGGCTTCATGAGCTCACCGGAAATTCTGCCAATCCAACGGTCGATCCGTCTGGTACGATTCCCGAGTTGCTGGTTGTCAATGGGTCAGGGCGGGTGACAATCACGGTGCCGAACAATCGTTCGAGTGCTGGCGAGCACAACCTTGGTTATGTGATTTATGCACCGGCACTGCCAACGGGTTCGCTTCAGCTTAGTAATGTGTCAGGAACCATCCCGGCTGATCCGCCTCAGGCGCCAGCGTATTTCCGCAGACTCAATGATGTCGATGTGATCTCGGCTGATACATTCAGTATCCAGCTCATCACCACGCAGACCGACACGCAAGACCCCAACACCGATGACGATGCTCTATTCCTCATCGATCAGGGGTATGTCGATTACAACAACAACGGCCAGGATGATTTCAACGCAACGAACCTTGTCTTTGGAGGCTATGAACGCTTTGCAACCACCTATCTGCCTCTGTTTGGTTCTGCAAACAATATCGGGCAGTATGTGCAGGCCATTGACGCCACTTTACTCAGCGAGGGGTACCACTATCTGACAGTGGCAGGACTGAGGCATCGGACAGCGGGTTCACCTTTGTTCCGTGAATGGCGCAAGGTGATTTATGTGGATCGACTGCCGCCTGCGGTGCTATTGGATAATCCAACAGAGGTTGTTACCTCAACCTCCCATGAGTTCACCATGCGTGCTCTGGACAGAACCACGAAACGCATTCATCTGCTTTTGGATTTGCCTGCGGGTCAAGATCCGATCGCTGCAGCGGATGTATTCAACGCAGCGGCTCCTCGAGATCGATTTGAATGGCGCATGATTCTTGCCGGGCTGACTCATGGATGGCACAAGCTGACGCTGGTGGCGTTTGAAGTCAACGATACTTCCAGTGTGACGGAATATGATGTCTTTGTTGATATATGCCAGGCTGATGTAAATAACGATGGCAGCGTCGATGTGCTGGACTTCTTTGCCTTCATCGTATTTTTCAACTCAGGGAGCCTGGAAGTAGACTTCAACCAGGATGGCAACATTGATGTGCTGGATTTCTTCCAGTTCATCGTCGAGTTCAACGCGGGTTGCTAAAAACGGATCACGCAGTTGTTTTGTTTGGTTCGCCAGAAACCGGGTTACCGAAATGCTTTTCCTGCACCGGCACGATAGCTTCGAGCACGCTCATAAGCACGCTGGCTGGTGATCCAATTGCGTTGACTTCTTTCACGATGCTTGAAGGATAATAATCGAGAATGGGAAATGTTTCATTCTCGTAGATCTCCCAGCGTCTTCTGATGACATCCTCTCGAGCGTCGTCTGCCCGGTTTTCCTTGAGGGCACGCCGTCTCAGGCGTTTGATCATCTCTTCCTTGTCGGGGCAGGTCAGATGGATAACCATCAACACATTGGCGAACTCTTCCAGGATCTTGACCTGGTTGAGATTTCTCGGGATGCCATCGAGAATGAGCAGATCATCGTGGGGCTTGTAGAGACTCAGAACCGTTTGAGCATGTGTGTTCTGGCACCACATTTTAATAGTGACATCATCAGGGACCAGCTCGCCTCTTGATGAGTATTCGTAAAAAATCTGACCGAGATCCGAGTGGATATCAAGCGTTCTAAAGACTTCACCACAGGATAGATGGTAGAAGCCCGGAATTTGGCCAAGAATTTTGCCTTGGGTTCCCTTGCCTGCGCCTGGGGCTCCAAACAGGAGCACAGTTTGATACCGTGAGCTCATTGGATGTGGTTCCTTCGGTTCTGCATCTCGTGTAACACTTGAGTATGTATCGACAGTTTGCCAGGAGTGGTCAAGACCGAATCTTCACCAGCTGCTGGCGCCAAAGAAGGTAGCACCCGAGTACCGAGCGGGCAATCAAAAAGCGACCATTGAGTCGATTGAAACAGTTCCGAAAGCCAGTCTATTTACAGTCCGATAAGATAGATTATGTATAATTCAGCACTGCTCAAGCGGGGTTTACGCTGTCTCAGGGGCATTTGGGTGATTTTGTCTGGATTTTCGAGCTGGGCAGCATTGCTTATCGATGATTCCAGAAATGCATCCGATTGGACACCCCCGGTTGTGCTCGTGGTGATTCATTTCAGCACAGCCCGGAGATATTGACCCGTGTGGCTTTGATTGCATTGAGCGACATTTTCAGGTGTGCCGCTTGCCATGATTTGGCCGCCGCCGTCGCCGCCTTCTGGGCCGAGATCGATGATCCAGTCTGCACATTTGATGACATCCAGGTTGTGCTCTATCACGACCACCGTTGCGCCTGATTCGGTCAGCTTCATCAGCACGCGTATCAGTTTGTGAACATCGTCAAAGTGCAGGCCCGTGGTCGGTTCATCCAGCACATAGAGCGTGTGCGTTGAGGTTCCATTTGGATTGTTGCGAGTTGGTCCACCTTTGCCGAGTTCTGTCGCCAGTTTCACCCGCTGGGCTTCGCCGCCTGAGAGCGTGGTCGAAGGCTGACCGAGTTTGATATACCCAAGCCCAACTTCTGCAAGACATTGCGTAAAACGCAGAATCTTTGGGTGATTCTCGAAGAAATCGCACGCTGTTTCGACTGTCATGCCCAGGACATCCGCGATATTCTTGCCTCGGTATCTGATCTCAAGTGTCTCGCGGTTATACCTGGACCCCTCGCACACTTCGCATTGCACATACACATCGGGCAAAAAGTGCATTTCGATTTTTTTGAGTCCCTGCCCCTGACATGCTTCACAGCGTCCCCCGCCATTGTCCGCGGTGACATTGAAACTGAATCGGCCCGGTTTGTAGCCTCTGATTTTAGCTTCGGCTGTTTGCGTGAAGACTTTGCGGATGTCATCAAAGATGCCTGTGTAGGTTGCGGGGTTTGAGCGAGGGGTTCTGCCGATGGGTGACTGGTCTACTTCGATCACGCGGTCGATCTGGTGCAGGCCGTTGATTCGCTGGTGTTTGCCAGGCAGGTCGCGTGAGTTGTGCAGGTGCTTGCGTGTTGCCCGAAGGAAGATGTCATTGACGAGCGTGCTTTTACCTGAACCTGAAACACCTGTGACACAAACCAGGCCACCCAGAGGAAGGGCAGCATCGATCTTCTTCAGGTTGTTCTGCTGAGCGCCCTTGATGGTGATTGCTTTCTTGACAGAAACCTTCCTGCGTTTTTCCGGCACTTGAATCGTTCGTTTGCCCGAGAGATATGCACCTGTGATCGAATCTTTGCAAGTGGTGATGTCGTCGATGGTTCCCTGAGCCACGATTTGGCCGCCATGGACGCCTGGTCCGGGGCCAATATCAATCAGGTGATCCGCAGCACGGATCATTTCCTCGTCATGCTCCACCACCAGAACGGTATTGCCAATGTCAGTCAGATGCCTGAGCGTTCGAATCAACCTGGCGTTGTCGCGCTGATGCAGCCCGATGGTCGGTTCATCAAGCACATAACACGCCCCCACCAGCCCCGACCCAACCTGAGTTGCAAGGCGGATTCGCTGTGCTTCGCCGCCTGAAAGCGTGGCAGTGCGACGATCCAGAGAAAGGTATGTCAGTCCGACAGATTGCAGGAAACCGAGTCGGCTTGAAACCTCGCGAACAATTGATTCTGCGATCTGCATCTGCTCATGAGTCAGGCTCAAGCCCTGGATAAACAAAAGGGCATCGCTGATGGTCAGCCGAGCCAGTTCAGAAATGCTCAGCATCGACCCATCGGACCGAGGCCTGCCAATCACAGCACCCTTGCCATCCCCCCTGCTGCTGCTGATATCCACAGCGTGATCGCTGGCGATCTGTATATGCAACGCTTCGATGCGCAGACGATCGCCCAGACACTCTGGGCAAATCCGCTCCCGCTGAAACTGATGCAGATGGTCTTTGACCCATGTCGATTCGGTTTTATGAAACCATGCGTGCAACATGGGCATGACGCCTTGCCATGTAAAGCCGAGCTTTTTATCCCGCCCCACTGTTCCATGCATCAGAACTTCGTACAACTCATCACTTAAAAGACCAATGGGGATGTTTTGAGGCAGGCCTGCTTTGCGACAAAACCAGCGCAGTTTGCGAGGATAAATCATGGCGCCCGGGCCATTCTTCTTCCAGGGAACCACCGCACCTTTATTCAGGCAGACTTCATGATTCGGTACGACAAGTTCTTCATCAAACTCCAGAATCGCGCCCAGGCCATGACAGGTTGGGCAGGCGCCGTGCGGGCTGTTGAAGCTGAAAAGCCTGGGGCTGATTTCATCAAGTGAACACTCGGGATGCTCTGGATCAGCATACTTTGTACTGAATGCCTGGTCAGTCCAGATTGAGCGGTCGGATTCATCATTCACGCTGATGACAACCGAGCCGCCAGCAATACTGATTGCTGCTTCGATGCTTTCAGCCAGTCGTTGTCTGGTATCGGGTTTGATGATGATTCGATCGACGACCGCTGCGATGTCGTGCTTGTGGTAGCGCCCCAGATTCAGCGGGTTTTCGCCGCCTTCTTTAAGGGCATCTCGCAGATCAACGACTTGGCTGTTGATCCGAGCCCGCTGCCACCCCTGGCGGTACAGATCCTCAAGCACATCCTTGTGAAACCCTTTTTTTGAGCGCACCACCGGGGCCAGCACCATGAGCCGGGTTGCTTCGCCCAACTCCATGACCTTGCTGACAATTTGCGAGGCGCTGGATGCTTTGATCGGTGCACCTGATCGAGCCAGCACTGTGCCATCTTTCTTGATTTTGGTGGGTGCCCAGGAATATGGCGTGCCACAGCGAGCGTACAGCAGCCTCAGGTAGTCATAGATCTCGGTTGTGGTTGCGACGGTTGATCTGGGGTTATGACTTGCAGAGCGTTGTTCAATGGCAATCGTTGGCGGGATGCCTTCGATTTCTTCGACATCTGGTTTTTTGAGTTGGTCGAGGAACTGCCTTGCATAGGCTGACAGTGATTCCATGTATTTACGCTGACCTTCAGCGAAGATGGTGTCAAACGCCAGGCTCGATTTGCCCGACCCACTCAGCCCTGTCAGCACCACCAGTTGATCGCGAGGGATATCGACATCAACACCCTTGAGATTGTGCTCTCTGGCGCCACGGACACGAATAACACGCTGATCTGCGGGCCGATTCTTTGACAACTGAGGCTTGACCTCTGTCAGACCATCAGCGGCTTTGGTTTTCTTTTTCGCACTGCTCGCGCGCGATTTCTTTGCCACGGCGTTCTCCGGCATGTTTCAGCGATGCTCCAGATTCAAAGTCTGACCATCGTACGCATACCGGATTTGCTGAGCCGCTGTTGCGAGGCACTGGCTACGAAACAGATCTGGCAATCATGCTCAATGGTATCAGGGGGTTTCAGCAGGCAGCTCTGGCTTTTCCGTCAAATTGGTTTCATCCTTCACTTTGCCCCCCTGCTGCTGCTCATCCAGAGGCAGCTGCCCCGGCTGGGGAAGAGCCTGTTGTTGCTGCTGGGCTTGCCTTGCTTTCATTGTCGTCGCCCGTTGACGGCTAAAGAACCCCAGCATGACAAACCCGATGCCAATGCCCAGCCCATAAAAGCCCAGCCTTTGCATGAAAGTGCTTGATGTCTTCGCTGTCGCTCTTGCCATGATGCCCTGATGGTATGAAAACACTTGCTGTCAGACAAAGCTTTGCACCAGAATCATGTCAGGCATGCAAGATTACGAGCGTTTTCGGCTTTTTTTGTTGGGTCTAACCCCCGGCATGCCCTGTCTGCTGGTGTTTTTTTTCTTGCCCGACTCAATCTGGCTCTTGCGAACTGGTCCGGTGGCTGCTCCGGTGCGAATCTTCTCTTTGAGAGCTTTGGTCTGATCTCGTAGTTGAGCTGCCTTTTCAAAGTCCAGCGCCTCGGCGGCCTGAAGCATCTCCCCTTCGAGCATCAAGACCAGTTCTTCTGCATCAAAAGCATCTTCATCAGCCAGTTGCACCGCTTGCCTTGCGGTCTGCCTTGCTTTGAGCTGCGTTTCGATGCCTCTGCGGATAGATTTCCTGATCGTTTCAGGCGTGATGTCATTTTCCTTGTTGTACTCGATCTGTCTTGCTCGCCTGCGGCTGGTCTCGTCAATCGCAGCTTGCATCGCAGGCGTCATCTTGTCTGCATACATGATGACCGTGGCATCAACATTTCGAGCCGCTCGACCCATCTGCTGAATCAAACTTGTTTCGCTGCGCAAAAAGCCTGCTTTGTCTGCATCCAGAATGCACACCAGACTGACCTCGGGCAGATCCAGGCCCTCTCGGAGCAGGTTGACCCCCACCAGCACATCAAACTCGCCCGCTCTCAGGTCTGTCAGGATCTCGATTCGCTCCAGCGTCTGGATCTCGCTGTGCAGATAGCGCACACGCAGACCTTGCTCTGCCATGTATTGGGTCAGGTCTTCGCACAGGCGTTTGGTCAGGGCGGTCACCAGCACACGGTTTCCATCTTCCGTGCGCTCCCGGCAGCGTTTGATCAGATCCGGCACCTGCCCGCGCGCGGGTTTGATCTCAATCACCGGGTCCAGCAGCCCCGTGGGACGAATCACCTGCTCGACGATAACGCCTGCGGTCTTTTCAAGCTCGTAAGGCCCGGGCGTGGCGCTGACATAGACAACCTGAGGCACCTCCTGCTCGAACTCCTCAAAACGCAGAGGCCGATTATCCAGCGCGCTGGGCAAGCGAAAACCATGCTCCACCAACACCTGCTTGCGATTGCGATCGCCATGGAACATGGCGCGGATCTGAGGCAGGGTCACATGCGATTCATCAATCATCAGCAACCACCCCCCCACCCCCTCATCCACTCCCCCATCCCCATCCGCCTTTACTCCCCCACTGCTCTGGCCATTGAGCAGCGCCGCTTCACAGGAAGTTTTAAAATAGTCGAGCAGCGTGTATGGTTTTTCGCCTTCTGCTCTGCCATCAAAGTAACGCGAATAGTTTTCAATCCCCGAGCAGTAGCCGATCTCTTCGATCATCTCAAGATCGTATTTCGTGCGGGCCATGAGCCTTTGTGCTTCGAGCAGTTTGCCTTCATGGCGAAGCTCCATCACGCGCTGGTCCAGCTCATCGCAGATCTGCTGAAGGATGGGCACCATCTCGTTTTCGGGCATGACATAATGCACCGCGGGGAACACATGAAACTGGTCGGTATCCGAGAGCACTTCGCCGCTGACCGGCTCGATGAGTTCGATGCGATCGATTTCGTCTCCAAACAGATCCACGCGAACCGCAAAGCTTTCGTATGCTGGCCACAGGTCGATGCAGTCGCCTCGCACGCGATATGTGCCTCGGGCAAACTCGATGTCGTTTCGCTTGTACTGCATGTCATTGAGTCCCAGCAGGAACTCGCGTCGGTTCAGTTCATCGCCCTTGTTGATGGTGAGCACCTTGGACTGGTACGCCTGAGGCGAGCCCAGGCCGAAGATGCACGAGACTGATGCCACGACTATCACATCAGGCCGGCTGAGCAGGCTGCTGGTCGCTGCCAGGCGCAGCTGGTCCAGATCGTCGTTGCGGCTGGCATCTTTTTCGATGTAGATATCGCGTTGGGGGATGTACGCTTCAGGCTGGTAATAGTCGTAATAGGAAACAAAGTAGTTCACCGAGTTGTTGGGGAAGAACTCGCGCAGCTCTTCATAGAGCTGGGCTGCCAGTGTCTTGTTGTGGCTGATGATGAGCGTGGGCTTGCCGGTGCGCTCGATCACATTGGCCATGGTGAAGGTTTTGCCGGTTCCGGTGGCGCCCAGCAGGCACACGGCCGGATCATGCTGAGCAATCGCACTGGTGATCTTGTTGATCGCGCCGGGCTGATCGCCCATTGGTGAGAACGAAGACACTAGCTCAAAGGGTGACTCAGCAGCTGACATGGCTGAATCGTAGAGACCTGAGCCTTCCTCTGCGCGCTTGCTCTTCCTGTTGACTCTGACGGGTGTGTTTCCGCTTCAGGTTTCGTCGGGTCTGGTCATGGCTTCGGGGTTCAGCAGGCGATCAAGCTCATCGGCGGGCACCACCGCGTCTTCAAGTGCGACCTGGCGCACCGTTTTACCCTCCTTGAAGGCTTTTTTGGCCAGTGCCGAGGCCTTGTCATAGCCGATGACCGGCGCCAGACTTGTACACATCGCCAGGCTGCCCTCGATGAGCGACTGGCACCGCTCGCGGTCAGGTTCAAGATCCTCCAGGAGTCTGGTCTGGAACATGTGACACGCCCGGGCCAGCAGATGGATCGAATCCAGCACATTGGCAGCCATCATCGGCATGGCGACATTCAGATCCAGCAGCGACCCCACGCCCCCCAGCCCGCCCATGGTGATCGCCGTGTCGTTGCCGATCACCTGACAGCACACCATCACCATGCTCTCGCAGATGACGGGATTAACCTTGCCGGGCATGATCGAGCTGCCGGGCTGCACCGCGGGGAGTTTCAGTTCTGCAATCCCGCAACGCGGGCCGCAGCCCATCAAACGAATATCACCAGCCACCTTTGACAGACTCACGGCCAGCGTGCGCAGATGCCCCGAGGCCTCGACCACGGCATCGCGGGCGGCCTGAGCTTCAAAGTGATTGGGCGCTTCGCGGAACTTCACGCCCGTGCGCTGCGTCAGCTCCGCCGCGACCATGGCTCCAAAGTCCTTGTGTGTATTGATGCCCGTGCCCACAGCGGTGCCACCGATGGCGACTTCGCTGAGTGTGACCAGCGCCCGTCGCAGCCGATCTTCGCCGTGGCGGATCTGTGAAGCAAAGCCTGAGAACTCCTGCCCCAGACGAATGGGCGTGGCATCCTGCATGTGGGTTCGGCCGATTTTGATGACGGCGTCAAAGTCCCGGGCTTTGGCTTCCAGCTGCTCGGCCAGTTCCTGCACCGCGGGGATCAGCGCGTTGTGGATCTCACAGGCCGCGGCCACATGAATGGCGGTCGGGAAGGTATCGTTGGACGACTGGCCCATGTTGGCATGATCGTTGGGGTGTACGCCGCCCGATTCGATCCACTCGGGGTCTTTGGACAGGCCGATGGGTTTGTGATGACGCACGCACACGAGGTTGGCGATCACCTCGTTGGCGTTCATGTTGGTGCTGGTGCCCGAGCCGGTCTGATAGATATCGATGGGAAAATGCCTGGCGATGCCGCCGAACGAGACGAGCCCATCCTCGATCTCCCGGCAGGCTTCGATGATCGATTCGGCCCGAGGCTGATCCAGGCGTCCCAGCTTGTGGTTCACGCTGGCGCAGGCGGCTTTGAGCACCGCATAGGCCTTGATCACACCCGCCGGCACCGGTCGATCGGATATGGGAAAGTTCAACACCGCCCGCTGTGTGGAAGCGCCATACAGCACATCGCCCGGCACCTGCATCTCGCCCATGGAATCCTTTTCCGTCCGCATCGATTTGTCCGCTTGTGTATCGCTCATGGGCGATTCTAGCTGCTGAGTGCGGGGTCAGTTTGGCGGGCATCGTGATTGCCCGGATGGGCAGATTGAGCCTCGGGAGCGAGGAAAAAGCCGAGGGATGGTGCTGTGTGAGAGGAGGGGCGTGCATTGAAGGATGAGTCTGCTGTCATGGGTTGCGGATGAACCAGAATCCAAACGGGATGCGATCAGCAGAATTGACGGGTTTGCGCGCGTTGTTATGGGGACGAGGCGCATTGTGTTGATGCGCACGCGCATTGCCTTAATGTTCACGCGCATTGCTCTGTTGTAGACGAACCCGGCACCAGAGTTGCTCGCGCAGCGCCTCTGTGCGCGCGGTTATGCGACGATAAACCACAAACACAAACCTGATTACCGCCCCCCGCTCGGCGTCATCCCGGACATTGCATCGCTCATGAATTATCAGGACCTGCCAGACCCGCACCCAAAGCCCAAAGCAAACAGGAATGACGCGGACGATCCTGAAGCAAAATCTGTTAGGGTACATGTCCACCCCCCCCTCCCCACCACCCCCCATCCCTACGAATCCAAATCTGTACAAGAACCCACCCCAGACCGTGCCACTGATCAGTCCTCTGGTCAGTGCTCCACACCAACCCGCTTCCAAACACTGATCTGAGGACAGATCAGTGGCACACCGCTTTCCTTTTCCCTCCCACATTCACCCCCGACGGTGTGCCACGCACGGGGAGGGGGGGAGGGGGGCGAGTCTTCGAGTCGTGTGTGTCTTTGTGTAGCCGGGTGCCGCGGTCACTGCTTCGAGTGGCCACGATTCCTACAACTCGATCATGGCCACGCAATGCCGTGACCATGAAACCCACCTTCCCCACCGATTCAAATCTACACAAATACTCGCCCCAAACCGTGCCACTGATCAGTCCTCTGGTCAGTGTTCAGGCGTGTGCTGTGATAGAGCACTGAGCAAAAGAAGACCGGTTCCGGGCACCCGGCATGGGTAAGAAAGTGGATCGAGCCGGTATTTTGGCTTGGCCGGGCGAGCAGAATGCTGTATACTGGGGTCTAATCGCCGTTTGGCGGTCTGTGTATCGAAACCGTTGAACGAGGAACCATCATCATGTCGCCAATGACCCACCGCCGGCTCACGCTGGCCGTTATCGCCTTGTCCGTCTTTGGTGTCCTGCCTGCTGCGGGCCAGACGCTCAACGAGGATGTCAAGCTCCTTGCCTCCGACAGGGCGGCGGGTGATGTCTTCGGCTTCTCCATCGCCATCGCAAACGGCATCGTCGCTGTAGGGACCATCAGGGATGACGACAACGGCGATGCCTCCGGTTCGGCGTATCTTTTCGATGCCTCCACCGGCGAACAGATTGCCAAACTCCTACCGAGCGACGGAGCGGCGGGTGACGAATTCGGCCACTCCATTGCCCTCGCCAACGGCATCGTCGCCGTTGGGGCGGTGGGTGACGACGACAACGGCACCGATTCTGGTTCGGCGTATCTTTTCGATACCTCCACTGGTGCCCAGCTCTTCAAACTCCTCCCCAGCGACGGGGCGGCGAACGACAACTTCGGCTTCGCCATCGCCATCGCCAACGGCGTCGTCGCCGTTGGGGCGCATTGGGACGACGACAACGGCACCGACTCGGGTTCGGCGTATCTGTTCGATGCCGCCACTGGTGCGCAGATCGCCAAACTCCTCCCCAGCGACGGGGCGGCGAATGACCTTTTCGGCAGGTCCATCGCCATCGCCAACGGCGTCGTCGCCGTTGGGGCGGTGGGTGACGACGACAACGGCACCTGGTCTGGTTCGGCATATCTTTTCGATGCCGCCACCGGTGCACAACTCGCCAAACTCCTCCCCAGCGACGGGGCGGCGAATGACTTTTTCGGCATCTCCATCGCCATCGCCAACGGCGTCGTCGCCGTAGGGGCGTATCGTGACGACGACAACGGCACCGACTCTGGTTCGGCGTATCTGTTCGATGCCTTCACCGGTACGCAGATCGCCAAACTCCTCCCCAGCGACGGGGCTGTGCTTGACAACTTCGGCTTCTCCATCGCCATCACCAACGGCGTCGTTGCCGTAGGGGCGCATTGGGACGACGACAACGGCACCGACTCTGGTTCGGCGTATCTCTTTGATACCTCCACCGGTGCACAACTCGCTAAACTCCTCCCCAGCGACGGAGCGACGGATGACTTGTTCGGCAGTTCCATCGCCATCGCCAACGGCGTCGTCGCCGTAGGGGCGTTTTTTGACGACGACAACGGCACCGACTCTGGTTCGGCGTATCTGTTCACCGCGCCTAGACCCGACTGCGCCGCCGATCTCACCGGCGATGGCATTGTCGATGTGCTGGACTTCTTTGAGTTCATTCGCCTCTTTGATGCGGGCTGTCCGTAGGCCGCTGCGGTTCAAGACACGCTCAGGGAGGGGGGTGGAGGGGGGGTTGCATCGTGTGTTCTTTCCTGTCATCCTGGTGTGATGGGGCTATCACGACGCGGCACCAAATGGACTTGGGATGAAACGCTGATCGCGTTTGGCTTGTATTGCCGGACACCCTTTGGCAAACTCCACCAGAGCAACCCGGACATCATCGCGCTGGCCGGGGTGCTGGGGCGAACACCATCTTCGGTGGGCATGAAGGGTTGTAACTTTGCCAGCCTTGATCCTGCTCAACAAGAGCGAGGCATTAAGGGTCTTGCCAATCGCGGTCACCTTGAGCAGGAGGTGTGGGACAAGTTCCATGCCGACAGTCAGGCGGTGGCTCTGGAAGTGGCCGAGGCCGAGGCACGCCTTATTCAGACCACAGGCTCACCTGATGAGCCAGAACTGACACCGCCTGATGGCCCGACTGAATCCGCGCAGACGGTGCGTGTGCGGCGGGTACAGAGCTTTTTCCGTAGTGCGGTTCTGGCAATCTATGACAACCGCTGCGCCTTGACGGGTCTTAAGGTTCCCACGCTGCTCAACGCCAGCCACATTGTGCCATGGTCAGCCAGCCCCAAACGCCGGGCCGACCCGAGCAACGGCTTGCTGCTCAACGCACTGCACGACCGTGCGTTTGATCGCGGGCTGATCACACTGGACGAAGATTTCCGCGTGGTGCTGTCATCACAACTCAGGGACCACTGTGTGAACGACACACATCAGCAATCCTTCCTGGCCTTCGCAGGCTCACCAATCAAACTCCCCAAGCGATTCATGCCAGACCCGACAGCGCTTGCGTACCACCGGGAGCATGTGTTCAAGGAATAAGAGTACTCCATCCATCCCCGTGTGCCATGCACAGGGAGCGGGTGGGGAGGGGGGAAAGGTGGGGAGGGGGGAGTCTTCGAGTCGTGTGTGTCTTTGTGTAGCCGGGTGCCGTGGCCACTGGTTCGAGTGGCCACGATTCCTACAACTCGATCATGGCCACGCAAAGCCGTGACCATGAAACCCACCTTCCCCACCGATTCAAATCTACACAAGAACTCGCCCCAGACCGTGCCACTGATCAGTCCTCTGGTCAGTGCTCTATAAAACGCTGGGGTGCCACTACTCGATGCGCAGCAGCGCAGTAGTGGCTTGAATAGACGAACGAAGACACTACTGCGCCGAAGACGGCGAGTCGTGGCACCCATGCCCCCCATCCTCCCCCACGGAATCAAATCTTCACAAGAACTCATCCGTAACCGTGCCACAGACCAGTCCTCTGGTCAGTGCTTTTGAACATCCCACCCTCATCCCGCAATAAAACACTGATCTGAGAACAGATCAGTGGCACTCCACATCTCGCGCTCACTCCGTGGCCATCTACTGTTGCAGTGGCCGAGCAAGTCCATAAAAAAGGCCGGCGATTCCAGGTAAGGAACGGTCGGCTGGGTCGCTCCGTGGAGCGGTGCCTGCGAAAAAGAGAAAAGCCGGAGGCACAGGGGTTACCCGGGCTACGGCGGTCGCCCGAAGGCGGTGCCTGCGAACTAATGTCTTATTGCGACAAACTTGTACGCGAGGCGGGATCAATTACACTGTTCAAAGTATACACTTTAGATCGAATCTTGTCAAGTCTTTGATATGTCTGTACAATATCCAAACACAATGTGTAAGGAGATTGTTGAATGAAGACACTTGGACTGGATATCGGCTCAAACTCAGTGGGTTCGGCGTGGGTGGACACTTCAAGCAAAACGATCAGAATGGGTGTGAGCGTGTTTCCTGCGGGAGTAAAGGAAACAGACAAAGAACGCGGCGCACCAAAGAATCAGGCTCGACGGGAAGCTCGATCCATGATGCGTTCGATCCGCAGGCGTGCAGAGAGGAAGCGGAAGCTCCGGGCGTTGCTCGTAGAAACTGGATTGTTACCTAAGAATCCTGACGACTTTGACAGACTGGTACGATCAAACCGGTGGCCTATTTCGGAAACGCTACCCGAAGGCGACAAAGACCGCACGGTGTGGCACCTTCGTGTTGAGGCGATGGAGCGTAAGTTGCACCCATTCGAGTTTGGGCGCGTGCTCGTCCACCTCAACCAACGGCGCGGTGCGCTCGGGGTTGAGATTGATACAGAGGAAGTTGACGGCGAAGAAGTCAGCAAGGGAGATACTAAAAAGAAAAAGGACAAAATAGAGAAAAGGGAAAGCGAAAAGGTTAAGCAAGCGATTATCCGACTGAATAACCAGCTCGATGGACGAACCATCGGGCAGTTCATGCTCGCAGAGATGCTCAAGCGGCGAACACCGATCACAGGCAAGAACACCGACTACGCCCAGGGGCCGATCCGGAATCGGCGGGATTCCTACGAGTTTCACGCCGATCGAACGATGGTGCGGGATGAGTTCAACCGGATATGGATGAAACAGGCCGAGTTTGGTGGTGAGTTGGCATTACTCTTAACCGACAGCCTCAAAGAGAAACTCGACAGCCCGGACTCTGAGGACATCTGGCGTGAGCAAGGGGCGATCTTTGGCCAGCGTAAAACCTACTGGGACACCGGCACACTCGGGCGGTGCGATCTGGAACCGACCGATCGGTGCTGCCCGAAGCGGGACATGTACGCCCAGCACTACCGCGTGATCGAGACGGTCAACAACATCAGAGTCATGAAGCGTGGTGCATCTGAGCGGGGGCTGACTCCTTGCGAACGCGATACGGTAATCGCAGCACTTCGCAAGACCAAGATCGCAAAGGTCGCAACCGTCCGAACCGCGCTCAAGATTGACAAACGCTCACTCAAGAAGATCGACGAGACCGAGGACTTCTATTCGCTGAATATCGAACGCGACGAAGAGCGAGAGATCAACACAGATCCGTTCTGGCGTGAGATTGTGCATGGTGTCTTTGGTGAGGACCGCTGGAACGCGATGGACGAGAAGGCACGAGAGAGTGTCAATCGGGCCTTGCTCCGATTTGACAAGGACGCTGGCGGGCACGAGCAGCGGCTGCGCACGGGTTGCCGGGATTGGTGGGGTCTCGATGAAGAGCAGACCGAAGCCTTGGTCAAATCTTGGAAAGCCCGCGGGCGAACCGAGAACCGAATGAGCATATCCCGCCGGGCGATCCGCAATGTGCTGCCGTATATGGAACGGTACGACGAAGAACGACAACGCTGGCGAACACAAATCGAGGCAAAACAGATGTTTGCACTCGATCCGGAGGCAATCGACCAGACCACGGGGAATACCGCCACACGCGAGCAGCGTGTAAGGTATGCACACGACATCCACTGCGAGAAACTTCGGCATGTCCTGCTGACACAACTCGACGGTGATGTTGATGCGTATGAGAAGCTGCTCAAACTCCGTGGCTCGACCAAAGACTCCCGACACTTTGAGGCCAAGCATCCGGACTTGCTCCCACCAGCACCGATGATGTCTAACCCTGTGGTGCGCAAGGCGATCCACGAGGTGCGTCGACATGTCATGGCTCATATTGCAGCAGCCGGGTGCAAGCCTGACCGTGTGGTGATCGAACTTGCCCGCGAAGCCCGGCAATCGGGAAAGGTGCGTGACGCCGTACTCAAGCGAAATCGGAATCGGAACGATATTCGCAAGAAGATCACCAGCGACTACCTGCACGCCGGACTCTCAAAGAACCAACTCCGCATGGCCCAGGACCGGGTGTTGTTGTGTCGCAGGCAAAGGGGTATTTGTGCCTACTCGCGGAATCCGGATGGCAGCGGCGTAGCAATCTCCGAGCGGGCCGCCGCCAAGGGATGTACTGATGATGGAATATCGTTAGAGGTCGATCACATCGTGCCTTACAGCCGATGCGGTGATAACAGCTTGAACAACAAGGTCCTCTGTTATGTCAAGCAAAACCGCGGCAAGGGTAAAAAGACAGTCAAAGAATGGTGGAAAAATGCGTTCGAAGATAGAATCCAACCACTTGCTTTCATTGAGAAACACAAAAAAACAACTCCAGGTGATTACTTCACTAAGAAAGACTACGCCCGGCTGTGGGAGAACCTGACCCGTGAGGTCAAACCTGAAGATGAATGGAGAAAATCGCAGCTCACCGATACAGCCTACGCGGGAACGCAGGTGATGGAATACCTGCGCGATGCGCTCTTTGATGGTGTCCAGAAGTCCAAGGGCAGCCGCGGTGTGTACGAAACCAATGGGCGCTATACCTACATGCTTGGTCGGGACTGGCAACTCATTGAAAAGGGCGGTAAAGATCGCGATGACCACCGGCATCACGCTGTCGATGCTGTGGTGATTGCTCTGACCGAGCCGTACCAACTATTGCCGGTGCTTGCCAAACAAGCCGAGGATGCCGAGGAATACCACGATCGGACAGGCTACTGGCCAAAGCGTGACCCAGATCCAACACGGAGGCTCATCCCCAAGGCATGGGAGGACCATCTTGAACTCCGCACTCAGGTCATGGCCGAGAAAGCCGCTCTTCTCGTCAGCCACCGGCCGGTGAAAACGAAGCTGGTTGGTGCGCTCCACAAGGCGAACCCGTTTGGTTGTTTACCTGAACACAAGGGGCTATTCACACGGCGGATCAAAGTTGAAGAACTCAATTTTGCACACCTCCGACCCCCGATCTCTGAAAAGACGAAAGACGCAGTCCAGCGTATCGCCCACGAATGGTTACAGTCGCACCTTGGAGGGACTGATGCGTCACGCGCTGATAAAAAGAAAGCCAAGGACTACGCCGAGCGGATCGTCGCTTCCTCAAGCTACAAACCAAGACTGGTTGACCCCGCAATCGGTAAGGGTGGCCTGGCGCGCGATGTTGACCTGCGGAAGCAGCTTTATGCTTGTGTCGATCAATGGTGTCGACAGCAGGACAACGGTTTTACTGCCGACAATTTCACGACGAAGGGCAAAGTTGCAGAAGTAATGGTAAAGCATGACGCATTTCGGCACAAATCAGGAGTGCCGATTCGGACTGTCATTCTGCTTCGCACCATGAAGGACCCACCGAGTATCGGACTGCGGCGATGGGATGATCAGCAGCACAAGATGGTTCTTGTCGAGAAGAATCGGGAAATGGGGCAGGTTTACTCATCCGATCGCATCTTTGAGGGCCAGAATAATCACCACATTCCAATTCGTGAAGACGAGAAGGGTATGTGGTCTGGCAATGTTGTGACTGCATACGACGCTCTGCGGCGCGTCAGACAAGGGCACGGCCAAGCGGTGGATCGATCAGACGATACAGAGAGAGGTGGGCGTTTCATCATGTCTCTGGCTGAGGGCGAGACAATCCATATGTGCCATCCTGACACTCAGGAACCGGGCTACTTTGTCGTCTTCAAGCTCGACAACCCACGCACAATACACTTCAAGCACCACACTGATGCACGACTCGCTGGGGGACGCAAGGAAGTAATCGAAGCCAGTGGCAAGATGAAGGCTATTGAGATTCCTGGCTCCAAGCGTGAAGATATCGCGGTTGTTGTGTCTGATATCAAGAAGAAGTGCTCGTTTTCGGACGGCACACCTCCAATAAAAGTCCGCGTCTCACCACTTGGAGAGATTACAGACATCGACGAACGCATCCGTCCTGTAGAAGCCGAACTGTCGGATCTTGACCCGCGCGTAGTCACCATTGCAAAAGAGGCATTGGCACTTCGCCAACAGCACCCTAGCCGAAACAAAGATAAGAAAACAGGCAAGCCTCTGCCCGGTTCATGGCGTTGGATGCTCAGGCAACTCGAAGACCAAGGGATTGAAGCAAAATACGCTCCAGAACTAACCCCTGCATTAAGACTCCTCAAAGAGAGCGATTGAACCGGCTTCGCTTGACGAACATGTCTCAAGCCTTGCCCTCATCAACCCGATGCGTCCCATATGGCGCGTCGGACCATTGAGATCAGCCGCAACCCTGCCCATCTGGCCATCAGCCGTGGTCAACTGCTCATTATCCCCAAGCACAATGATGATGGGCACAAAACCCGCACCCAGCGTGATACACAACGCCATGCAGATCATGATGCGCAAAACCATGAATGCAACGATCGCTACACAAACCGGCCCGATCTGCCCACGCTGGCGACGCTTCGCAACCGCATCCCCGCTGAAGACATCGGCCTGCTGGTCGTAGATCACGCCCAGACCACCTACACCCATTCCGCTCTGGCAACCCTTGCCGGTGCAGGGGCATCGGTTGTCGTCTGTGGCGATGATCACCTGCCCGCAGGCATCCTCATGCCCGTTTCAAGTCACACCCAGCAGGTCTGGCGCGTTGCCGATCAGATCGACTGCTCCAGGGTGCTCAAGAAACAGCTCTGGCAAACCATTATCCAGGCCAAGATCAAGGCTCAGGCTTGTGCCTTGCCTGCCCAAAGTGACCAGCAGAATCGACTCACCATGATGGCTCGCCGGGTTCGCTCTGGTGATGCTGGCAACACCGAGGCTCAGGCTGCCCGTTTCTACTGGCAGGCATTCTTCCCGCCCCAGCCCAACTGGCGTTTCAAGCGCTCTCCCGGGAGCGGCACTGATTCAACGCCACCCAACAATCTGCTGGACTATGGCTATGCCATTCTCCGCGCTGCGGTGGCTCGCGCCCTCGTCGGAGCCGGTCTGCTGCCGGTGATCGGCATTCAGCACGCCAATCGCTCCAATGCCTTTTGCCTGGCTGATGACCTTGTCGAACCCTTGCGGCCCATGATCGACACGCGCGTAAAGCGGCTGTTCAATGCTGGAAGAGACACGCTGGATCAACCCACCAAGGCCGAACTGCTGCTCGTACTCACCGCCACCGTGAGAACAGGCGAGTGTGAATCAGCCACCATCGGTCCGCTGGATGCTGCTCTGGGCCGATATGCTGCCAGTCTGGCCCAGTCTTATGCCAGTGGCAAGGTACAACTGCTGATCCCGGTTGAAGCCCCATCCACCCACCCCACCCCCACCCACGCCCCCACCCACGCCCCCACCCCTGACCCTGACCATTGCCCAAATAACCCGTCGGCAGATTCTCATGCCTGATCTTTCTGGATATCGCTTCATGTGGGTACTGACCATGTTTGACCTGCCGACGGACACCAAAATCGCTCGCAGGCAATACACCCAGTTTCGCAAGGCATTATTGAAAGATGGGTTTGTGATGATGCAGTATTCCGTGTATATTAGACACTGTGCCAGCCGTGAAAACGCCACGGTTCACATCCAGCGTGTCGAGGCCGCGGTGCCCTCAGACGGAGAAGTTCGTGTCATCACCATCACCGACAAACAGTTCGAGCGGATGCGCATTTTCTGGGGAAAACGGCGCATGCCACCAGAAGCCCCACCGGCCCAGCTCGAATTGTTCTAGCTGGAACCGGTGGAACCCTCTGCATGGCCGACACTTACGAGGGATCTAGTGTAATCGATCCCGCCTCGAGAGCAAGCCGCAACCGTAGGCTGGGTGGGGGGGTGGGACCGTTTAGTGTAATCGATCCCGCCTCGAGAGCAAGCCGCAACCGTGACAGCAAAGTGTAGATCGTCAAGGCTAGTGTAATCGATCCCGCCTCGAGAGCAAGCCGCAACGGGGGGGGGTACGATCATACCCCCCCCAGAAGTGTAATCGATCCCGCCTCGAGAGCACGCCGCAACACCTTGGCCTCATGCGCTGCATCGCTCAGAAGTGTAATCGATCCCGCCTCGAGAGCAAGCCGCAACCCCGCTTATTGCAAGTGCATACTCACAGATAGTGTAATCGATCCCGCCTCGAGAGCAAGCCGCAACAGCGGGTTAGTCCCAAACAAGGCGGCGCCTAGTGTAATCGATCCCGCCTCGAGAGCAAGCCGCAACTGCTCTTGTTATTGCGCCAACGCGCGCCGAAGTGTAATCGATCCCGCCTCGAGAGCAAGCCGCAACACGCCCAGCGTGTCAAGCGCGATGGTCCACAGTGTAATCGATCCCGCCTCGAGAGCAAGCCGCAAC
>JAJDCZ010000011.1 GCA_029260555.1 Phycisphaerales bacterium
TCCTGTGAGAGCGGTGCGGCCATTGATGGCTCCTTCCCGGCCCGGTCCAAGGGCCAGCCGTGAACATACAACGCCACGCCACAAGGCGCAACCGACCATGCGCCAAACCTGCGCTACGAATTCAGTTGGGCTGCTCTAGACTTGAACCCATGAATCAGTGTAAATTTGAGTGAGCAGAAGTCGTATGAGGCTCTTGAGCAACTGGCAGTGTTGGTGCAGGTATGCGGTGTGACGGGTAGATCCATGAGTAAAGCTGAGGAGAATGAAAAGAAGTTCCGGGTCCAAAAGGATGCGGAAGGCGGGGGCGCTGGAGCAGTGAAAGCTGGGAAGGGGGAGGTTGTGCCGTTTGGTCAGGGGCATCCGCTGAAGGAGATGCTTTACATCGCAGCACCGACGGTGGTGACGATGACCAGCTACACGGTGATGCAGTTTATTGATGGATTGATGGTATCGCGGATCGGTCCTGATCCGGTGTATGTGGCATCGCAGGGGAACGGGGCGTTGCTTTCGTTCGTGCCCATTTCGGTGATGATGGGTCTGGTGACAGCCATCAATACTTATGTTTCACAGAATCTGGGCGCGGGTCGGCCTCGGGAGGGGGCGTCGTATGCGTGGGCGGGTTTGTGGATGTGTCTGGTGGTGGCGCTGTTGATGGTGCCTTACGGGTTTGCGATTCCCTGGCTGGCGAGTATTCTCGGGCACGAGCCAGAAATGCTGAGGATGGAGTCGGGGTATGCGAGGATTCTGATCTTTGGCGGCTTTTTTACGATGGCCACGCGGGCAATCGCACACTATTTCTATGGCATGCACCGTGCCAAGCCTGTGATGGTGGCAGCACTGGTTGGTAATGCGGTGAATGTTGGCGTGAACTATGTGCTGATATTCGGGCACGCGGGATTTCCTGAGATGGGGATTCTGGGAGCTGCGATCGGGACGGTGGTGGGTTCCGCGGTCGAGTTTTGCATCCCAATGCTTGTGTTCCTGTCACCAAGTTATGCCCGGGAGTTTGGGACGCGCAGTGCCTGGCGAGTAAAGCAAAAGTATGTGATCGAACTGTTTCGTGTTGGCTGGCCTGGGGGGTTGATGTTTGCCAATGAGATGTTGTGCTGGGGTTATCTGATGGCGTATCTGCTTGGTGCAGCAGGCGCAGCAGCGGGCGAGAATGCAGAGGTACATAACGCGGTGGGCTGGATTGCGCTTCGATACATGCATGTATCGTTTATGCCTGCGGTGGGGCTTTCGATTGCGGTTTCGGCGATTGTGGGTCGGTGCATTGGCATGGGCAGGCCTGATCTTGCAGCTCGTCGGACCTGGCTTGGTCTGTCGGTGACGATGGCGTACATGGGGTTGTGTGCGCTGGCGTTTGTGGTGTTTCGTGAGCCGATGATTCAGTTGTTTGTTAAAGAAGGTACAGATCCCGAGCAGCTCGAACAGATGATTCGTGTGGGATCGAGCGTGATGATTGCTGCAGCAGTGTTTCAGTTGTTTGATGCGGTGGCGATTACGATCACCGGTACGCTGCGAGGGGCGGGGGATACGGTGTGGCCCGGGGTTGCAACGGTGGTGATTTCGTGGCTGGGTATTGTGCTGGGTGGGAACCTGATGGTGGTGTATTTCCCGGAACTTGGGTCGCTTGGGCCCTGGATCGGGGCATCGGCGTATATTGTATTGCTGGGTACTGCGGTTTTTGGCAGGTTTTTGTCTGGAAAATGGAAGAATATTGATCTGCTTGATCGTCAAGAAGAGGATGGCAGAGGCGATGGCACGGTCACCAGCGGGGATGAGCCATTGACAGTACCATCTGATGTTGTGGCGGGTACGACCCCGGGGACAGCATAAGTGTGTTGTCGTGCCTAAACTTTGAGGCCGATCTGGGGCAGACTAAACAAGTTATGAAACAGGGCTGAGGCCCGGGAGTGGTTCATGTCAGACGACGGGCTGGACATTGTCATCGGTACGAGTGAAGCTGAGCGGAGTGATCCGGGGGCATCTGAAAAGCACATGGCAGCAGCTGCTGCTGCAGCGGAGCTTGGTGATCGACAAGCAGAGCTTGCAGAGCTTCGGCGCGCGGTCGCTGCGGACCCGGTGAATTGCACCAATATGTTTGCATTGGCGTTTCGTCTTGATCTGATGGGTGAAGATGATGAAGCGATCGCGTTGTATGAACGGATTTGCGAGATTCCGCCTGCACCGATCAATGTGCTGATTAATCTGGCTGTGCTCTATGAGGATTGTGGCGATCTTCCACGAGCTGAGCGCTCGCTGAGACAGGTTCTGGAGACGAACCCGAATCATGCACGGGCCCGGTTGTTCATGAAGGATGTGCTGGCGTCCAAGAACATGATGGTGTCTGAAGCGCCTGCGCGTGAAGCGCTGCGTCGAGATGCAATGCTGGACATGCCTGTTACGGACTTTGAGTTGAGCGTTCGTACGCGTACTTGTCTGAAGAAGATGAGTATTCGGACGCTTGGGGATCTGCTTCGTCATACTGAAGCGGAGTTGATGTCGAGCAAGAACTTTGGCGATTCGAGCCTGGTCGAGATCAAGAAGATGCTGTCGATGAAGGAAATGAAACTCGGCCAGGGTCTTGAAGATGCCCACCGCGTGGCGCGGCGCAAACTCATGGAACAGTTCAAAGGCACTGGCAAAGAGACGCTTTTGAACAAGCCCGTGAGCGAGATGAACCTGTCGGTTCGTGCTCGCAAGGCGCTGCAGATGCTCAACATTCACTGTCTGGGAGATCTGGCAGCCCGCACCGAGGCTGAGCTGATGGGTGTCAAGAACTTCGGGATGACCTCGCTGGTCGAGGTGAATGAACGGCTGACGGATTACGGCTTGTCGCTTCGCAAACTCGAAGACTAAGAAAATTCAGTTGCATTGTTGGTGCGTGTTTGGTAAACTTGCCTGTGATTTGATGGAATCTGGTGTGCATGCCGATGAATGTGTGCACCGATGCTGTTGTATTTGGTATATCTGTGTATGTACGAGAGATGTTGATGGGGTGGGTCGGGGTGGGGGGTGGCATGAGGCCGGGCTGATGGCTGAGCGTGGGGTTCAGTGGTTGGCGTCGAATGCGAGTTGTTGAACCGGGGCTCTGGTTGGGGTTCCGAGTGACAGCTGAGCGAGGCCGGTCATGCACGAACGACGAAACATGATGGTGACGATTTTCTTCACAGCAGCGGTGTTGTGGGGGTTGTTTGCATTTCTTGTTGTGCCGGACCATTTTCCCGGGGTTTGGCCTTCAGAGTTGTTCCACAAGCTGGCGTCGGTGGGGGTGGCGCTGGTGCTGGGATCGATTTTGTTTTATGCGTATCAGATCGAGGATCGGCTTGATGATCAGCTGGGTGTGATCACGATGGGGCGGTATTACGAGCGTGACGGGCTGTGTTTCATGCCTTTGACGCGCGTGCGTCAGCTTGATGATGGGCGGCAGCTGGCTGAGATCAGTTTGTATTATCAGAATCGTTTTGATGGAACATGCGAAGTGGTGATCCATCTTCGGCCACCAGCGGGCACGCTTTATAGCCATCGCGGATCACAGGATCTGCATTTTGCATTTCAGTGCAGACCTGGCGGGTATGGGGTTGTGCATCAGCCTGTCGCGATCATGCACGAACATCAAGGCGAGCAGATTGAGATAGAGATGGCAGCGGCGATTCGTTGGCCTCGTGGGCGCGGGGATCAGGTTCGTTCGCACCAGGGGCTGCCTTGCGGGACATTCGAGGTGGACTGGGCGCTGGCGTATCGTCAGTCTCACCATGAGTTGAGTGGGGATATTGAGTTAAAGGAACCTGCAAGAGTGCACATGACACTGCCAACGAATGTGATTGACAGCATCAAGCGAAGCGAGTTTACGCTGGAGAACTTTGGAGGCTTGGCTTCGTAATCAACGGTACAGGATTATGCTGGCGGGGTGGTTGGTCTTGAACCTGTATCACGGTAGGCTTGTCGATTTTTGGCATATGCCTCGGGATCGATGGTGAGGGTGGGCGAGTTTCCCAGAATATGAAGTTCGTGGAGTTTTTTCAGGCAGGGCACGCACCAGCCACAACCTGTGCCTGCGCCGAGGCATTCGCTGATGAGTGATGCGACGGGTGGATTTTCTCGCTTGAGATATGTCTGCACTTTGGAAAGGGTGACATGAAAGCAGAGACAAACTTCATCATCGGGCTTCATGGGTTAATTGTAGGAGAGGTGTGTGATGGTCGTGGATTATTTCTTGAAGCGGAGTTTGAGAAGGCGTGCAAGGGATGAGCCATCGGGCTTGATTGAGCTGGGGAGTGGTGGTGGTGGGTTGAAGATGCCTGAGAAGACGCCTTTGAGTACAGCAAGGTGAGAGTTCAGGGAGAAGGCTGCGAGTTTGTGAGCCCAGAGCCAGCCGAGGATGCATGATGTGATGCGGGTGAGGCCAAGGCTGTGCCTTTGGCAGAGCCAGAACCAGTTGCGGGTTGCAAGCTTGAACCAGCGATTTGATTTTGTGCTCGAAGCGGGGCTGTTGTGCCAGGCAATCCACTGGGGGTTGAACCAGACGCCTCGATTCATGTCAAAAAGGGTGAGTGCGAGGTCAGTGTCATTGCGATAGAGGAAGAAGTCGGGTTGATAGCCTCCAGCATTGCACCAGTCATGTATGCGCACGAGATTGGCACAGCCCATGACGGGCCAGGTGCTTGAGGGCGTTTGGCTGGCAGCGAAGGGCCATTCACTTTGCCTGGTTGCAGGGTGCTTTGGATGGAGTGTGACCGCAGCGATTTCGGGTTTGTCACAGAGCAGTTGCAGTGCAGAGTCGAGCGTGCCGGGCGCTGGCTTGGCATCGTCATCGAGAATGAGCACGACATCGGTATCAAGGAGATCAACGCCGAGGTTAAATGCGTCTACGCCGAGGTTGTGCTCAAGACGGACAACGCGTACAGCGGGGAACTGAGCTTGAGCACGGGTGGGTGTGTCATCGGTCGAGGCATTATCAACGACGATGATGGGAGCATCTTTGAGTGCGGGGTCTTCGTGCAGGGCGCGGAGTGTGTTGCAGAGAGCTTCGGGACGGTTGTAGCTGAGGAGGACGACGCCAAGGGTGAGGCGATCGGTCTGCGTTGGTTCCTTGAGCGCGGGGCAAGGTGGGGGGAGAGTTGTGAAGTGGTTTGATTTTTTAAGCGCAGCTCGCGTGCAGAGGGTTATGCCTTGCAGGAAGACTAAGAAGGAATGTGCCAGTGTGCCGGGATTGGCATTTTTTTGCACGATGAAGCCTTGAGGCGTGCAGAGGATGCCGGTTTTGGCAAAAGCCCAGCAGTCGGGTCGTCCCTGTGCTGGGAGGATGGCCAGTGATGTTTTGGGTTTTGAGATGAGGCTTCTAAAAAGTGCGTTGATGAACTGGACAGTTTGATTGTGCTGAGATTTGGGGTGGGTTGTGCTGGTCAGGCCTGCGTCGCTGATTTGCTGTAGAAGGATGGAGTGGGATTGTTGATCAAGCTTGAGATCATGATGGATGAGTATGGGTCGGTCGGGTTTGAGCGCACGCAGTTGGCTGGCGAGTTGGTCAAGGGGGATGAAAGGCTCAAAGACGATGGTGCTCTGGTCAGCTCGGCCCAGGGATTTTTTGTTGATGGCATCGCGCAGGCCAAGAAGATGAAGAGATGCCAGATCAGGGCGGCGCATCATGCTTTGCTGAATGGCGCGGGCAACTTCACGCATTGCGCGGATGAAGCGGACGCGTTTTTTAAGTCTGGCGGTGTCAACAGGACCAAGGGCATTGCGGGCAATGTAGTAGCGTGCCCAGGTCTGAAAGCGATCGAAGGTGGGGTGTTGAGCCTGACAGGAGGGGACGACGGCGATGGCGCTATCGGGGGTGGTTTTGCCGCCAAGTCTGATGCACCAGGCGACATCATCGCCATTGAGAAAGACATCAGGCATGAGGCCGGTGCGGCGGATGGTGCTGGCGCGGACCAGGGCGCAGCAGGCTGCGACATATTGGCAGGGGATGAGGGGGGATTTGTTTTTTGTCGTGGTGTAAAGGGGGCTGAAGCAGCCTGTGGTTTTGTTGATTGTGCCTCCGACTTCAAAGACGGTGCCTGAGGCGGGGTCTGCGATGGCGGGGCCTGCCGCTGCGAGGTGGGGATGGTTGTTGAGCGTGTGTGTGAGTGTGGAAAGTGTGTCTTGATTGACACGGGCATCAGAATCAACAAGCCAGATGTAGTGGGGCGGGTGTGGGTTGTGTTTGGGGAAACTGGAGAGTGCGTGGGAGATTCCTGCGTTGTAGCCGCCGCTGCCACCGGTATTTGTTGGAAGGCGGAGAAAGTGTGCATCAAGATGTTCAGGGATTGGGATAAGGCTTTGGAGGGGTGTTGTTGAGTCGTTATCGACGATGACGATGCGAAGATTGATGTTGGGCGTGTGGAGGGTTGCAAGATCGCCAATCAATGCCAGAAGGTCGTCAGGGCGATTAAAGCAAGGCACCACCGCGGTGATATTGACTGGGCGGGATTGTGGAGCAATCGAGCGAGTGTGCACGAGACAAGCTGTTGCAGCTCGGGAAGACTGTGCATCGGCTGGGTGCTGGGTTGGAGTGCCTGGGGTATTCAATGGAAATAAGTCTAGCACCCGGGGGCGAATGACCCTATACTGGATCGATCTGACAGCTTCGCAAAGAGCGGGGCAGAGGAGCAGGGTGGGCTGGCTGATCCGGGAAACCGGGCGTGGGTGGGGGACGGGTGGGGGGTGGGGGGCGATGCCAGCGATGCCAGATGTAGCTTGCAGTAGAACAATGGTCAGGCCTGGCGGGAGTTGGGTTTGACAGGAGACAAGAAGATGAGTTTATTTCGCCATGGTGATCGGGATGTGAAGCAGGATCAGATGATGGAGATGCTTGAGCCTCGGGTTCTGCTGACGGGCGCTACAGCGTTTCCGGACCTGAATGCGCTTCCTGCAGCTGAACGCGACAACACCATCGTGCGCATCGAGACATTTGCAGGTGACATTGACATTTTGCTTTATGATGCCACGGGGCCTGTGGATGGGACGGGTGCTGCAGCTGCTGCATCGCCAAACACTGTGGCAAACTTTCTGAACTATGTGACCAGTGGCAAGATGGATGAGACATTTTTTCATCGGCTGGTATCTGGTTTTGTTTTGCAAGGCGGCGGGTTCAAGTTTCTGGATGAGGAACAACCCAACCTGATCGATGTGACCGAAGATGCTCAGATCGTCAACGAGTTTGATGTGCGGGCGGGAGTGGTTTCAGGCACCGGGGCGACAGGGACACGCGTGAGCGGCACAGAGGTTGAGGTGACACTTCCATCAGGAACGGATCTGAGCAGCATCCTTGCAGGTCAGGCCATGAGGCTGACGGGCTTTGTGGATGATTCATCTGATGGCGACGATGTATACAACATTGTTTCCGTGGATGATGCAGCGGACACGGTGAGAGTCTCGGCAACTTTTACTGTACCAACGACGCAGTCTGATCTGGTGTGGAAGATCTATCCCGCGGTGAACATCGAGCGGACTATTGCCATGGCCAAGCTCGGAGGCGATCCGGATTCTGCGACCAACGAATGGTTTTTTAATCTTGCTGACAACAGCTCGAATCTGGATAACCAGAACGGCGGGTTTACGGTTTTCGGCCGAGTGATTAATGATGCATCATGGGCGGTGGTGCAGACGATCAGCGGGCTTTCGATTCAGAACCTTGGCGGTGCATTTACATCGACGCCGGTGAGGCAGCAAGTCACAGGGGCGGCTGTGGAAGATGACTTTGTCAAGGTCTTTGATATCGAGGTGATCAAGAAGAAGGATGTGCAGACATTTTATGGAAACCGGATTTTCTATCCCGAGGGATTTGCAAACAACAGTTCAATTAATGAGTTCCTTCCGATTGTGAACCCGAATAACCAGACGGTGGATCTTCAGGTGATTGTGCATTATGCATCTGGTCAGAGCAGAGATCAGGTGATCATAACAAAGCAGATTGGTGCGAATCGAAGAGGCGGGCTTGAGATTCACCGGTTTACCAACTCGGGGGGCACGCTGATTGACAGGATTGGTCAGGCGTATGCGATCGAGATTCAGTCAACGCTTCCGGTGGCGGCGAACTTGAGCCACTTTGACTTTGGATCTGCAACGGGCGAGGGTCTGGTCAGTCAGACGGATACGACCTGGGCATTTACCTCTATTGTTAAGGACAGCACCGGAGTTAATAACCGTGATTTTCTTGTCTGGTTCAATCCGGGCAGTGCGACAGCAACGATCACCACTACATTTTATACAGCAACAGGCGCAGAAGCACTGGTTATACCCTCCAGCACGGAGGGTTATCGCCGGAAGGGGCTGAATATCAATGCAATCAGCACGCTTCCTGATGCAGAGTATGCGGTCATTATTACTTCGACACAGCCGATCGTTGCAGCTGCGACACGGTTTAGTACGGTTGGCCAGACAGAGACGGGCTTGACGACGATTGGGCAGGCAGGGAACGCTACGGTTCGTGGAGCGATACCGATGGGGCTGTTTGATGCGGCGCGTGAGCAAAGTTTGACCATGTTCAATCCCGGATTGTCTTCAGCGATTGTGCAAATCTTTGCTGTGAGCGACGATGGCACGCAGACGCTTTTGACCAACCGGACGATTACATCCAAGAGCAGCAGCGAGTTCAAGTTCAATGCCAGTTCGTTCAGTGGCACACCTGTATCGCTTATATACTCAACGATCGTGGGATCCATTTATGCTCAGGCTGAGCATAATCAAGGCGATGATCTTGTTGGATATCCTTCAGCGACCCGTCTGGCCAAGAATATTCACTTCGCAGAAGGGTTCATGAATCCAAACCGTGCGGGCGCTGATGTGCTGGAAACGCTCTCGGTGTTTTACCCGAATCAGGTGAGTGCATCGTCAGCAAACATTGACATCATCATTCGATATAACACGGGTGACATGGCAACGCTGAGCAGCTTTACCCTCACGCCGGGTCAGCGGACAGATCTTGATATTCACAGTATTGCAGCGGTGACGGATGGCTCACTTGGTGGGGGAGCAGGGCCGAACTTCTTTTATTCGCTTGAGGTTGTTTCGGATCAGTTTATCACAGCCCAGTTCTGGCACTTTGATCTGACGCTGGGTGCGCTTCAGCCATCGGGTGGATTCGGCACTTTGGGTACGCTGTTTGGCACGACGCTGTTGTATGACGATGCGGGTGGCATTGGTGCCTGATCGGCATGGAGTGTAGCTTCTGGTCTTTATTTGACAGCGTGGATGGAAGTTTTGATGATGCGTGCCAGTGGGGATGGAAGGCGGTCGATGAGGCTGTGAAACTTGCGAGAGGCGCGGATGACAGGCTTTGCTTCGTAGCCTGCAACGGTTTGTGTCAGTTGTTCTTGAAGCGTTTGTATTTGCTGATTGAGCTGATGGTTTTGCTGGGCATTTTGCTCGATGAGTGTCTGGTGCGCTTGTTTAAGGTTGCGGAGGGGGATTGCTTCCAGGTTTTCATCCAGCCAGTTGACATCAAAGTCGCGCATGAGTGAGTTGGTGCGTTTGATGATTTCCAGTGCATGTTTTTCAAAGAGTGGCTGGTGCAGCGAGATTATGGTCTGGTAGATCTGGTCGTGCATTTTGACAGCCCGGTGGATCATGGTTTCGTGGCTGTGCCTGCGCCAGACATAGATGGGTTTAGTGAGGCGTGTGCCTTTAAAGCCATGTTCTATGAGATTGATCCAGAACTCCCAGTCTTCGTAGCCGTGGCGCATGACAGGGTTGAAGCCTCCGACTTTTTCCCATGCTGATCGTTTGACGAGGGTTGTCGGGGCGTGGATGTTGGTGATGAGCATGAGGATGGGATCCCAGGCGGGGACCGCCCAGGTGCCATGACCAAGTTCAGCCATTTCCTGTTGGCCATAGGCATGAGAGACAAGGTGAGGCTCGGGGTCTGATTCCATCGCATTTGCGAGATCGTGAACGAACCAGGGTTTGAGCCAGTCGTCAGCATCGAGATATCCAATGAGCGGGGTATCGGTCGCCACGGTGCCTGTGTTGCGAGCAGCGGGGAGCCCGGCATTTTGCTGATGGATGACTTTAACGCGATCGCAGGCGAGTGAGTCGCAGACCGCGGGGGTTTGCTGGTCATCAGAGCCATCGTTGACAATGATGACATCGACCTTGGCGTTTTGCTGGTCAAGGCATGACTGGACTGCATCAGGCAGAAACCTGCCATAGTTGTAGCACGGTATGACGATTGTTGCTCGGGGCCTGTTCATGTCGGGTCCGTATGGTGTTGAGTTCAATGAATGGTATGCTGAGCGTTTGAAGCGGGTTCCAGGTGGCGAAGAGGCTATTGTGGTTCACTGAGCTCAGAGTTTAACGCAGAGGTGGTATGGACGCATTCTGGACATTTGCAAAGCGGATGATGAGGTATCGAGCCACGCTGGTGGTCGCATTGGTGTGTGCGTTTGTCTCTGCGGGTGGATTGGGGATTGGTCTGGTGGGGCTGACGCCTGTTCTTGAGAATATTTTGGGGGAAGGCAAAGAGCTTTCAGAGATGTTTGTGAGCGTGAACCAGACGCTCAGTGAGCGGGTCGGGGTGACGCTGCCTGCGAGTTGGGGCGAGGCATTGCCACAGGGTCAGTTTAATGCGGTATTGTGGATCATAATTCTGCTGGGGGGGCTGGCGGTTGTAGGGGGGCTTGCCAACTTTTTACATGCATATTTATCGTTGACGGTTGTGCATCGGACAGTGACGAATATTCGCCGAGAGGTTTTTTATTGTGTGGTTCGAGCGCCATTGAAGGACATCGTGTCGTGCGGAGCGAGCGATACCATCAGCCGGGTGATAAATGACACAACGATGTTGAGCGCGGGGTTCAATGCGTTGATATCCAAAGCGGCCGCTCAGCTTTTTAAAGGTCTGGCATCGTTTCTTGCAGCGTTCATTATCAACTGGAAACTGGCGCTGGCAGCATCGCTGGTGGCGCCGGTGATGTACATGATTGTGCGCAAGCTTGGCAAGCAGATTCGGCGTGCATCAAAAAAGGCTATGGAGAGTCAGGCGGGTCTTTATGGTGCAGCCAGCGAGGCGCTGCAGGGGCTTCGTGTTGTTAAAGTGCATACCACCGAGCGGTATGAAGTGGGGCGGTTTCATCGCATCAACAAAGAGGTGATGAAGCAGAACCTGAGGGTGCGCACAGCACGGGCACTGGCCAGCCCCTTGGTTGAGGTGCTCTCACTCTTCGTGCTGGGCGGGTTGAGCATGATTGCTGCCAAGGCGATTATTGATGGCAAACTGATGCCGGGTGATTTTATTGCGACGCTGATGGCGCTTGGAGCTGCGGGGGCTTCTCTTAAGCCATTGACCGGGTTGGTCAATGACATTCAGAGTTCGGCGCCCAGTGCGGATCGGTTGATGGAACTCTTGAACCGCGAGACGGAAACGGGGCATGATTCTCGCCTGCCCAAGCTTCCCAGGCACAGTGAGTCCGTCGCGTTTGATCGCGTGACCTTTACATATCCTGATGCGAGAAGCCCTGCACTTGATGGCGTGTCTTTGAATGTCAAGCATGGCAAATCAGTTGCGATTGTGGGCGCGAACGGATCGGGTAAAACCACACTTTTGGCGCTGGTACCTCGGCTGTTTGAGCCAGACCATGGATTTGGACGAGTGCTGATTGACGGGCACGATATCTGTGATTTTTCGCTGCGGAGCTTGCGAAGGCAGATCGGGGTGGTGACGCAGGAAACGATTATTTTTCAAGGCACGATTCGCTCGAATATTGCCTACGGCGCGGAGAACGCAACGGATGCACGGATTGTCGAAGCATCCAAGATGGCGCGGGCACACGACTTTGTGCGCGATCTTCCAAAGGGTTATGACACGCCTGTGGGTGAGCAGGGGTTGACGCTTTCGGGTGGGCAGAGGCAGCGCCTTGCCATTGCAAGAGCAGTGCTGAGAAACCCGGCGATTCTGATTCTTGATGAAGCGACCAGCATGATTGATGCGGATTCTGAAGCCAAGATTGCTGAGGCGATCACGGAGTTTTCCAAAGGGCGTACATGCCTGATCGTGGCGCATCGTCTTTCGACGGTGCGAAGCGCGGACAGCATCGTGGTGATGGACAAGGGGCGGGTTGTAGATCAAGGCTCGCATGATGAACTGATCGAGCGGTGTAAATCGTATCAGTTGATTGCAAAAAACCAGCTGTTTCAGGGGTCATTTGGATCAAAAGGCGAATCAGCGTAAAGGGATGCGTGATGCGAAGAGAGGGGTGTTGCGAGGACGATCTGTCGCCTGAGGATTTTCTGTGTGACTTTTGTCAACAGTGCTGGGCTGAGGATCGGCCGATGGTTGAGGGGCATCAGGGAGCCTGTGTGTGTGGCGTGTGCCTGCGTGTTGCGTACATGGCGGTGGTGCACGAGGGGATGAACGATGCTGTTGCGGGGGTGATGTGCAGCATGTGCCGAGAGACTGACCGCGATGAGCCTTACTGGCAAAGCCCCGTGGTGGATGGTGTGCTGATCTGTCAAAGGTGCATCAAGCAGTCTGCAGGCATTTTGAGCAAGGATGAAGAATATAACTGGCAGAAGCCTGTAAAGAAGGGGTGATGGGGAATGTGGGGGAGTGGGGCGGGGGGTCAGGTGATCCAGTCGAGATGTTTGAGCACCGCAAGGGTTGGTGTGATGACCAGGTTTTGCTTGATGAAATCAGGAGCCTTGTGTTTGCTGAGCCAGCGCAGTGATTGGTATTCCCAGTTTGTATCAGTTGGCAGAGGTGGTGGCGGTGAAGCCAGATCAGCTCGCATGATGATGTCCAGAGAGTGGGCGACAGGGTCGTGCATGATGGCGATGGGCAAGGCGGTTTTGAGTGCAAAGTCTGAGCTGATTTCTTCAGAAAGTTCTTTGCTCAGCTGATGGTTGAGCAGGTCATTGGTGATGTGGTGTGCAGGGTTGAGATCAGGGTCGAGGGTGCCTGAGGGGGCGAGTTCCCAGGAGTCGCCATAGATGCGGGTCTGCTTGCTGCGTTTGCCGAGCAGGATGCAGGGGTCGCTGTTGATGTCAGTTGAGACGAGCAGGCCTGTGATGGACAGGACGGTGATGTTTGAGCTGAGCGTGTCAGCAATGGCAAGTCGGGCGTAATGGTCAAGCTGGCAGTGAAGGGTGGGGGCTGGGTTGGGTTGGGTTGGTTGGGGAGGGGGGGTGAAGGATGTGATGGTGATGATGGGGCTGTTGTAGAGACGCGGGTTGAGCGATTTGAGCTTTTGCCAGATTTGGTATTCGTCTGCAGCGAGTTTCTGAGGGGGAGAGTTGTCCAGCTGGATAAGAAGCTCAGGGTCATCATGAGTGATGGGCCAGAGTGTTGTGTGCTTTGAACTTTGGAGAAAGGTATCGGGTTGGCTGGAAGGCTCAGCCATCAACCCAGAAGGCCTGTGACATCCGCGGGGATTTCGGGCAAGCCCAGGGATTGAGCTTCAGCATTGGCCACGCGGACAGCCTCTTGGCGAGCCAGTGCCAGAGCATTATTGAGGGCTTCAGCAATCAGTGAAGAAGCCAGGTCGCGGGTCTTGTCATCAGCAGCCATGCCTGCGATCAAGGCGGGTTCAAGGTCGACACTCACGATGCGCATGGTGCCTGTAACGGTGGCACTGGCAGCACCAGATCCAGCGGTGCTGGTGAAGGTGGCGTTCTCCAAATGCTCCTTGATGCGATCACCAGCCTCTTTGAGGCGGTCCTTGTCTTTCATCAGGCTTGCAATAGCACCCATGGCTTTGAACTGGTCAAACATAAATAAATTCCATGAAGCCCCGATCTTTCACGGGTGTGATTGGTTATGAATGTTCATTCTTGTTTTTAAGAGCATCGTCTGAAAAAAGCTCAATCGCAAGACGGATCAACGGGGTATCAGCCTGAACCACGGGTTCAGTTGGTGAGGCCGGGAAGGAAGGAGCGTTTGATTCAGAAGGAGGATTGCCAGTCATTGCATCCGAGGCTTCAGATGTATGCGTTGATGAGGTATCCAAGGCGGGGTCTGAAGTATTGTGAGGCTTGGGTTCCTTGATGGGCTGTGGTTCAGCGAGGATCGCTTTGACAGGTTTGCCTGCGATGCTGGAGCAGAGCTTTTGAATCTCGTCGAGTTTGGTGCGCACCAGCGAGACAACCTGAGGCTGCGCATCGAGCGTGATGAGATCGTCTGTGATCGAAACAACACGGGTGTCCATCAAGATGAGACGAAGCTGAGTATTACCAGAAGCTGCAGCCTGGCTGAGAGCTTTTTCAAAGGAAGCAGGATCAGCGGGCGTTGATGCCGGGGCATCAGCATGATGTGATGCTGATGAAGGTGTAGCGGACTGTTGTGGGTGTTTGCTGGGAGGTTCGGTGGAGCGCTGCTGAGCGGGTTGCTCAGGCGGGCGGTCCACCATCAGGATTTTTTTGGGTTGGGCCCTCGAGGTGCTGAAGCCTGGTTTGAGCCTGTGAGCAGAGCGGTGATATCCGCAAGTTTTTCGGTCAGCGCCAGCCTTACGACGAGGGCATCGAGCAGGGCACGGGGGGTGGTGCTTGATTTACAAGCACGCTGAACATTTTCACACAGGGCGATCATGTGAACCAGGCCCGCAGCGTCAAAGCGTGCAGCTCGCGCAGCTTCATCTTCCCGGCTTGTGCCAGTCAGATCAACAAGTGTTGTGTCTGGGCCACAAGCTGCGATGACCATGAGATCACGCAGGCGGGCGATGATGGATTCGAGGAGCTGCTCGATACCCAGGCCAGTGCGCACGAGCGTGTCGGTCTGCTGGAGTGCTGATGCGGGGTCGGCATTGGCCAGAGCGTCAAGCAGGTTTGAGATGACTGCGCGGTCGGGCAAGCCCAGGAGTTCATGAAAGAGTGTCAGCGTGAGCTTTTTTTCGCCAGCTGCCATGAGGCGGTCGAGCAGGCTGAGGGCATCGCGCATGGAGCCTTGGCCTTGCTTTGCGACTTCCTGGATCAGTTCGGGTTCAGCTTTGAGCTTTTCGTTTTTTATGACGCTGGTGAGATGCTCAGCGATCTGGGAAGTGGAGATGTTTTTAAAGTCAAAGCGTTGGCATCGGCTCTGGATAGTGGCGGGGATTTTGTGTGGGTCGGTGGTGCAGAGGATGAACTTGACATGCTCGGGTGGTTCTTCCATGGTTTTGAGCAGCGCGTTGAACGCAGCTGTCGAGAGCATGTGAACTTCGTCGATGATGTAGATTTTGTACTTGCCTCGCATGGGGCGATAGACGGAGTTTGCGATAAGCTCGCGAGCTTCTTCGACCTTGTTGTTTGAAGCGGCGTCAATCTCGATGACATCCGAATCTCGACCTTTCATGATGGCCAGATCGATTTCGTCGGTGCCACCATTGAGAGCTTTGGCGAAGATGCGCGCCATGGAGGTTTTACCGACGCCTCGGGTGCCACAGAAGAGGTAGGCATGTGCGACGCGGTCGCTCTGGATGGCATTCTGGAGCGTCCGGGCGATGGGCTCCTGCCCGACCACCTGGTCAAAGTCTTCAGAACGGTATCGTCTTGCAAGGACTGTATAGGACATGGTGACAGTGTATGGCAGCACGAGCTGGCGGGAATCGAGAAAGATGAAGCCCTTGTGAGCCTGACGGTTGCGGCTCGTTAAAACTGTTTGGAGTGCTCTGGCAGGGCTTAGCTACTGAACATTTCAGCTGCGGCTTTGTCCATTTCTTCGGGGGTCATGTCTTTGACATGGGTGGCAAAGGACCAGTCGTGGCCGAAGGGGTCGGTGATGGTGCCATAACGGTCGCCCCAGAACATGTCAGTTGCGGGCATTTTGACATTGGCACCAGCATCGAGGGCTTTTTGCATTGCAGCGTCGGTGTCGTGGACATAGGTGTGGATGGTGCAGCTTGAGCCACCCAGAGCCTTGGGATTGCGGGATTTGCCGTCACAGTATTCGGGAAAATCATCGCAAAGATAGATGATGCTGTTGCCGATTTTGATCTCAGCGTGCATCAGTCGGCCATCTGGTGAGGGCATACGGCAGATTTCCTCAGCTCCAAAGGCATTTTTGTAAAAATCAATGGCATCGGATGCCCCCTGGACGACAAGGTGGGGGATGGCGTGTTCGCAGCCTTGGGGGATGGGGTTGGTGCCTGACATGATGTTTCTCCTTCTTGTGTTGCTGTTGATCCACAGCAGTTTATCAGGAAATGATGCAAATCGTTGCATGCAGTTTGCAGAAAAGCGTGCTGAAGGGGGGATATGAGGGGGTTGAGAGGGGGGAAGGGCAGGTTGCTGACATCCCTTGCGTTGGCGACCAGGACACCGGCGGCACCGGGCGACGGCCGCTTATGGCTGCTGCGGTCAAGCCCTGACCAAGTTCACGGGCCACCCGTGCACCGGGCCCGGCCGCCAACGCAAGGGATGCATCGCTTGGGCGTCGCATCTCGGGTACGATGGTATCCAGCTCAATGATGTTCGTACACCAGGTGACCGATGGACAAGCCAGAACACAACCCGGACCTGCACCCACAGGAAGCAGCCCAGAGACAGCAGGTGCTTTTGCTGCGGGTGGTGCGAATCTCGTTCATCGTGCTTTTTTTCACGGTCACGGTGCTGACGGTGCTGGACATCGGTGCCAGTGGCGAGGGGCAGGTGGGCTTTGGCGGTGTTGCCCTGGCTGCGAGATGGCCTGTGATTCTGGGCATTGCGGGGATGCTGGGTGCGGTTGTGATCTCGATTGATGTGTTCACGCAGCAGAAAAAAATCGCCACGCTTTTTTCGGTATTTTTCGGACTCCTGATCGCAATGCTGGCGACGGTGGCGATGAGCTCAGTGGTGGATCTGCTGGCGACGGTGTACGACATCAACGCACCTGACTTGATTGCGACGACAAAGGTGTTGATGGGCATCACGCTGGCGTATTTGTCTATCACGACGGTGCTTCAGACAGAGGATGATTTTCGGCTGGTGATTCCTTATGTGGAGTTTGCCAAGCAGTTGCGGGGGCAGAAGCCTCTGGTTCTGGATACCTCTGCGTTGATTGATGCACGCATTGTCGATGTGTGCTCAACGGGGATCATTCAGGCACCAATAGTGATTCCATCGTTTGTGGTTGATGAGCTTCAGTTGCTGGCCGATTCGGGGGATCGACTTCGGCGGGCGCGGGGGCGGCGCGGTCTTGATGTGATTGCCAGACTCCAGAGCGAACCCCTGCTGGATGTCTCGATTGACGAAACCCCGGTGCAAGGCAAAGCGGTAGACCAGATGCTGATTCAACTGGCCAAGTCGATGCCTGCGACGATCGTGACGACAGATACGGGCTTGTCACGGGTCGCGGGGATTCAGAGTTTGAGCGTATTGAACCTGAACGCGGTTGCCAATGCGCTCAAACCCGCGGTGATCCCGGGCGAGACGCTACAGATCAAACTGATCAAGGTCGGTGAACAGGCGGGACAGGGTGTTGGGTATCTTGAAGATGGCACGATGGTGGTGGCAGAAGATGGTGGCGACCTTGTAGGAACCGATGTGGAGCTTCGTGTGACCAGCTCGCTTCAGACCTCGGCGGGCCGATTGATCTTCGGAAAAGTGAATGGGTCTGATGATCCTGAACTGGCAGCACAGGCTGAGAATGAATCACAAAGCAGTGATGCATCAACCGATCAGCCAGCATTACCGAGGGCAGGCTCTTTAAAGCAGTCGCCGACGGTGCCCGAAAAGCGTGCAGGCTCCCGGACCAGCAAGACAGGGCGTAACCCGCGCCGCTAGAAGGCTCATGGCATAATTGTTATTACTCAGGAACCTGAGGCTGCAGGCGATCTCGCTGCGTGTTAGAGAGAGGTTTCGTCGTCTTGCAGTTGCAGGCGGAGGAAATCTGCATAACGCCCGCCTTTTTCGAGAAGTTGAGCATGGGGGCCTTGCTCGAGAATTTGACCTTGTTCGATGACGACGATTTCGTCTGCATGGCGGATGGTACTCAGGCGGTGGGCGATGACGATGCTGGTGCGGTTTTTCATGAGCAGGGTCAGGCCTTGCTGGATCAGTTTTTCTGATTCAGAATCCAGGTTGCTGGTGGCTTCATCGAGGATGAGGATTCTGGGGTCAGCAAGGATTGCTCGTGCGATGGCGATGCGTTGTTTTTGACCACCAGACAGGCGTACGCCGCGCTCGCCGACGATGGTGTCATAGCCATGTTCAAGCTCGGAGATAAAGGTGTGTGCGTTGGCGATTGTTGCAGCGGAGAGGATTTGTTCATCGGTCGCGCCGCGCCGCGCATAGCCGATGTTCTGGGCGATTGAGCCATCAAAGAGGAAGACATCCTGCTCGACGATGCCCAAAAGTGAGCGATAGTTTGAGACATCGATGCGATCGACATTGGTGCCATCGAGCACGATAGTGCCTGAGCCTGCGCCTTCGCGTTTGGGCTCGCCATTGAGATCGTAGAAGCGTGCGATGAGATTGCAGAGTGTGGTTTTGCCTGCCCCGCTAGGACCAACGAGAGCAACGGTGGACCCAGCTTGAATATCAAGACTCACATTATTGATCACGGGTTTGTTTGAGCCTGGGTAGGTAAACGAGACATTGGACAGTGTGAGGCGGCCTGCAACCTGAGCTTTGTTGAGCGAACAAATATCACTCTGATTGCTGAACTCCTGGGGTTCTTCAAAGAGATCCAGCACACGATCAAACGCGCTCAGGCTGTTCTGCATGGATGTGGCGCTGGAGACGAGTGTTTGCAGCGGCCCCAGCAGCATGAGGAGATATGCGCTGAACATCATGACATCGCCGATGGTGAGTGAGCCTTGGATAACGCGCGAGCCGCCATAGAGAAGCACTGCGGTGGAGGCAACCGGGACGAGCATCTGCCAGGCGATTTCGACGGACCGGCTCCACCACCAGACGAGCAGTTCTTGGCGCGCCATGTAGTGGTTTCCAATGGCAAAGCGGGCCGACTCACCAGTTTCGCGGGCAAAGCCTCGGACGATGCGCATGCCGCTGAAGGATTCTGCAGCGTGTGCATCGATCTGGGATCGTGCTTCACGAATATCTCGGTAAACCGGGCGGATGCGCGCGATCCAGGCCCGATGTGTGAGCCAGATGGTGGGAACGAGCATGAGGGCACCCAAGAGCAGTTTCCAATCAACCAGTGCGAGGATGATGAGTGTGCCGGCGAGTTGGATGATGGCGCGCCAGGGGTTGTAGATCATGGAAAAGAGCAACTCGGCAGCAGCCCCGGCGTCTTCTCTCAGGATGCTTGAGGCGCCGCCGGATTTGATCTGGTAGATCCGGCTGAGAGGAAAACGCACAACATGCTCAAAGAGAGTGCGCCGGATTCGGACCTGGATGAGCTTGGTGGCGCGTGTGGTCTGCCAGCGGCCCCAGGTGCTGAAGACCAGACTGGTGAAGGTGACCGTGATCATGCCAGCGGACAAGAGCCAGAGCAGAGTTGTTCGATTGGTATGCTCGCCATGTGCAAAGGGCACCCACTGAGGCAAGCCTGCCGGGCCTGGGTTTTCGGTGAGGATGTAGTCAAGAGCAATTTTAGTTGAGTATGGAAGCGCCAGACCGATGACGGTGGCGATGCTGAGCGTTGCCAGTGCTGTGATGAGGCGGAGTTGATGGCCCCGAGCCTGTTTCCAGAACTCACGGATCAGTGTTATGAAAGAACGAGCGCGAGGTTTTTTCGGGCGGGGCGAGCCATGATACCCACGGGTCGCTGGCTCATTTTGTTGAGCGTCAAGTTTGCGTGATTGAACATACGCGCGGAATCGGGATTTGCTTGATTGTGTGGTGCGATGCATCAGGGGATAGTAGGACCAGTGGTGTATGGTCTGGATCAGGCATCGAGCAGACGCTCAAGGTAATGGATATCGACGCCGCCTTTGACGAATGCGGGATCGTCCATGAGCTTCTGGTGCAGATTGATGGTGGTTTTGATGGGGCCGATGCGGAACTCTTCAAGAGCGCGTTTGGCCCGGACAATGGCTGCCTGGCGATCATCAGCGTGGACGATGAGCTTGCCGATCATTGAGTCGTAATAGGGTGGTACTGTGTAGCCCGGGGCGATGTGCGAATCAACACGCACGCCGGGTCCGCCGGGAGCGATCCAGGTATCAATGCGGCCCGGGCAGGGCATGAAGTTGCGGTTGGCATCCTCAGCGTTGATTCGGCATTCGATCGCATGACCCCGGTGGATGATATCACGCTGTTTAAATGGCAGAGGCTCGCCCGCAGCAATCTGGATCGAGAGCTTGAGGATATCAGTGCCTGTAACCATTTCGGTAACAGGATGTTCGACCTGCACTCGCGTATTCACTTCGAGCATGTAAAAGTTCTGGCGATCATCCATGAGAAACTCGACCGTGGCAGCTCCCGCGTAGTTGGCTGCCTTAATCAGCCTGGTCGCAGCGATGCAGATGGTGTCGATTTTTTTGCGATCAACGCCCGGAGCAGGTGATTCTTCGATAATTTTCTGATGGCGACGCTGCATGGAGCAGTCACGCTCAAAAAGGTGCACAGCGTGTCCATGCTTGTCACCAAGCACCTGCACTTCGATGTGCCTTGCTGATTCGAGGAACTTTTCGATAAAGACTGCGCCGTTGCCGAAGGCTGCCTGGGCTTCTTGCCTGGCTGCTTCAAGAGCGGTTCGAAGCGTGACTTCGTTGTGGCAGACGCGCATGCCGCGCCCGCCGCCACCAGCAGATGCTTTGATGATGACGGGGTAGCCGATTTTTGCAGCGATTTCGACAGCTTCGTCTTCTTCTTCAACTTCGCCATCAGAACCCGGGAAGATGGGCACCTTTGCCTGCTTGGCGGTGCGCTTTGCCTGAACCTTGTCACCAAGGATTCCCATAGCCTGTGGCGAGGGACCAATGAACTCGATCTTGCAATCTTTACAGATGGCTGCGAACTCGGCGTTTTCTGCGAGAAAGCCATAGCCGGGGTGGATGGCATCGACCTCGGCGACCTCCGCAGCGGAGATGATGCGAGAGATATCAAGATAGCTTTCGCGAGCGGGGCCCGGGCCGATGCAGATGGCACGGTCCGCCAGATCAAGGTAGGGCGCATCTGCATCAGCTTGTGAGTAGACGCAGACAATCTCTACACCCAGCTCTTTGCAGGCACGGATGATCCTGAGGGCGATTTCACCTCGGTTGGCGATGAGTATTCGTCGAAACATGGTGTATCTATTTGAGCCTGTTCAGGTGAAAGGTATACATGGGGATCACGGGCAAGATCGGGGAGGAGGGGGGTCAGTTAGGTTTGATCATGAAGAGCTTTTGGCCGAACTCGACAGCATCACCATTGTTCACGAGGATCTTTTCAATGGTGCCTGTGGTTTCAGCCTTGATCTCGTTAAAGACCTTCATGGCTTCGATAAGACAGACGACCGAGTCCGTACCGATGGATGCGCCGATGGATATATATGGATCAGCATCGGGATTGGGTGACGAGTAGTAGGTGCCGACCATGGGTGATTCGATCGTAACAAGCCCCGAGTTGTCATTGGCTGGGTCAGCCTTGGCGGGCGATGCCTGAGCAGGAGCACCAGCGGGCGGTGCAAGTGTGGCAACAGGGGCAGCTGCGGGGCTGAGGGCTGGGGCGCATGAGAGTGAAGACTGGGGTAACCCTCGTTTGAGTGTAACCGTGCCGTCTTTTTCGTCTCGAAGATCCAATTCGGTCAGGTTGTACTCAGCCATGAGTTTGAGGAGTTCTTTGAGCTTACGGATGTCGATCATTCGATGTGCCCATTCAATAAAAAGAGCGTGAGACTGAAAGTGCGATCCCGGCGATCGACTTTGAAGTGGTGATTGTACCGTGTGACCAAGGCTTGCACCACGCATGGACTGTACCATAGTTCAGAGCATGGTTCAGCATGCAGGGCTGATGATGATGATGCTCTCATCGGTGGCGGGGAGAAACCATGCTCTCGGGAGTGAATCAGATCCATGCGCAGCAGGCCAGCAGCAAGCAGCATTGATGCAACAGGAACCCCGGGTTGGGTGATGCTTGGGTGTTGTTGTGTGATCGCCTTGCTGGTGGTCGCAGGGCCGATTGGTGTGTCAATCGCAGGCGTGCTGGGTGAGTTGGCCAATCCAGAGCATGAAATTGCACTCCCCAGCCTGACTCTGATTGTGCAAAGCCTGTTGCAGGCGGGTCTGATCGCAGGGCTTGCTGCGGGGCTTGCATTGCCGACCGCAAGGGTGATGGTTGGGGGCGAATCAAGGATGATCCTGCTGGTGGTCGCGGGGATGTTGATGCCTTCGTATCTTGCGTATGCGGGGTGGGGGCTGGTGCGTTCGCCGGGGACAGCTGTTGGTGACTGGCTGGCGCTGGATGCGATGCGTTCAATCGTGTTTGGGAAGGTGTTGGCGATTGTCGGGCTGGGGCTTTGGAGTTGGCCTCTAGCAGCGATTGTTCAGGCGCTTCATCTTCAGCGTGTTGATCGATCGCTCTTTGAGCTGTCAGCACTAGACAGCCGATCGTGGCTACAAAGATTGAGAATCGAGTTCGGTTTTGTGCGCAGGGGTTTGGGATGGTCCTGGGTGGTGGTGTGTGTGGTGATGCTTGGTTCAGCGGTGCCGATGCATCTGGCGCAGATGCGGACGATGACGGTCTGGTTGTGGACGGTGCTGGAGAGGACGCCTTGGGAACAGCGTGGCGGGGTCTGGATCGCAGCATGGCCGAGCGTATTGATGGGGCTGACGCTTGGAGTCATGGTGTGCATGGGAGCATGGAGCAGCCTGTTTGGTGAAGGGCGAGCAAATCGTGGTGCAGGGCGATTGCAAGCAAGGCGCGCTGATGGCGTGTTGACAGCGATCATCTGGCTGATGGCGGTGGGTGGGCCTTTGCTGATGTTTGCGCTGAGCGTGCGGGAGTTTTCATCGCTGGGTCGATTCTGGATGCTCAATACAAATGCAGCTGAGGATAGTGCGCTGGTGGGGCTGATGGTTGCATTCGTGTGTCTGGTGTTGATTGTGGGGTGCTGGCTTGGGTTGAGTTTTTCGCGAGCATCGGCGCGGGTGGCTTTGATGGTGGTGGGTTTGTTTATGATTTCGGGGCTGGTGCCGGGCGTGATGGTGGGGGCGTGGACCCACAGTTTCTGGTGGGCTATTGGGCGCAGCGTGGGGCTTGATCAGACAGTGCTGCCCTTGGTGAGCGCACATGTCGCAAGGTTTGGCATGGTGGCGTGTCTGGCAGGTGTGTGGCTTGCGATGGATGAAAGTACCAGCGAGAAAGGCTTGAGACTCATGGATGCTGGCTCAGCACGATTCCGGGCATGGATTAGAGTACGATTGTTGGGTGCCTGGCCTGTGGTTGTGGGTGTTGGTGTTGCTGTGTGGCTCTTGAGTTTTCATGAAGTTGAATCATCGATCATGGTTCGTCCTGCGGGGATGGACAGCTTTCCACATGCAATGTTGGGGCTGTTGCATTATGCTCGTGATGAAGATCTGTCCGCAGCGATGGTGCAGATGCTGGCGATCGGGCTGATGATTGCGATCAGTGCGTCGTGGCTGACTTTTGATTTTCGGTACGGATTTGTAAAACCCAAAGACTGATTGGTGAGTATCAAGTACCAACGCAGCGGAGCACACCCCTTGAATCCATCAACAGTGAACCCCAAAGCCACGATCAGCAAATGGGCGTGGGGAGGCGGTCATGGGTGTGATGCTGGGGATTTGCGATGCTCAGCGGTGGGTTTGTTATTATCGATAACCCTTGTGCTGGCTGGTGGTTGCGGCGAACAGCCAATGGGTGGGGCAAGCCGGGGGGTGAGTGGGGCAGGGGAGCGGGCATTTGGCGAGCCAGGCACGAGTCCGGGGCAGTTTGTATATCCGCGGGCGATTGATACCGATGGTCGATGGCTTTGGATTGTGGATAAAACCGCTCGTGTTCAGAGGCTTGATCCAAAAACCGGGCGTTGCCGAGGCGGGCTGACGATGCCTGATTCTGCACTTGGCAAGCCTACAGGGGTGACGGTTGGTCCCGGACCTGATGGTTCATTGGTTTTATATCTGCCTGATACGCATTATCATCGAGTGATGGTGGTTCAGCCGCCAGCGATTGTGATGGAGCCTTCGCGGGATGTGCTGGCAACTGAACCTGACATCATCGCAACCTTTGGTTCGTATGGCACAGAAGATGGACAGTTCATTTATCCAACCGATGTCGCAGTGCTTCCACAACAAGATGGCAATGGCATTGATCGCATTTATGTCAGCGAATATGGCGGCAACGACAGGGTGAGCGTGTTTGACAGCCAGTACCAGTTCTTGTTTTCGTTTGGAAGCTTTGGTTCAAGCACTGAGCCTGACAACATCCAGTTCAATCGGCCTCAGGCATTGAGCCTTGATGTTGAACGGGGCGAGTTGCTGGTAGCTGATGCGTGCAATCATCGGCTGGGCCGATTTACACTTCAAGGCAAGTTGATTGCCTGGATTGGTGCCTGGCAAGGGCCTGGCGATGGCGCAGGTTCATTTACATATCCATACGGGCTGGTGCGACTTTCAGATTCCAGCGTGCTGGTATCCGAGTTTGGAGGCAATCGGGTTCAGCGCATTATGCCTGAGACGGGTCAAAGCCTGGGGTTTGTGGTGGATCATGACTCGCAGGACGGTTCGGGAGGCTTGGTGCTTGCACCGTGGGGTGTGACGGTGATAGGCCGCGATGCGTTCGTGCTGGATTCAGCACGGAGCAGGGTGGTGCGTGTCAAATCGCCAGCACGGGGGGTTGTGATATCGAGGGGTGGTGGGGGTGGTGGGGGTGGCGGTGATGGGTGAAGTGATGTTGATATTCGCATCGTTGTCAGCAGGGCCGGTGCAGTTTGACAAGCCGATCTGGCTTGTGCTGATTCCTGTCACCTGGTTGATCACGATCTGGCTTGGTCGCAAGAGTTTGTCTGGGCTGGGCACGCTGACCCGGCGGGTGGCGCTGGCGATTCGTCTTGTAGTGCTTGTGGTTCTGATGTCTGCGATCGCTGAGCCACAGTGGCGCCGGGTTTCAGAAGATGTTTCGGTGACGGTGGTTCTGGATGCCAGTCGGTCGGTGCCACGGAAGCTGCAGACCTGGGTGCAAGGCTATCTTGATCAGGCATCTGAAGTGCAAAGGGAGGCTGACGATCGGTTGGGCATGGTGACCGCAGCGCGGGGGGCGTATGTACAGCAGCTGCCCAGTCGAATGACGACGATTTTAGAACAGCAGCACATCGGTGCCGTGGATGGAACCAACCTAGCTGAGGCGCTTCGGCTTGGCATCGCAGTGATGCCTGAGGATGCTGCCAATCGGATCGTGCTGGCGACTGATGGGAACGAAACAGAGGGGAGTTTGCTGCAGGCTGCTGAAGCTGCTCGGGCATTGGGTGTTCCGATTGATGTGTTGCCTTTGCGTTTTACGCATGAAAGCGAGGTGATGGTCGATCGGCTAGATGCGCCAGCAACAGCGCGCATGGGCGAGACGGTTTCTGTGCGCACAACGCTGACTTCAACGCGAGAGATCACAGGCAGACTCTCGCTGCTGGTCAATGGCGATCCGATTGATCTTGATCCTGATGATGGAGTCTCTGGTGGTTTGCGTGTGACGCTGAGAAAGGGCACGCAGCATTTGCAGGTTCCGATCACGGTTATGGCTGCGGGGCCTCAAGAGTTTGAAGCGATCTTTGAACCTGATGATCCTGACGATGACTCGATGTCTGAGAACAATCGTTCGATGACCGTGACCTTTGTATCAGGCGAAGGGCGCGTGCTGGTATATGCCGATGCGCCCGAAGATGCCAAACCGATTCTTGATGTACTGATGCGTGCAAAGCTTGATGCGGTGGTGCATACCGCAGAGACAGGCCCGGATTCGCTGGCCAAACTGGCGGGTTATGACGCTGTGGTGATGATCAACCAGTCAGCGTATTCGTATTCAGAGCAGCAGCAAGAACTACTACGCCAATATGTCCATGATTCCGGTGGGGGCCTGGTGATGATTGGAGGTCCCGATTCTTTCGGTGCTGGTGGATGGATCGGCTCGCCTCTGGAAGATGCTCTGCCGATTCAACTTGATCCGCCTCAGAAAAAGCAGATGCCCAAGGGGGCACTGGTGCTGGTGATGCACTCGATTGAAATGCCCCAAGGGCGATACTTTGGTGAACAGACCGCCAAGGCTGCGATTGAAGCATTGACCAGACTTGATATGGCGGGGATTGTGGAGTTTCGCTTCAGCAGCGGCGTAGAGTGGGTCCATCCACTCGCTGAAGTGGGTAATCGGGAAAGCTTCTACCGCGCAATCAAAGGGCTTCAGTTTGGCGACATGCCCGACATGGCGCCTTCGATTCGCACCGCATATCAAGGGCTTGTGAATGCCAAAGCGGGTCAGAAGCACATTGTTGTAATCAGTGATGGGGATCCTTCGCCGCCGTCAGCGTCATTGTTGCAAAAACTGGTTGATGCAGGCATCACGGTTTCAACGGTGGGTGTGTTTCCTCATAATCCCGGTGATCTCAAAAGGCTCAAATACATGGCTGACTTCACGGGTGGTCGGGCGTATGAAATAACAACCAAAGCTGGGCTGGGATCAATCGTGCAGATCTTTGTCAAAGAAGCCCAAACCGTAAAACGATCTTTGATATGGGAAGGCACAGCTTTTAGCCCGGAGATTGTCGATGGCTCGGTTGCAGGAATGCGCGGGATCGGTTCACCCTTGCCGGCCATCAGGGGGTATGTCGTGGCTGCAGACCGTGAGGGGCTGGCACAGGTCATGCTTCGTGGCAAAGAAAACGACCCTGTCGCAGCTCAGTGGCAGTATGGACTGGGTCGTTCGGTGGCATTTTTGAGTGATGCAAGCACACGATGGGCGAGCGACTGGGTGGCGTGGAGCGGGTTTGCAACTTTCTGGGAACAGCACATCCGCTGGGCCATGAGACCAAGTGGTTCAGCCAGCGTGCGCGTGCAGACATACAACGAAGGCGATCATACAATTGTGAATCTGCGTGCGATTCGTCCTGATGGCACGCCTATGAACTTTGCTCAGTGGAAAGGGCGTGTATCGACGCCTGATGGCACAGGTATGGAGTTGGTTCTCAGGCAGGTGGGACCGGGGCGATATGAAGGCTCGTTTGCATCGCCCGAATCAGGCAGTTATGTCACATCAATGCGCTATATTGCGCCGTCGGGTGTGAGTGGGGGCACCATCGAAGGCTCAGTGCAGGCAGCGATCTCCAGACCCTTTGCAGATGAGTTTCGTGTGTTAGAAGATAACACAGCCTTGCTTGAGCAGGTGCGCTCCATGACGGGGGGACGAACACTTTCAAATGATCCGGATCTCGCAGATCTGTGGTCGCGTGAGAATCTGAAAAAACCGATTTCGACCAGGCCGATCTGGATGCTGCTGGCATTGATTGGCGTGGGTACTTTTCTCATTGATGTAGGGGTTCGGCGCGTCAGGCTTGACCTTCGTGCGATGGGCGCAGCTGCGGTGGGGCTGTTCCAGACCAAGAGTGAAAAAAGCGGAGCCCAGCTGGCATCATTGCGTGCAGCCAAGAGCAAAGCTCAGTCGCGCATCAAGCGCAAGGAAAGTGCTGCGGGTCGCAAGTTTGAAGCCAGTGATGAGGAACTCAAACAGGCAGCAAAGGCCAAGCGTTCGATCGCAATTTCCAAAGCTGATGAGGGGGCACCGATCGAGCAGGCGAAACCAAAGAAGAAAAAACCGGAATCTGATGAGCAGGAACAGGGCATGTCAAGGCTACTTAAAGCAAAGAAGCGTGCCCATGATGATATGGATGAGTCGTAAGTCCCAGGCAAACCCCGCTGGGTGATCAGCCGTAGTGATGAAGGCATGACGATGCCCGACAGGAGTTTAATAAGCGATGGCAAAACAGGAACAACCCCAAACGCCCGAGCAGGTCAAAGCACAATGCCAGGAGTTTGCTCAGACATTCAACTCACTGGTACAAGAGATCGGCAAGGTGATTGTCGGGCATGAAGAAGTCGTCAAGGGGGTGCTGACATGCCTGTTTGCTGGGGGCAATGTGCTTCTGGAAGGCGTGCCAGGGCTTGGCAAGACGCTTCTGGTGCGTACGCTTGCCGATACGCTGAGCCTGCCATTTAGTCGGATTCAGTTCACGCCCGACCTGATGCCTGCGGATGTCATCGGGACGAATATCGTGACCGAAGACCCCGACACAGGCCGAAGGCAGTTTGAGTTTCAACATGGTCCGATCTTTGCCCAGATTGTTCTGGCTGACGAGATCAACCGTGCAACGCCCAAGACCCAGTCTGCGTTACTCGAAGCGATGCAGGAAAGAGCGGTGACGGTGGGTGGCAAGACGCGAGAGCTTGACAAACCCTTCCTGGTGCTGGCGACACAGAACCCCATTGAGCAGGAAGGAACCTATCCATTACCGGAAGCGCAGATGGACCGGTTCATGCTCAAGCTCAATGTCGGGTATTCAAAGCTTGATGATTTAATGACCGTTCTTGATCGTACCACGGGTGCAGATCATGCAGAAGTGGGCATGATACTTGATGGGCCGAAGATTCTTGAAGCTCAGAAGTTGGTGCGAGAAGCGATCGTGGCGCCGCATGTGATGGAATACGCTGCAAGGCTCGTCTTGGGCACGCATCCTGAGGGCGAGCATGTCGCTGGCGGTGCTGATGGCCCGGTGAATCGGTATGTGCGCTGTGGTGCCAGTCCTCGTGCAGCCCAGGCGCTGCTGCTGGGCGGCAAAGTGCGGGCACTGACCCAGGGCAGATTCCATGTAAGCTATGAAGATATCAAAGCCATCGCGCTGCCCGCGCTTCGGCATCGGCTGCTCTTGAACTTTGAAGCTGAAGCTGACCGCATTGATCCTGATTCGATTGTGAAAGAGATCCTGAAGCTGACATCTCATGAGCCTCTGGTGGTTGCATAAATGCAAGTGACGCCAAATCCAACCCGGCCCGAGACGATTGATGATTTGCTTGACAGCGAGCTGATTGCGCGCGTCGGTCAACTTGATTATACAAGTCGCAAAATCTTTGCTGGCAAGCTCAAGGGAGAAAGGCGCTCTAAAAAACGGGGCGAATCAGTCGAGTTTGCAGATCACAGGCCTTATGTCGAAGGTGATGATCTCAGACATATCGACTGGAACATCTATGGCCGACTCGATCGCCTGTTCATGAAACTGTTTATGGAAGAAGAAGACCTGTCGCTGCACCTGGTCATTGATGCCTCAGCATCAAGCGACTGCGGCGAGCCCAACAAGTTTCTCTTCATGCAGCAGCTGACAATGGCGCTGGGGTACATCGGGCTGATCAATCACAATCGCATTGCCGTGACCACGATCGGTGGGCGGCGCATTGAATCAGATGAAGATGCGGTTCCAGCACTGGTGTCGAGCGTGCGTGATCTACGAGGTCGGCGTCGCACGCAGGATATCGCGAGGTTCCTGTGCTCGATGGAGCCCGCGGGCGGCAGCGACGATGTGCCGTTTGATGAAGCGTGCAAGCGCATCGCCATGCAAAGGCGAGGCAAGGGCATCATGGTCTTGTTGAGTGATTTTCTGATCAAGGAAGGCTACGAGACCGGGCTGAGGCTCCTGGTGGGTCGCGGGTATGACCTGATGGCGATTCAGGTGCTCAGCCCGCAAGAAGTTGAACCTGTGATCACGGGGGATTTGCGGCTTCGTGATGTTGAAGATGCGGATCTTGCAGAGGTGACAATCTCGGCGCCGCTGCTCAAGAAGTACAAAGCCACACTTGGCGCCTATTGCGATCGCTGGCAGACATTTTGTGCCCGGCGGGAGATTGGCAATCTCACGGTGCAGAGTGATACGAAGATCGACACACTGATTTTAGAATATCTCAGGCGAAAGGGGTTGTTGCGATGACATGGGCGACGCCTTTGATCGCGGGGATCGCTGCAGCGATTGCTATCCCGTTGCTTTTGCTGCTGTACTTTCTCAAGCTCAAAAGGCGCGAGATGGCGGTCTCGTCTACGCTGCTGTGGAAGAAAGCCATCGAGGATCTGCAAGCCAATGCGCCGTTTCAAAAGCTTCGGCGCAATATTCTGCTGATTCTGCAAATGTTGGCGCTCTTGTTGCTGCTGGCTGCGATAGGTCAGCCACGGATGCAGGCGGACCAGGCCAAAGGCGTAAAACATGTCTTGGTGATCGATCGTTCTGCGTCGATGCAGTCGATGGATGGCGATCCTGAAAAGCCCGGCGCGATGACCAGGCTTGAAGCTGCACAACGAGATGCCATTGCACTGGTCGAATCGATGGCTGAGCCCGGTTTATTTGATGGAGGCCGGGGCGATGAAGCGATGGTGATCGCGTTTGACACCACCGCAGAGGTTCGCCAGCAGTTTACAGCTGACAAGGAACTTCTCAAAGCTGCAATCGAGGGGATTGAAACAAGCGATGCTCCATCACGGATAGCCGAGGCGTTCGTGCTTGCCACTGCCCACGCCAAACCACCCGAGGTGGTAGAAGATGTGGGACTGGTGCAGGGGTTTGGTGCCAGCATCGAGCTGTGGTCCGATGGCCGACTTCCAGATGCGGGTGATGCGGATCTAGCCAGTGCTGACGAACTGGTCTACCACGCTGTGGGTTCTACAGATGCGATCAACATCGGCATCACCGAGTTGCGAGCCCAGCGTCAACCTGACAATCCCACAGCTCTGAGCATCTTTACAGGCTTGCAAAGCACCGACACCATCGCGCGCCAGATCGATGTCGAGCTTTTGATCAATGGGAAAGTCTCTGCGGTGCGGAGTGTTTCACTTGCTCCTGCAGAGCGTTCAGCAACGGGGCAGATCAAGCCCGGCGTGGGCGGGGTGGTGTTCGAAGCTGAGCGAACTCAAGGCGGCCTGATCACGGTTCGTATTCCATCGGGGCTTGCAGGCCAGAATGTGCTGAGGGTTGACGATTCTGCATGGCTGGTCGTGCCTCCTGCCAAGCGTTTGCGTGTGGCGCTGGTTTCCAGATCACTCGCGGGGGAAGCTATTCGCTTTGCACTTGATCCCGAGACACTGGGACTCAAAGAGCTGGTGGAGTTGTCACCAGAGGAGTTTCAAGCCGCTGCTGCTGACAAGTCGCTGGGTCGATTTGATGTGGTTGTATTGGATGGCTGGGTGCCGGCAATGCCCAAGGGGTCGCAAGACTGGTTGCCTCCGGGGGCGTATCTGATTCTGGGTGCGGTGCCTGGTGCGCCGTCTGGGTTAGTCAATAAAGGCAAGGGCGAAGTTTCGTTGATCGTGGACTGGGATCGTGAGCATCCGGTGCTCGAGTCGGTTTCGCTCGATAGCGTGGTGCTGTATGAGCCTCGGCAGGTGGAGGTCGGTCCTGACAGCTTGGCGCGGGTGCTGGCCTCGAGCGACTCGGGACCTGTGATTCTGGAAATGGTCGGCCCGGAATCTCGATCGATCGTTGTGCCCATTGATGTGGCATCATCAAACTGGCCGTTTGATGTGAGCTTTGTGGTTTTCCTGGCATCATCAGTTCGGCATCTGGGTCTTGATGCATCTCTGGGACCAGCCTCGGTGCTTATACCGGGACGGGTTTTGAGTCAGACGCTTCCAGCGGGTGCGAGGGATGTCAGGCTGCTCGATCCCAGTGGTAAAGAATCAAAGCTGGTGCCTTCATCGGGCGGTGCTGTGGTCTATGGCCCCATTAGGCAGGTCGGCACCTACACCATCAGCTGGCAGGGCGAAGCTGGCTCGCGTGATGAACAGGGTGATTCAGGGCGCGTGCATCGCCAACTGGCAGCGAGCCTGCTTGATTCTGAAGAATCTGTTGTTTCTACCTCGACGACTCTGACGCTGGCACCGCGTGTGGTCCAGGCCAGGCAGGGACAGTCACAGCGGGCAATGGTCGCGATCTGGCCCTGGTTGATGCTGGGCGTGGTGGCAATGGTGCTGGTGGAATGGTTTGTGTACAACAGGAAGGTGCATGTGTGACCCGAACGCTGTTGTTGATTGTGCTGATAAGTGTGCTTGGTGGGATGAGCGTGGGGGTGGTGTCTTCGGCGCAAGGCACAAGTGACGACGAGTTGACGGTGTATGCTGAGTTTGGGTATGCCGGGATGCTTTCACCGGAGCGTTTTTGCCCCATGCGTGTGTGGGTGGATTCGGGCGATGAAGCAATTACAGGCACGATCGTAATTGAGTATGCGCAGGATTCAACGCAGACCGCCCGCGTGATGATGCCTTTCTCGACAACGCCCAACAAGGTCACGCCATTTGAGATCAATGTGTGTCTGCCTCAGTCGAGTGACTCGCTCAAGGTCTTGTTGCTCAGTGAGCGTGGGCGGGTGCTGCAGGCGCTGGAATACACCTCGTTTGCAAACAGTTCGCAGCTGCAACTTCCGATCCGCCGATCAAGCTCAGGGCTGATCCTCTCGGTGGGCCGAACGACACTCAGGCAGGCAAACGAGGTCTGGAGTCGCCGGTTTTATAGCGATTTTAACACATGGGGCAACGCTTCTAACGCAACTGTGCTTGACCAAAAGGCGCAGCGGGCATTTTCAAATGTGATCTTTGAAGCGTCGCTGGCAAGTCAGTTGCCCATCACCTGGGCTGGGTATGACGGCGTGATGACTCTGGTGATTCGTGATACCCAAGCAAGGAAGATGGACCCTCGGGCTCTGGATGCGATGAAGCGATGGGTGCGAAGTGGCGGCGTGCTGGTGGTCGAGCTTTCAGCTGCAGGCAAGCAGTGGCGAACGCTGATTCCAGAGATCCAGGAAGGGGATCTGATCAAGGTTGCCCCAGAATCAGCGGTGCTGCAAGCTTCAGCTGAAGTGACCGATGTGATGGATCAGGCATATGCGTATGTGGTGCAAATCCAGAATGAAGAGATCGCAAAGTTGCAGGGTGAGGAAAGTCTGGAAGATGAAGAAGTTGATCCTGTAGATGACCCTCCCGAGATTGAAAAGGCAAGTGCAACTCGTCAAAGGCTGATGCGTTTGACAGCTGCAGGCATCGAGCGGGGCTGGTCGCTGAGCATGCTGCAAAGTGATGATCAAGGCGCATTGGCACAAGGACCAGTTGGGATGGGCTGGGTGATTGTGCTCGGTTTTGAACCCGCAGAGCTTGCAAAGAATGTAACCAGCTCAGCAACCGCAGCGGGGTGGGAACTTGTGCTGAGTGAAGTTGTAGAGGATTCGTTTGTAGAACAAAGCAATTTATCCTGGCTGGACTGGGAGTATCCAGGTTCGGGCGGGTCGACTTTGAACCGGATTGCGGTTGCCAGAGGGCTGGATCATTTGGCAAACTCGCTCACGCTGGGCAACGGCATGTTTCTCATGATTGCTGGAGCAGTGTTTGTTCTGGGCATGCTGGTCGGACCAGTTGATTTTTTTGCACTGAAAAAACTCAAGGCACTGCGATGGTCGTGGTTCAGCGCCATCTGCTGGGCATTGCTGGCCTCAGCCTTGGCGTATCTGGCACCGGGGCTGATTCGCACCGATCCTTCGCATGAAGACACCATCAGCATGGTTGATGTCGATAGCGAGAGTTATGCGTATCGCGTGAAGCTGACAGGGCTGTTTGCCAGCAAATCTGAGCGTGCCCAGCCAACAGATGTGGCACTGGATTCATGGTGGCGAGGCATGGCATCGCCGAGGATCGACGATGATGGCGCCTTATTTAAAAGCTCATTGCCTTTGATTCAAAAGCGTTCAGCACAAAGTGAGCGAGGGCTGACCCCAGGCTCATTTCCCATGAACCTCTGGACATTTCGTACCTTCATGTCGCTGCGCAACAGCAAGACTGACACGAAAACAAGCATTCGCAGGACCGACACTGGTTGGGCAGTTCGCATCGATGGTCTGCCCGAGTCAAAGCGCATTTCAGGTGTGCTGCGCATTGGACCGGACACCTGGTTTGATCTGACACTCAAAGAAACACCAGCATCTGACAGAACTTTTGGAGCAATGGTCAAAGATGAGCAGGCTCGTTACAAAAAAGCGTTTACGCAGTGGCAGCGATTAAACCTGGATGAGATGATGCAGTATTCATCCAATTTTGTTGGGGGTGTTTCCGTCAGACCAGCGTTGATGTTTGATCTGCCCGGGGCAGATCGTCGGAGCCATGTGATCGAGAGAAGTCTTGCGACAGGTCGGTGGGGCGTGGTGTATGTCTTTGCTCAGGATATTCAGGGGCAGGCAAAGCTTTTACAGGGAGCGATGGGACAGCATGATCTGGTCGCCCGCTACCTGTTGAGGTTGAAGGAACCGGTGTTGAACATGGAGCCTGATGAATGATCAAACTTGACCATGTGACCAAGTGTTTCGGATCGCTGACAGCGGTGGATGATCTATGTCTGGAGATCGGCGAGGGTGAGATCTTCGGCTTCATCGGCCCCAACGGCGCTGGCAAAAGTACAACCATGAAAATCCTGGCATGTCTGCTTCGCCCGGATTCAGGCACCGCCAGCATCGACGGACGCAATGTCTTGAGCGATGGCAATCGCATCCGGCGAATGATCGGATACATGCCAGATTTCCTGGGTGTTTATGACGACTTGCGTGTCGATGAATACCTGCATTTTTTCGCAGCCGCATTTGGAATCCCACGCAAAAAACGCAAATCCCTGATCGACAGCGTTCTTGAACTGACAGACCTGACAGAAAAACGCAAAGCCATGGTCGATAGTTTGAGTCGCGGCATGCAACAGCGACTGGGCGTGGCGCGTGTACTCATCCATGAGCCTCGGGTCTTGCTGCTCGATGAACCTGCAAGCGGGCTGGACCCGCGCGCGCGCATCGAGATGCGCTCGCTCCTCACCGAGTTGGGAAGGATGGGCAAAGTGCTGATGGTCAGCTCGCACATTCTTTCAGAGCTTTCACAGATGTGTACCAGCATCGGGATCATCGAACGAGGCAAGCTTTTGTATTCCGGGAGCATCGAAGATGCCTACGCCAGAACCGCGACGGGTGAGCGGATTCAGATCGTGCTCGAATCGTTTGATGGTGCGCCAGATCCAGCTGTTTTCGCCGAGCGAGTCCGGAGTGATGCGCGAGTCATGAATGTGTCGTGTGAGGGGCGGGCGGTGGATGTCGAGTTGAGTGAAGGTGCGCAGGGGCATCATTTTTTGATTGAGCACGCGGTGCAGTCAGGGCAGCGGATCGCATCGTTTACGCCTTGTAAGGTTGAGCTTGAGGATGCGTTTTTGAAACTGACCAAAGGGGCTGTTCAATGAGTCTGGCAGGGCGCACGCGCACTTTGGTCGCGGGGCTGAACCCGGTGTTTTTATTTTTTGGACCCATGTTTCAGAAAGAAGTTTGTGTTGCAGGCCGCAAGAAGCTGACTTACTGGGCGCGTGGGGGGTATGCGCTGATTCTGCTCGCATTTACCGGGCTGGTCTTTGTGGGCATGTCAAGTGAGATCACCTCGCAGTCACCGTCAATGAGATTGCAGCAAATGCAGGGGTTGGCGCCAACGCTGACGCTGATCATGACGATCTTTCAGTTTGCGGTTTTGTCGCTGATCGCGCCAACATTGACAGCCGGTGCGATCAGCCAGGAGCGCCGCTCGCGCTCACTCTCAGCACTCATGACCACGCCGATGACGGGGCTACAGATCGTCCTGGGCAAGCTGACCAGCAGCATTGTTCAGCTGATGATTTTGTCAATGCTCTCGCTGCCTTTGCTTTTTTCGCTGCGTGTGTTTGGCGGTGCAGATGCAGGCGTGATTCTTGCTGGTTCACTCATCACATTGACGGTGGGGATCCTGGGTGCATCTTTAGCGCTCATGTTTTCGATCTGGCACAAACGGGCAGCGCCCGCCGTGGTCTTTGCGGTCTTTTCACTGGCGCTGATTCAGGTCGCGCCGATTACTATCGCCTTTGCGGTTGCTGGGTATCGTGGCTCGGGTCAACCCTGGTTGTTTATTGGAACTTGTGCGCCCGCAGCGATGATTGCGATCGCTGACAATCTCACCGGCGGATTCATGGGCATCGGGCAGTTTGCTCATGTCATTTGGCCCATGAACGCAGCGTACAACCTGTTGATGGCGATCGTCGTGATCGCGTATTCCAGCTATTTTGTGCGAAAAACCATGCTGGAAGATATGGGGGTAATGGCTTTGGCAACCCCAACTCAAGATGGAGCAGAATCACCTGAACCCAAAGCCCGTATAAAACGGCGCAAGCAAAAGATTCACAAAAAGATCAGCAAAACCCGTGAGATATGGGACAACCCGGTGTTATGGCGAGAGGTGCAACAACCAGCATTTGCTGGTGCTGTTGCGCCCATTAAGATGCCAGGCTGGTTGATGTTACTGGTCGGCCTGCTCGGCGCCTTTCTGGCGATTGTGCTGATACAAACCCTCTATATGGACAGCCCGTCCATTGGAGGCATCTTCGGGATCTGTGTCTTGCTGCTGTTTTCAAGCTTCGGCATCATCACCGGCCTGGCTGGCATGACCAAAAAAAACACACTCCCCGCAACACAGTGGCTTGCGTACGGGTTTGTGTTTTTGATGATTGTCTACCTCTATCTTGAGGTTGGGCTCAATCACTATGGCATGAATGTTGCGATCAGCCTGATCGCAATGCTGGGCTTGCTCTTCCAGGCCTCAGTGGTTTCGACATCCGCTGTTTCAGGCGAGCGTGAGTCAAGCACATGGCAGACACTCCTGACCACGCCAATGAGTGCCCGGCAGATTCTCTATGGCAAGTTCACAGGCTCGCTGCGCAGGCTGTGGATCATCGTGCTGGTGCCCGTCGTTCATCTCACCCTTGCGTCGATGGCGCACTCGGTGCATCCCGTCATCATTCCGATCCAGTTAATGCTCATGCTGGGTCCCGCGGTGATGCTGACAGGCGCGGGGCTCTTGCTGAGTCTGGTACTGCCCAAGACTGTGATGGCAACAGTCGGCAATCTGGGGCTGGCGGTCTTTTTGTGGATCATGTTGATCGTGGGTGTCGCAGCAATTGGTGGCCTGTTTGGCATGTTTGATGCCAAACTCGAACAAATATTGCAGGCGGTGTTTTTGATCAATCCGGTATCAAATACACTGGTTTCCATAGGGGTGACATACATTGGCTATGGCTCGGGATGGCAACTGGATCTTGCCGATATACCGCCTGACCTGTCGATGGAGCCATGGCCCTACATCTGGGTCCAGGTCGGGATATTTGCAGGTTACCTTTTGGCGGGATTTGGTGCTGTGGAACTCGCCATACGGTTATTCCGCAGGTTCTCGGGTCGAGTTGCCTGAGCAGATCGCCTCTTTGTGAGAAAGTGACTGGAAATACCAGGTCATTGCTTGCCAATGATCAGTTCGGGTAGTCTGTGCAAAGAGTCGAATCCTGCGAGGCTTGTTGATGATCTGCAAGAGTTGTCATTATCCGCTGACCAACATCAGGGATCGAGTGTGTCCCGAGTGTGGCTCGCCATTTTTGCCCAGCGACTTTGAGCTGGTCCCCAACTCGGTGGAGTTTTGCTGTCCGCATTGTGCGCAGGCATACTTCGGCACCGACAATCGCGGACATCTGGAACCCGTCTTGTTTACATGCTCAAGTTGCCAGACGCACATCCATATGGACGAAATGACCCTCAAGCCCGCAGAGGATCTAACCCCCATCCAGTGCATCATGGTTCAGAACCCATGGCTCATCAGACCCCGAGGCTCGTTTTTCAAAGCCTGGTTCCGAACCGCATGGTGGGCGATGATTCGCCCCGGTTCGCTGATCAGTGGGCACACAGATAACAACACCACAACTCGAGCATGGCATTACCTGCTGGCCATGATCGTGATTGTCTATACGCTCACCATGTTGCCATTTATGTTGCTCTTTGGAGTCATCGCCATCTCATCAGGAGGCAGCCTGGCGATGCTCGCCCCGACATTGGTCGTCTGGATCATTGCCATTCTCATAGGCCTGGTTTCAACGGTTGTTTTTACCATCATCTGGGCTTGGACAATCAACCTGATACTCAAGCTGACCGGAACCTGTGAAGGCACCTGTGGCTCAACCATTCGAGCATTGTGCTATGCATCAGGTGCCAATCTGGCATCGGCGGTCCCGTGCCTGGGATCATACTTTGGATGGCTCTGGTGGCTGGCAGCTGCTGTGTTTACCGTCAAACAGACGCATCGAATCAGTGGCCTAAGAGCGTCCCTTGCCACACTCGCATTCCCATCGTTGATACTTGCAATCACCATTGGCCTGTATGTCTGGTTCATTGTCTGGTCAGTCAATACCGCAGCAACCATGCCCAGAGCGATGCAGACACAGACATTCAATAGCCAGCCATTGCTCGCCCAACTGGTTCAAACCCAGACAGATCAGGAGGTGTATCCAGCACATGCTCTTGAACTGATGGACATGGTCACGATTACGCCTCAGTCCTATTTGACGCAGTATTCCAGCACACCACTCTGGGCGATCAATGTGGGCGATTACACACTGGATCAGTTCTTCAGCATGAGCCACCAGGAACGCGACAAGGCTGTCCAGGCTCAGGCTGCGATCATCAAGGCGTCGGGCCAATCAGTGTATCGCGTGGGAGACACTGTGTTCACCTATGCAGGTTTGGAACCGCATCAAGACATCGACGAGCTGTGGCTATTCATCCGCTGGCCTGATCCGAAGTGGAACGACTCCCTTGCTGCTGACGATACCGTCACGATTGGCAAAATGAATGCGTCAACGGCGGAGGTCAGCGTCGAATCGTTTGACCAGTTATTGATAGATCAGAACAAGCTGCGCAAATCGCTGGGGCTTGAGCCGATCCCCAATCCTGAGCAGGACTGATGCAACCATCTCAGCATGTTGCGTTAGACACATGAAATTTGTCGCACTCCTGTGACGCATTGCTCAACTCTGCATCCAACCATGAAACACGGAGAAAACACCCATGGCCAATATTCTTGTCGTAGGCCCACATCCAGATGATCAAGAGTTGGGCATGGGTGGCACCATCGCCAAGCTTGTCAGCCAGAACCACCGTGTGCTGTTGCTGGACATGACCAATGGCGAGCCCACGCCTTATGGCGACCCTGAAACACGAGCTGTCGAGGCTGCCAAGGCTGCTGAGATATTGTCCTCGCCTGAGAATCCCGTGCAGAGGCATCTGCTTGAGCTTCCCAACCGATCTGTCGAGCACACGCTCCAAGCCAGGCACAAGGTGGCAGGCGTCATCCGCAGGCACCAGGCAGAGATCATCTTCGTGCCTTTCCCTGAAGATGCCCATCCCGACCATCGCGCCGTCACCCGCATCGTTGAAGATGCCCGGTTTGATGCCAAGCTGACCAAAGTTTCCATGCCCGGCGACGAGGATCAGCCTCCGATTTATCCAAGGTGGCTGTTTTACTATTATGCATCTCACCTGCGCTGGGTCGCCAATCCGAACTTTATCATGGATATCACGGGGTTTGAAGCCCGCAAGATCGAATCGATCCGTGCCTATCACACCCAGTTCGTGCTGCCTGAGAAGAATCAGCAAGTGGTGAAATGGGTTGAAGCTGGGGCGATCTATTTCGGTTCACGCATCGGGGTCGCTGGGGGTGAGCCGTTTTATACCAAAGAGCCCATCGGGCTGACGAGCCTTGGCTCGTTGTCGTAGACCAACTTGCCCATGATCGCCCCTCCCAGCCCCCCTCGGGCCAGCTTGGGCGATACCATCATCGCGTGAACCCGACCGTGCAACTTCTTGAGCCAGAGATGCGCGAGCTGATCAACAGCAGCCGATACGCTGAGTTGCGCCAAGTCTTGCACACACTGCCCCCTGCGGATGTGGCAGACCTTCTGGATTCGCTTGAGCCGGTCGATGCTGCAGTCGCGTTCCGGTTTCTTCAGCGGGATAATGCTGGTGAAGCCTTCGCTGAGCTGGAACCCGACAAGCAGGAAGCCCTGATCGAAGAGCTGGGAGCTGACGGCTCAAGGCGTGTCATCGAAGCAATGGACCCCGACGACCGGGCTGAGCTGATCGATGAACTGCCCTCCCAGATCGCCAAACGGGTGATTGCCTCCCTGAGCCCTGAAGACCGCCGCATCACCCAGGCGATCCTGGGTTATCCCGCCCAGAGCGTGGGCAGGCACATGACGCCAGACTATGTCCGCGTCAGACCCGACTGGACTGCTGATCAAGCCATCGAACACATCCGCAAGTATGGTCGCGATGCTGAAACCATCAACTGGGTCTACATCGTCGATGATGCAGGTCATCTCATTGATGACATTCACCTGCGAAGCCTGCTTCTGGCTGATCAGTCGCTGATGATTCAACAGCTCATGGACGACCGGTTCATCGCGCTCTCAGCTTCAGACGATCAGGAAGAAGCTGTACGGCTCATGAATCGCTATGACCGCTCAGCCCTGCCCGTGGTTGACAGCAAAGGCATCTTGCTGGGCATTGTCACCTACGACGACATTGCGGATGTTGCTGAAGAAGAAGCAACCGAAGACATCCACAAACTTGGCGGCATGGAGGCGCTCAATCGCCCCTACATGCAAACCGGCATCGTGGAGATGTTCAAAAAACGCGGACTCTGGCTGGCGATTCTGTTCGTGGGGCAGACCATCACCGTGCTGGTGCTGAGCACCTTTGAAGATCAGCTGGGTCACAAAAAACTGGCGCTCTTTATCCCGCTGGTGATCTCCTGTGGAGGCAACTCGGGAAGTCAGGCAGCCACGCTCGTCACCCGTGCGCTGGCTCTTGAAGAGATCCTTGCAAAGGACTGGTTCAGGGTCATTGGCAGAGAGTTGCTCACCGGTGCGTCGATTGGTTTGATGCTCGGCCTGCTGGGTGTGATCAATGTGTTTTTATTGTCACTCGTCGGGATCACGGGTCAAGAATATGTACTCAGGCTGGCCATGACAGTGGGCGGCTCGGTGATGGGCGTGGTGCTTTGGGGAACGGTGCTGGGGTCACTTTTACCGATCGTGCTCAAACGCATGGGCCTTGATCCGGGCGTGGCATCGACACCCATGGTCGCAACGCTGATGGATACTTCAGGCATGCTGATCTACTTTGCAATAGCAATGATCCTGCTCAGCGGCATCCAGCTCTGAGTTGCATCCTGCCCACCAGATTCACACACCAGATAAACGGTCAAGTCGCCTGCGAACTGAGCCCGCGGATAGACGCTTCTCGGCGCGTGATTGTCTGAGGCTGATCGTGCAAGCCGCTCTCTGCAAAGTTCTCACCAAAGCGGAACAGGCGGAAGCTGTTGCCGATGACAAAGACATCGCCCAGGAAGTGGTACAGCGCCGCTGCGGGAACATTCAGGTGCCCGGTTGCTGCAAGTGTCAGCCCGATGAGTGCAATCAAAATCGACGCAGCAATGTTCTGCGCCACGATAATGCGTGCTTTGCGGGAAAGTTCGATCAGGAATGGGATGCGCGCCAGGTCATCGGTCATCAGGGCGATGCCTGCTGAGTTTGTCGCGATGTCTGAGCCACTAAGACCCATGGCGATTCCCACATCAGCTTCTGCCAGCGAAGGCCCATCATTGATTCCATCACCCACCATCAGAGTGTGATTGCCCTGACGGTTCATGGTCTGGATCAGTTCATGCTTTTCTTCAGGCAGGCACTCTGCCTCGATGCTGTCCACACCCACCGCGACACCCACGCGCTTGGCCACGCTGAGCCGATCACCCGTAAACATGGCAATCTGCCGAACGCCCAGCTCACGAAGCCGATCCATTACGCCCCGAGTCTGAGGCCTGATCCTGTCTTCCAGCCCCACCGCACCAAGATACTTCCCATCACGCATCACATGAACGCCCGACATCCCCTCAATGCGTGATTCAACCGACGAAACCTGCTCCTGAATCTCAGGATGAAGCTCTATCAGCCACGAGCTTCGGCCCGCGCAGATCTCACCCATGCTGGTATTGGCACGAACACCCCGGCCATGGAACTCTTCAAAATCATCTGAACCATCGACCTCAATGCGAGCCGCCTTGGCGGTTGTAATAATGGACTGCGCAAGCGGGTGGTTCGAGTGTTGCTCGCCATTGGCTGCAGCGGTCAAAAGCTCGGCACCCTCAATGCCCTCAGCAGGTGCCAGCTTGGACACGCCGAACTTGCCCGTCGTGAGCGTTCCTGTTTTATCCAGAATCACCGTGTCAATGGTGGCTGATGCTTCCAGATAATCGGTTTGCTTAATCAAAATGCCCAGCCGGGCTGCGGCTGCAAACGCAGCCACCATCGCTGTGGGAAAACTCAAGAGCAGTGCTGCCGGGCAGGTCACCACCAGCACAGTCACCGCGGTTTCAATAGCAATATCCCGGGTTGCAGGGTTCTGGCTTTTTACAAACAGCACAATCAATGCGACCGACAGCGCCACGGGCACAAAGAACCGGGCGACCTGCTCAATAAGAAGCTGCTTTGGGCTTCGACTCTGCTCTGCTTCGCGGATGAGTTGCGTGACCTTGCCAATGGTCGTCTCTGCACCCACATAATCAACGCGAATATCAAGATTACCCGTCAGGTTCGATGTACCTGCGTATACCTCGTCACCCACCTGTACATCCACTGGCACCGACTCACCCGTCAAGGATGCCTGATTAATCGTGGTTCTCCCCGCAACAACATGGCCATCAACAGGTAGATTCTCACCAGGTCTGACGCGAACCAGCGCACCGACACGAACATCCGCCAGGGCGATCTCCTTCTCGTTGCCTTGATCATCGACAATGCGAGCGATGTCAGGCGTCAGATGGAGCAGTTCAGCAATGGCGCGCTGGGCACCCCAGGCTGACCGCCTGAGAAACTGATCAGCGATCAAAAGAATAAACGCCAGATACCCGGCGGTTTCATATCGCCCTGTAACAAACGCTGCTGTGATCGCCAATGCTGCCAGCGAGCTGGACGAAGCTTTGTGCTTGGTCAGTTCTTTGAACGCAGCTCGAATCAAAGGGGCTCCCAGCAGGATCGCTCCGACCATGGCTGGTATCACCACCACCTGATCAGATATCCAGTGCCAACTCTTGGCGATGGTCGTACACGCAACCAGCAACACACCGATGAAATAAATGAACAAATGCCACTCGGTGATTTCTATCTCATGGTGTGCACAGCACTCCATGCCCTCATGCTCGTGCTCAGCGTGATCCTGGTGCTCATGGGTTGACATTGACGCGATTACTCCATCAAAACGAAATGACATTGCCAGTTCCTGCACCCCTCCCAATTCCCCATCCGCATGCAAGACTGGCTGGACACTCTAAAAACTTGAGCCTGATGGTAGGGACTCTGATTGCCCGACGCGATGCTCGTCCAGCAGGTACGATGTATCCCATTGTGAGGTTCGATCCGCTTGGCGTAACCATAAGGAAATCTTCAGGTGCAAAGTTCAGATTCCAGACCCACGCTTCCTGAAAAAGTAGCTGTGCTGGGCATCGGCCAGATGGGGCTGGTCTGCGCCAGTATCCTGGCAGGGCCAGAGGGGAGTGGGGAGGCTGGGAAGGGGGTCAATGTCACCCTCTGGGGCCGAAACACTGAAGAAGCGGGCGATCTGGTACAAACCAGACAGAGCAAACGCCTGCCTGATTTTCAGCTGGCCAGCTCGATCCGCGTCAGCATCCACAATGGCGAAGCTGTGGAAGATGCTGATCTGCTGGTGGTTGCAATCCCCGTTCAGCACATTCGTCAGGTTCTGGAAAAACTCAAAAAACACCTCTCACCCACGACCAGCATCGTTTCCGTCGCCAAAGGCATCGAAAACCGCACACTGATGAGACCATCGCAAATCATCGCTGATGTCCTCGCAGACGATCCCGATGCCAAACCCAGACCCATAGGCACCCTCTCTGGACCAACCATCGCTTCAGAGCTGGCCTTGTGTCTGCCCGCGACCATGATTGGTGCCAGCGATCAACCCGAGTTTTCGCTCTGTATTCAGAAACTCTTTTCTACTCAATGGTTACGGGTGTATACCAACCCGGACATCTTGGGCGTCGAGCTCGCTGGGGCTATGAAGAATGTCATCGCAATCGCAGCGGGCATAATCGATGGCCTCGAAGCCGGTGCCAATGCCAAAAGTGCCCTTCTCGCCCGAGGCCTGGCTGAAATCACCAGGCTCGGATCCGCTATGGGTGCCAATCGCGAAACCTTCTTCGGCGTGGCAGGCGTCGGCGATCTGGCAACAACCTGCTTTAGCCCCGAAGGCCGAAACCGATCCTGTGGCGAAGCCCTCGGCAAAGGTCAGCAACTCCAGGCATACCTCAAACAATCCCCCTTCGTCGTCGAAGGCGTCGCCACCACTCGCTCAGTTATGGACCTTGCAGAAAAGTTCCGCGTACAAATGCCCATTACTCAGGCTGTCAATGCGGTGCTCTTTGAAAGTCTGGACCCGATCCAGGCCATTGCCCTGCTCATGAGCCGAGAACTCAAAGAAGAAAATATCGGCTAAACACCAGTCTTGTTGAGCGTTTCCTACCTTTCAGCCAAAACCATGAATCAGATTACCCTTTGCCCTTGCTCATGTATACCCATCAACGGCAGTCTTTGTTACCGGATAGTGAATGCCAATCAATGCAGGACAACTCATGCATCTCATTGAGCAAAGAGTGTGTAGCCAGCCTGTATCATTCTATATAAGAGGCGGATAAACAGTTGTAATTGCAGAGCTTATGCCAATAAGAATGATAGCGAGGCTTCATGTTATTATTACCGGACTGGTTAAGGACCCTGCTGTGGGCGGTCTGAATAGAAACTGTTAATATGGGTAAATGAACGGGGTGATTGCAATGTTTTTGTCAAAAAGCATTGCTAAAAGTCTTGAACATCACCACCGAATCGGTTACTCTTTGACTATCGTGATGGTCTAGAGATATAGAGAGAGAGATACAACTCCCTATTTTCACTAGAGTATCGTGATTCATGCAAAGGTGATTTGTTCACCGGTGCATGATGATCGTGCAGCGTTATGCTGCGAGTCGTTTCTTGGAGTGTCCCTTTTGCGGGACAAGTGAAAGGGGTGCCCCAGAAGTTTGTTTCAAAAGTCAGAAAGCCGCCCCAGAGCTTCATCGCGAGGCAAGTAGAGGCAAAGGCAAGGGTTTTTGACAAGTGTGCACACATCTGTGGTCCATAACCACATGCCTGATTTGGGCATAGTTGAACAGAGATGTTCAGGAGGATAGAAAAGATGAAGACAGGAATTCTTGCGTTCGCAGCTCTTGCGGGTCTGGCAACATCGGCAATGGCCGGTACCGTCAGTTCCACCAATCAGGCCAATGGCGCCAAAGGCAACTTCGGCCAGGACGCCATCGTTGGTTCCAGCCGTGGTCTGGTCACTTATGATCTGGGCGCCAATGCCATCACCAGCAACGAACTGCTGGGCGATCCCAACAACATGGTCATCGCATTCGATCTGGCTGCTGCAATGGGTCAGGCTTCAGGCACTGCCGTCACCATGACCGGTATTGGCTGGGATGTCAACCTCGAAACCGTCGGTGGCAGCTGGCTCTCAGAAGCCATCGTCTACTTCGATGACAACATCGCCCCCGATGCCTTGGGTCTTTTCCTGACCCCTTCAGCAACCGCTGCCCCCGGCATTGAGTTCAACAGCTCAGGCGGCATCGTCGATCTGACCGACAACGGCATCGCCGACATCGTGCTTCCCGACGGCATCCTCCGCATGGAGTTCCACGAGTCATTCGATGACGCTCCCGGTGCTGATGCTTTCTGGACCGGTACACTCACCATCGCTGCGGTTCCCACACCCGGCGCTCTGTCCCTGCTCGGCCTCGGTGGCCTGGCTGCGATGCGTCGTCGTCGCTGATCCATCACCAAACGGTGATTGAATGATCAAACTTTCAGGGAGGTCCACTTTGGACCTCCCTGTTATTTTTTGCATATTTTCAAAGATACTATCTCAACTGATGCCAGTGCATCGGCTCAGTGGTCAACCTGCTGCAAGCGTTTGGCTTCGTCTGCTGCAACCAGATCACTATGGCAGGTTGCCTTGTGCTGTGAATCAGCAGCAACACCCTGAATCGTCTTGCTGGCCAGCGTATGAATCTCGTCAGGATTCAGGTAGCCTCGTTGTTCCAGGATCTGTTTCTGTTCGATCGTGAGAGCTGCGGTCTTGAGTGGGGCGCCAGGCTTGCCGTCTTTGCCCATGCGCTGATATCCCTCAGCCTTGCCGCTGGCAAACTGCTGAATCTCCATCGAAATCCGCACCGAACACCAGTCATGCCCGCACATGGCGCAGAAGTCCGTATCAACATCCAGATCCTCATCGTGAAACGCCCGGGCTGTATCAGGATCAAACGAAAGCTCAAAGTGCTTTTCCCAGTTGAGTGATGCCCGGGCCCGCGTCAACTCATCATCACGACTTCGCGACCCAGGAATTCCCAAGGCGACATCCGCAGCATGGGCTGCAATCTTGTACGCAATACACCCGTCTTTCACATCCCCCTTCTTGGGCAACCCCAGATGCTCCTTAGGCGTCACATAACACAACATCGACGCACCGTGATACGCAATCGCAGTTGCACCAATACAGCTGGTAATGTGGTCATAACCCGGGAAAATATCCGTTACCAGAGGCCCAAGCACATAAAACGGTGCCCCATGACACAGCTTCCTTTCAAGCTTGGCATTGTACTCGATCTGATCAAAAGGCACATGCCCCGGCCCCTCGATCATCACCTGCACACCCTTTCGCCACGCCCGCTCTGTCAACTCGCCCAGCGTTTCAAGTTCCGCCAGCTGCGCATCATCCGTTGCGTCAGCAAGTCCGCCCGGGCGTAAACCATCGCCGATCGAAAATGTCACATCATACTGACGCAGAATGTCACAGATATCCTCCCATGCGTCATACATCGGGTTCTCTGCATCATGGTCCAGCATCCACTTGGCCAGCAGCGACCCGCCCCTGCTCACAATGCCAATCAACCGATCCTTGACATAAGGCAAATGTGCTTTGCGCACCCCTGCATGCACCGTCACATAATCAACCCCCTGCTGAGCCTGATTTGTGATCTCGTCAAGAATCACCTGCCTGTCCAGATCCTCAAGCTTGCGATCGATAATCATCGAATAGATCGGCACCGTCCCGATGGGCACCGTCGAATGCGCAATAAATGCTTTCCGACAAGAGTTGAGATCCCCGCCGGTGGACAAATCCATCGCGGTATCCGCTCCCCAGCGAATCGCCCAGTCCAGCTTTTCGAGTTCTTCTTCCATGCCTGAGCTGACGGGGCTCGCGCCCATGTTGGCGTTGACCTTGGTCTTGCTCGCCCGCCCGATCGCCATCGGCTCCAGGCGGTGGGCCAGGTGGTTGCGATTGGCCGGGATCACCATTCGACCCGCAGCCACCTCGTCACGAATCTGCTCAACACTCAAGTGCGTCTCACGCTCTTGGGCCTTTCGCATCTCAGGCGTGATCACGCCAAGTCGGGCATTCTCCAACTGTGTGATCGGCTCAAAACCCGCAGGCGCAACTGACCGAATGTACGACCCAATCGCACTTTGATTATGCCCGCCACACCCAGTGCTGTGTGTTTCGACTGACTCAATGGACCAACCCTCAGGCAGAAAATCCCACGCGGTCTTATCGCTCGGCCTGGGCATCCCCGGCGTATCAGGCGATGAATACGCCAATGCCCCGCCAATATCAGGCTTGTTGGCAAACGAACCCGGCGTCGTCACGCCTTCATCTCCCGGATTCCCCGCACCATACACCGGCACGCTGTATACAGCCGTAGGCCTGGTGTCTTGTTGATGGGTGTTGTTGTGTGGTGTCGTCGTCATGGCGCAATCCCTCCGCCGGTACAAACCGGATCAGGTTCAACGGGTGCGTCTCAGCTGCGTGCCTACATCGGCCCGCGGCGCCCCGTGCGATTCTTTGATTATACACCTTCTCAAGCGCGACCCGCGTTTCCCCCGCAATCAATCATAAAAAATCCCCGTTCACAACTGCCCATACCCCTTGTCGCGGATCTTCCTCCTCCCCACTTCGCTGGCATAGCACCTGCCCAAACTCAGGCGATGCGTTTGTGCCCATTGCGTCAGATGGGTCTCACCTGCTGCAGGCTCGTCTGAATCAAGCAAACCACGCATCAACCCCGTGATCTCTTCTCGAGTAATGATCACATCTTTGACGATCGGGTTCAAACATCGGCCAACAACATACCCAATGCCCGGCGGCACCGACACAATCATCCTGCGCACATTGATAATCCTGCTAATGGTTTGCACCAGCTCGCGATATGAAAACCCCTCAGGCCCAACCGCATCCACACGCGTCGTGCCCGTCGCACCTGCCTGGTCGATCATCAATCTGGCCATGTCATCGACATGGAGCGGCCGAAGCCGATAGGCACCATCACCAAACACGCCAAACAATGGCAAATGTCTCAACACCCACGATATGTTGTTGACAAGAATATCACCTCGCCCGAACAGCACTCCGGGCCGAACGATGGCATGACTCAGCCCCGTTGCCTCAAGTGCCTGCTCCAGTTCATGCTTGCCTTTGTAATACCCCAGGTCGTCCGCTTCCTCAGCATGCAGGATGCTGACATGAACGATCCGTTTTACACCCGCCCGCTTTGCAGCGTCAAACAGACACTTCGTATTGGCAACCGCCTGCTCAAATGTAAAAAGCTTGTGATTAAAGCGAACCCAGTAGGTGTTATACAAAACCTCTACGCCGTCAAGCGAACGGGCCAGTTCATCAGCATCATCAAACGCCAGCCTGTGAATCTCAAGAGCATCGCCAAAGGGGTTGGGACGATCAGGCGAGTTGGTCAGCGTTCGCACGCGAACATCGCCTTGTACCAACAGCTGCTCAGTCACCGACTGGCCCGTATACCCAAGAGCACCCGTGACCACATGCAGAGGTTTCTCAGCCATGTCTTGTCCCCTTTGGAATCTGAATCACTGCACAGGGTCGACCGTGAGCATCCATTCCAGCACGCTGTTCATGGGCAGTTCGTCAACACCGAGCTGTCTTAGCATGTTGAGGCACTGGGTGCTGTGGTGCATGCCGTGTGTTGTCACATGCGTGAGAACACCGCCTCGGGTAAAGGCATAAGTTCTCCCGCCTCGTTCTGAAGATGCAACATCATCCAGATCATGCGCATCAATCTCAGCCTGAAACTCCTGTGCGATTCCATCGAGCATTCCAAGCAGCTCAGTTGCTGATCGCCGCCCTTCCTCCAGCCGAATCCGAGGCTCACGCCCCGCCAGCATATCCGCCCACCCCCGCATGGCGCCCAGAATATGCGTCACCGTATCATGCAGTGAACCAGGCCCCATCTCAAACTCGTGATGGAACTGTTCATCAGTAAGCTTCTCACACGCCTGCAAAATATTGCGTGTCGCCCAGAGGTTGGTTTCAAGCAAAATCTGTTTCGGATCACTCTGTGCCATGATTCCTCCCGGAGTCTCAACTCAACTCGCCGCAGCATCAAGTCTATATCCAGCCGGGCACACCTGTAAGAGAGCACTGTCTTTACTGACGAACTGCAACCGTGAGGGAGCAGTCTTTGATCTTTTCCTAAAAGACCAAACATCTTCAGTCATTCACAGCAACAGGAACAGCATTCTGTCCATCAGCCAGATCATGCACTTCAAGTGCTGAAACATCGCGGACTACTGCTGCACGCTCGCTTGATCGCATCACGGGCCCCGCTAGCACAATGAACACCACCACACCCGCTGCAGACAATCCCGCAGCCAGTGTTCTGGCACCGAACGGCGTCGAAACCAGAGGCTCAGCATTGGGCGCTGGCTCATCAATAATCGCAGCCTTGACCAGCCTCAGGTAATAAAACGCTGCAATCGCAGAATTCAAACCAAGAATGACCACCAGCGGAATCTCTCCCGCGCGAATCCCCGAGGTAAACAAAGGCAGCTTGCCAAAGAACCCCAGCATCGGAGGCAACCCCAGCAAACTAAACGCACAAATCGTCAGCACCACCGCCAGCAAAGGCTTCGTCCGAATCAAACCCTGCAAATCACCAACCTGCTCCGCCTCGACGCGCTCACCTGAATCGCCCGTCTTCTCAAGACACGCCACCACCGCAAACACGCCCAGATTCATCACCCCATAGCTGAACAGATAAAACAACACCGCTGCCAGGCCATTGCCCACAAACCCCAGCGACCCGCTGCCCGTCTCCCCGGGACCCGCAATCACACCCACCAGCATGTACCCCGAATGCGCAATCGACGAATACGCCAGCATCCGCTTGACCGAATGCTGAAGCAGCGCCAGTACATTGCCCAGCGTCATCGTCGCCACCGCCATCATCCACAGCGTCGCATGCAAAGGCTCGGGCAAACCACCCGCCACTCCCTGATTCCAGCCCACCGTCGAAACCAGAAGCATGATCGCAAAGAAGCCCGCAGCCTTGGGCACAAACGCCAGAAACGCAGACACCGGCGCCGCCGCCCCCTGATACACATCGGCAGTATAAAAATGCATCGGCACCGCAGCAATCTTGAACGACACGCCAATCACCGAAAGGATCAACCCCAGCATGGCAATCGTATTGATCTGGCCTTGGGCAAACTGTGTCTGCATCTCAACCAGATTGGTCGTGCCCGTCCCGCCATAGAGTAGCGCAAACCCATACAGAAAGATTGCAGCTCCCAGTGCTCCCAGAAAAAAGTACTTGATGCCCGCTTCCTGCCCTCTGCTCCTTGAGGTCGAGATCGTCACCATGATATAAGTCGGCAGGCTCGTCAACTCCAGCGCCAAAAACAACCAGATCAGATCCTCAGCCCCCGTACACAGCATCAACCCCGTCAGCGAAAACAAGAAGAACGCATAAAACTCTGCCCGCGTCGACGAAAGCGGATTAAACGCTGCACCCCCAGCAATCCGCATTTCCTGATCTCGATCAACCGTGCCCGCCAGCAGCATCAACAAAAGCAGACCCACACCCGCAATCAACGCCTTGGCATAAGGCATCAGATAAGGCATCACACCCACCGCATCATCATTCTGCAGTGCCAGCAAGCCCGCAATGATCAAACTCAACCCCGCCACGGGTGAACACGCTTTGCGCATCACAAGCTTGGAGCTCAGCCCCAGCACCATGACAATACATGTGCCGATGAAGAGCGTAATCTCAGGCCACATCGTCGCGATTTTGTCAGCAATCGAGATCAAGGCGTCTCCCCCTCTTCTTCAGGTGCAGATGCAGGAACGACTGAAACACGCACCGACTCACCCTCATCAGCCTGTTTCTGGGCAAGGATCATCTGGAAACGATCGACCGTCACTTGCACCGGGGCTTCAAGCGTTCGCAGTACAGGTGCGGGATACACACCCAGCCACAGACACGCCCCAGCCAAAGGCAGCAAAATCCCAATCTCGCGAGCATTCAGATCCACAGGCAGCTTGCTGTGCGCATCATCATGATTCGCAGGCTCGACCAAAGGCCCGAACACCACTTTCCCCACCATGATCAACAAATACATCGCCGCAATAATCATCCCCACACCCGCAAACGCTGCAAACCAGGGCCCCAGCACGCCCGGTGTCGAACCCGGCAATCCTGACCATGCGTTTGAAGCCTGGAAGGTGCCAAGGATTGTCAAAAACTCGCTGACAAAACCATTCAGCCCCGGCAACCCCACCGACGCCATCACAAAGAAGACCATGAAAGTCGCCCAGATTGGCATCTTGCTCGCCAAGCCTCCAAGCTCCTTCATCGAGCGTGTGTGATACCGCTCATACACCATGCCGATCAGGAGGAACAACGCCCCCGTCGACAAGCCGTGGTTGATCATGTAAAGCACAGCCCCGTTGATCCCCGCTGCATTCAACGCCACCAGCCCCAGCACACAAAAACCCAGATGGGAAACCGACGAATACGCCACCAGCTTCTTCACATCCGTCTGCACCCAGCAGATCAGTCCCGCGTACAAAATCCCCACGATGGCAAGCACCGCAATCACCCCCGCATGTTCCACCACCGCCAAAGGCGTAAAGCCCAAAACAAACCGGTAAATGCCATAAGTCCCCAGCTTCAACAGCACCCCCGCCAAAATAACTGACCCCGCCGTCGGAGCTTCAGTATGGGCCAGAGGCAGCCAGGTATGAAATGGAAACAAAGGCACCTTCACCGCAAAGCCCAGCAACAGCGCTGTCATCACAAGTGTCTGCTGACCGAGTGGCATCCCCCGGGCGGTCGTCGCCAGCACCCCGATGTCAAGCGACCACAACCCCGTCTCCTTGGCGCTGAACCACACCACATACACCAGCCCCGCCAAAGCAATCACCGACCCCGTAAAGGTGTACAAAAAGAACTTGGTCGCTGCCTTCTTGCGGTTCGTCGAGCCATAAATGTTGATCAGCACATACATGGGTACGAGCGTGAACTCAAAGCATGTATAAAAGAAGACCAGATCGCGTGCTGCAAACACGCCGACCATCGCCCCCTGCAACACCAAAAGCCACCCATAGTAAGTCTTGAGCCGATGCTCGATCGCAGTAAACGAGCAGAGCACACAGATCGGCCCCAGCAAAAGCGTCAACAGAATCAAAAAAAGCGAGACCGAATCAACCCCCACCGAAAGCTCAAGCCCCATCGGCTCAAGCCAGGTGATCGTCTTGCCAAGCCAGAACTGCTCGGGCATGTCCCAGTTGAACTGCACAACCGCGATCACCCCCATCGCCAAAGGCACCAGCGACCCAATAACTGCCACAACCTTGGCGCGCGATTCGGGAAGCGCCCACACACACAATGCAAACACAATCGGCACCAGAATAAGCCCAAGCAGGATCACAGCGACTCGCTCCTTACCCTCATCACAGGCTCATCAGCCACACGACAACCATCAACACCACCAGCCCGCCCGCCATGCCCGCTGCATACCCATGCAACTGACCATTTTGCGTCGGCCGAATCAATGAACCCATTGCCCGAGGCACCCACCCAAACAGATTCACCAGCCCGTCAATCAACAACTGATCCAGCCAGTACAACACATTGGCAAACACCCACAGCGGCTTGCGAATCACCGCATCATAAATCTCGTCAATAAACCACTTGCCCCGCGCCCCCCGCGCCAGCATGCCTTTTGTCAACGCCAGATTGTCAGCACGACTCGTCGCAGCTTCAGTCCGCCCCGCATAGTGCAGCCACCATGCAATCACAATCCCAATCAAACCAAACGCCGCTGACACATAATACAAAACACCACCATGTGGATTAAGCCCGAAGAATGTCCCACCAGCCCGCACATCCGAACTGGCTTCCACATGCCCGCTTGCATCGTGCTCAACCACGCCATGGCTCTCATACAGCGGCGACATGTACGCACTGGAATCATGCACCATCGAACCCACCCAGCCATGCTGATCCGTGTTGATAAAGTAAGTTCCCACCGCCAGCAATGAGCTGATCGCCAAAACCCCCAGCACCGTATTGACAGCCCAACCCGGTGCATGTGGATGAAACCCGTGACCATCCCCTTCATCCCCGTGCCCCTCAGCATCCCCTTCATATTCTTCGCCAGGCTCAAAGTGAACCGGACCCACAAACACACGGAAGAACACACGGAAGGTGTAGTACGCTGTCATCCCCGCGGTAATCAGTAAAATCCAGCCGATCGCTGAATATCCAGGCGTGACAAACGACTCTGCGATAATCATGTCCTTGGAGAAGAACCCTGCTGTGAACGGGAAACCCGCCAGATTCAGGCTGCCCACCAGCATCGCAATCGTCACAATGCGCCACCCGCGCATGTTCCACAAGCCACTGATCTTGCGAAGATCCAGCTGCCCTGCAAATCCGTGCATCACCGCTCCGCAGCACAGGAAAAGCGTGGCTTTGAAAAACGCATGTGTAAACACATGAAACGCTGCGCCGGTGCTCGTCATCACCCCAAGCCCCGCAAACATGTACCCCAGTTGACTGACCGTTGAATACGCCATGATGCGTTTGATATCAAACTGCGCCATGCCGATCGTGGCAGAGAACAACGCTGTCAGCGTGCCCACCCACGCCACCACAGGCAGTGCCCATTCACTGACCAGAAACACCGGGAACATGCGTGCGATCAGAAACACACCCGCAGTCACCATCGTCGCAGCATGGATCAATGCGCTGACTGGCGTGGGGCCTTCCATCGCATCCGGCAGCCACACATACAAAGGCAACTGAGCACTCTTGCCAAACGCACCAATCATCAAAAGCACCGGTATCAACTGAACCGTAAACGGGATCTGATCCATATGCCCCGCACGAAACGCCTCAACCAGAGGCTCAACCTTGGGGAATAACTCAGCATACTCAACCGTGCCAAACTGCACGAATATCAGCATGATCCCCAGCGCCAGCCCCAGATCGCCAATGCGATTGACAATAAACGCCTTCTTGGCTGCCGCCACCGCACTGGGCTTCTTGTAAAAGTACCCGATCAACAGATACGAGCAAAGCCCCACACCCTCCCAGCCCAGATAAAGCAGAATCAGGTTGTCCGCCATCACCAGGCAGGTCATGGCAAACACAAACAGGTTAAATGCTGCAAAGAATCTGCAATACCCCGTCCCAACATCGTCAGCCATGTATTCGCTGGCATACAACGCGATCAGCGTCCCCAGCCCGGTGACAAACAGCATCCACAACAAGGTCAGTCGATCTATATAAAGCCCGAAGTTGGCAACAAAGCTCTGCTCGCTGGATGCATCAGCCCAGGAAAAGTTGATCCAGTCAAACCCGAATACCAGCTGAGCACCATGTTCGCCCATCCCCAGCCAGGTCACCACCGTGACAACAAACGCCCCGCCCAGGCACGCAACCGTGATAAACGCTGGCAACTTGCTCTTGATGCGAAAAATCGCACAAAGCAGCATCAAAATCGTGCCAAGTATCGGCAATGCCGGGATCAAGAGCGCCAGCTTCATATTCCCCGCTGCAGCATGATCCACAGCCTGAGTCGCATGCTCAACCACATTACCAGCATGATCGTTCTGAGCAAGAGTCGCCATCGAGTTGATAATGTCTGTGGTCTGCAACAACACCGCTTGAGACACTCCTGACAACTCAGCACCATGCTGAGCGCAACATTGACAACCCTCGCCTAGCCACGCAGCTCAGCGAACAGCAATCCATCCAGCGATGAATGCTTGCGATACAAAAGCACGACCAGTGCAAGAGCCATTGCCGCCTCGGCAGCCGCAACCGTCAGCACAAAGATCACAAACGCCTGCCCAGTATGGTGCAGATAAAATCGGCTGAATGCAATCAACGCCAGTCCCGAGGCCTGAAACATCATTTCCGTGCACAAAAACATGACAATCATGTTGCGACGCGTCAAAAATCCGATCAGACCCAGCACAAACATCCCCGCTGAGACAAACAGATAGTGGTACAGCGTCACATCGTGCATCGCTTGGGGATAGGCTGCCTGGGCCAGCGTCTGCATCATCACAAGCTGCCTCCCTCTCGCATCAAACGCGCCGCATCAAGCTTGGCCTGGTCTTCGATCTCGACCTTCTTGCGTGCCAGAACCACAGCTCCAAGCATCGCCATCAGCAAAATCACACCTGCGATCTCTATCGCTCCCGGATGCTGACCCAAAAGCACAAACCCCACACTTTGCACATTACTCGCATGAAGATCCGCAGGCATCGCCACGCCTTCGCGGCCACCGCGTGGACTCGTCACATCCACCGTCCGGGTTTCCATATGCACACCCGCAGCCCCCGCCACCTTCTCGTCTGCCTCAATCAGCCCGTCGCGCTTCATGTCACGCTCGATCTTCAAAGGCATCATGCCCAGCACCGCATCCACACGGGCTGGATCAGGCGTTGGCAGGCTCTCCATCCCCCGCCCCAGCATGGTGCTGAACATCGCCAGCAGCACAAACCCGATCAATACCGCAGAACCAGGTTCACGGGCAACCTTGTCATACTCTTCAGCCTGGGCTTGCTCTTCATCCTCGGTCTGCCCCTGCGTTGCCAGCATGATCACGAACAGATATGTGATCAAAATCGCACCGGCGTACACAATAATCAACGCAAAGGCCATGAACTCGGCTGAAAGCAGCAGATACATGCCCGCACTGGCAAGAATCGTCAGAATAAAAAAGAGTGCTGCATAGACAGGTCGGGGATGTGTAATCATCCTCAGCCCCGCCCCCAGCGCCACCGCTGCAAATACATAAAAGAACAGATTGGGCGCGTGATCGCCCGCTGCGAGCCCCAAAGCGAGCATGATTCCGCCGACAGCGATGCCTGCGATCAGCCCGCCAAGAATCTGCGGATTGAACCCCTTGCGTGGGAGCGTGAGCCAGACACCCACGCCGCTGAGCGCCACCAGACTGTACAAGATGACCGGGTTGACGAGGTAGTCCAACAGCGTACCTTTTCGTGATCATGCCAGGCTGAGCGACGCACATCATGCCCGGGCCTTCAGGATAGAGCCAACGCCTTGTGCTGGCAACCATCAGCAATCACTCAGACCTCGCATTGGCCTGATATCATCACCCCGATGACCGCTCTGCAAACTTCAAATCTCAAGCGATCCATCCCCAACGCCCTCACCATCGCAAGACTCGCCTTGGCGATCATCTTCTTTGCCATCCTCTCAACTGTCAATCTGTCCCAACCCGGCGATCCAGCCTCAAAGCTCATCTTTGCGCTGAGCATCTTCGTTCTGGCAGCGGTCACCGATGCCCTTGATGGCATGCTCGCCCGGCGCTGGAACGCCATCTCACAGTTCGGTCGAGTGATGGATCCCTTTGCTGACAAAGTCCTTGTGCTCGGAGCTTTCGTCCTGCTGGCAGGCCCGGGCTGGTCCATTTCCACCGATCAGACCACAATCCAGGCGACCGGCGTCATGCCTTGGATGACCATCGTCATCCTCGCTCGCGAGCTTCTCATCACCTCGTTGCGAGGCGTTCTCGAAGCCCAAGGCGTCGATTTCTCGGCCACCTGGTCTGGCAAAATCAAAATGATCCTCCAGTCCGCCATCATCCCGATCATCCTTCTTCTCATCGCCCTCACCGATGTCAACAAAGGCACCACCAGCCGATCCATCATCCTCAGCCTTGTCTGGCTTTGCGTGCTTTTTACCCTCTGGTCCGCTGTCCCGTACCTGATTCGAGCCAAACGCGCCCTGGCTTCCACCAACACCGATACTTCGTCCTAACCTACAGACAATGAAAAAGAGCCAGATTTTCATGGTGACCGCAGGCGGCCTGGGTTTCATGCACCCCTTTTCAGGCACATGGGGTTCACTGCCTCCGGTTGTGCTTGCAGGTGTACTGATCCTCGCAGGATTCGGTCCCACAGCCCACCCCGTCTTGTATAACAGCGTACTTGTCGCCACGCTGATCATCTTTTCCGCAGCCTGCGTGCTCTTTGGCGATGCTGCTGAAGCACGATTCAACAAAAAAGACCCCGGCGAGGTCGTCGCTGACGAAGTCGCAGGCCAATCCATCGCCCTTCTGGCCCTTCCCCTTGCAGTAGATGCCTCTTTTTGGCAGATTTCCTTCGCCTGCATGCTGGCTTTTTTCAGTTTTCGGTTCTTTGACATTCTCAAGCCGCCGCCTGCAAATGGCATGCAAAAGCTCCCCGCAGGCTGGGGCGTTCTTATCGATGATCTGTTCGCAGGTGTCTATGCCTTGATCGTGGTACAGATCACATTGCGCATGATGTGGTAAGCCCGTATTGACAACTCACAGAAAAATTATACTGGTGCAGAGCTCTGGAATCAGATAGGCTCACATCATGGGTTGTCTGTTTGTCATTCTTGCGCTGGGGTTTCCCAGACTCGTGCTTGTGGTGCTGTACCTGTTCACGAGCTACATCGCTAACGCCTATTCCAGCATGCTTTTGCCGGTGCTGGGCTTCATCTTTTTGCCCTACACCACGCTCGCCTACGCCTGGGCGATTCAGGCTCATGGCTCAGCATCTTCTGGAATATACCTGGGTCTCGTCATCGCAGCGTTTATCATCGACATCGCCACCGTCACAGGCGGTGCCAAAAAGCACAAAGTGATAAAAATCCGCTGAGTGTGCACTCTGACACACAGCCCCAATCAAGGCTGGCAGCACATCTGGTTCGCCTTACTCTCCCCAGACATTGTTGGACAGGTCTACATCAGGAAAGGCTTTGTCCGGGTCGATGGTGATGCTCGCAATTGCCTTGCCATCGGTCGAAATGCTCGTTGACCATTTGGTGGAATACGCCCATATCTGCACCGGAAGCGTTTTACGCTGGCGAGTGCCATCGGCATAACGCACTTCTAAGACCACCGGCATCACCAACTCGCCAAGGTTGAAAATCGTGACCAGTGCGGTGCCTTTTTCTTCATTTTGTGTCACGCTGGTGACAGCCTGATCGAGTGTGGATGTTTCCATGAACCACCCACGCCAGAACCAGGCAAGATCGACCCCGGCACCATCTTCCATCGACCGGAAAAAATCTGCCGGCTGAGGATTCTTAAATGCCCACTGCTTGATGTAAGCTCGAAAGGCAGCATCAAATCGCTCTTCGCCCAGAATCTGCTCCCGAAGCATGATCAAGCCCGCAGCTGTCTTGGCATATGCAAGGAACCCCAGGCTTCGAGGATGGACCCGGTCAGCGTAGGTCATGATGGGCTGTTGATTGGGCCTGACCATGCGCGATGCAATGCGGCGTGCACCAGCTCTGCCACCAGAGTTTTCCTCATCGGGGAACCAGTCTGCTCTTGAATAATGGTTGATGAAGGTGTTGAACCCTTCATCCATCCATGCATGTCGGCGTTCATCATTTGAGACGACCATGGGGAACCAGTTATGGCCGATTTCATGCGTGGTTACGCCATAGAGTCTGTGTTCATCCTTGCGTGCCCGGCAATAGATGATCATGGGATATTCCATGCCACCCACTTTGCCATTGACATTGATCGCTGAGGGATAGGGATAGGTAAACCAGCGCTGGTTGTATCCCTTGATCGCGGTCTTAAGCATTTGCGTGCTTTGTTCCCAGAGGGGGAGGGCTTCCTTCGGATAGGCTGACTGAACGAGCGTACCGGTGTGGTCCGGGCCGCTGTCGGGAAGGAACGCAGCATCCCAGATGAACGCATCGCTGGATGAGAACGCAAAGGTGCGCACATCGTGTGCTTTAAACTGCCATGTTAATAGCTCATCAGCCTCTGGTCTGGTCGCAGGGTCGCCAACTTCATCAGCAGAGCGGATGACGACGGTTTCATCGCTGGAGTGAGCCTCTGTGAGCCTTTGGAGCTGGGTTTCAGTCAGAACCGCTTCAGGGTTCTGTAGCGTTCCCGTAGCAACGACGATGTGGTTGCCCGGCACGGTGATGCGGACATCGTAATCGCCGAAGTTTGTGTAGAACTCGCCCTGCCCCAGGTAGTCAAGGGTGTTCCAGCCATGGGTGTCGTCGTAGACACACAGATTCGGGAACCACTGGGCAATTTCAAACACTTTGCCTTGCTCGACTTCTTCGATGGCCAGCCGGTCTGCGCCATATTTGGGGATCTGGAAAGTCCAGGACACATCAAACTGCATTTTCTGCCCTGAAAGCAAAGGCTCGGGCAGGTCGATTCGACCCAGTGTGTCATACACCGAAATGGGGAGCTCGCCTTGAGAGCCCGTGACGATCAGATCGTTGTAGCCGCCTTCAAATGCAGACCGATTTGCAAAGCGAGTGCCCTGAGGGACAGATCGTGCACCTTGCGAGTCAGTTTTAAAGAGGTTCTGCTCGAGATTAAGCCAGAGATAGTCAAGATCATGAGGCGAGTTGTTGGTATAGGTAATGGTCTCGCGCCCGGTTATGGTCTCATCGTCAGCATCAAGCGTCACATCAATCGAATAATCCGCCCGTTGCTGCCAGTATGCAGGGCCAGGTACACCCGATGCAAGCCGTTGTTCGTTGGCGGTGGGCAGATCAATAGGGCTGAAGATCGTCTGGGTAGAACGATTGGTTGCAGAGCGGAACCAGTCGCTGTCAGCTTTGGTAGAGGGCTTTTCTGTTGCATGCGATGAAGCACACCCTGTCAGCAGCAAACCCATCGTGCAAAACAACGCCAACGAACCGAACGAATACACCATTTTTAAGCGCATAGATATCTCCACAATGAAAAAGAGCCACCTCGTGAGCCCGATCATACCGACTTGCAGTGCTGAGATTGCACAATCCCGCAGGCTGCAGGCAGGATTTTACTTGTCGCCAAATGGATGAAAAACTCTCATAAACGCCGATCCAGGAGGCGATACTGGATGGCTTCTGCGACATGATCTGTTGTGACAGCCTGGGATTCATCCAGATCCGCGATGGTGCGTGCGAGCCTGCGAATCTTGTCATATGCCCTGGCAGACAAGCCCAACTCGTTCATGGCATGACCCAGAAGCTGCATGGCTGAATCGTCCAGCACCGCTGCTTTATCAAGCGATTTACCGCTGAGCCTGGCGTTGGTCACCCCCTGCTGACTGCGATCGTGCATAGTTGAAAGCGCCTTGGTGATCTGGTCTTTCATGTCTTTCGTCGAAGTTCCCGTGGGAGCTGTGGATAGCTCGCGAAATGACACAGCAGGCGCTTCGATGTGAATATCAACCCGGTCAAGCAAAGGCCCAGATATTCTTGACAGGTAGCGCTCCATCTCACGCTGGCCGACCTGGCCGGGTGCTACATCGCCACGAGGCGTGGGATTCATCGCAGCGACCAGCATGAAATCAGCAGGAAAGCGCACGGAACCATGAGCACGGGCGATGGTGACGACATGATCTTCCATCGGCTGGCGCAGCGTCTCCAGCACGCCACGGGGAAACTCGGGCAACTCATCAAGAAAAAGCACGCCATGATGGGCGAGGGATATTTCACCGGGGCGAGGCACCATGCCCCCGCCGACAATCGCTGGGGCACTGGCGGTGTGGTGGGGGGTGCGCACCGGGCGAACAGAGATCATTCCCGATCCTGGCTCTAACAGACCCGCAGAGGAATAGATCCGTGTGATCTCAAGGGCTTGTTCTGGCGTAAGTGGTGGCAGGATGCCGGGCAGAGCTTTGGCCATCATGGTCTTGCCGGTGCCCGCGGGACCAAGCATGACGATGTTGTGCCCGCCCGCAGCTGCGATGACCATGGCTCGCTTGACCGATTCCTGACCCTTGATCTGAGCAAAGTCGATTGGAGCGGTGGTGTTTTTAATGAGGCTGGCAATGTCGGGAGTGGGGGTGGGTTCAAGGTCCAGCTGACCATTGAGAAGCCCGACCACCTGGGCGAGCGTGCCACAGCCAAAGACATCAATGTCTTCAACCAGTGCTGCTTCTGGAGCATTAAACGCTGGCACGATGACCGCATTCATGCCTTGGCGCTTGGCACGCTCTGCCAGGGCGATGGCGCCGCGGATTGGCCGAAGCCTGCCATCAAGTGCAAGCTCGCCTGCGATGAGTGCATTGCGGGGGCTGGGGCGTTGGTCAGGATCAGCCTTGATGATGCCTTGGGTGATGAGCAGCCCGACCGCGATAGGCAGATCAAAGACCGGGCCTTCCTTGCGGACATCAGCGGGGGCAAGGTTGATGAGCACACGCCCGACGGGGTAGGCATAGCCCGTGTTGACGACCGCAGCCTGCACGCGCTCAAGCGATTCCTTGACCGCAGCATCGGGCAGCCCCACGACAGATTGCTTCTCCAGCCCTCTTGGATCAAAGTCGACCTCGACCTCGCAAGACGCTGCATCTATGCCTTTCAGGATGTATGAATGGATGCGTGCGAGCATATGCCGAACATGGTACACGATTGAGACAGGGGAGGCACGGGAGATCCAAATCAGATGCACAAGGCAAGGCTAAAAAGAAAACTGCGTCCGATAACACATGCAAGTTTATTCAAGCGAACTGGGAGCATCATTTGGGAGTGACTGGGGATTGAGAGGGGCAATCACAAGGCAGATCCTGTGTGAAAGAGGTTCTGCCATCTTGCAGTATTCGTGTGGAGCATCGGTATGGAAAATTTCTGATGCAGCGCTGTAAAAACCATGTTATTCATTTGTGAACACTCAATATCAGGGTGCCACTGCTCGCCGTCTTCGGCGCAGTCGTGTTTCTACAGATGAGCGAACCAAGACACTACTGCGATGCTGCGCATCGAGTAGTGGCACCTTCACAATCAGAGCTTCAGGAGAAATCCTGCATGACACCATACATCTGATTGGAGGCGTTAGAGGAAGTCAGCTTATTTTTTGCTCATGCGCTGTTCAAGCAGCGGGGCAATGGCCTCTTGAAAGACAATCTCAGCCCCGGCATTGTTCAAGTGATCACTGTTGCTATATATGAACTGTCCGTTTGACATCAATCGAATGTGGTCGCCTTCGGTCAGCAAGGTGTCATCCAGATCAACAAAGATAATCCGCTTGTCGTGAAGGTCTTCCACGAGTGCTTTGATCTTTCCATTGACCTCTTTTACGAATGCTGATGCCGTGACATCAAAGGGATCAAGCGAAGACCGTTCCCTGGCAACAAGGTATTTTCTGAGAGATCCTCTGAATCGATCTGGCAGCGAAACCATGGGCACTTGCGATAACACAAGAACAACATCGGAACTGTTTTCAAGCTTGGCAATGCGATCTATCAGTATGTTAAAAAAATCATTGTTGGCATTGGCTTCAAGTTCCCATCTGCCAGCAAGAATCGTGATCCTCGGCTTGAGTTCTGCGAGCGCCTTGTTCCTTTTGTTGTTGATGACATCAGCATTTGGTCGTTGTGGAAATGGGGCGGTCGTTATGCCTACACCTGATGTTCCCATGACAACGCCGTGGATACCAGCTTCCTCAACAAAGGCTTCAAAGGGCTTGCTGAACATTCTTGCATGAGACGAACCAACCAGCGCAAGAGTGTAATCAGCATTCAATTCACCCACAGCGATGCCGCCTTTGCCACTTGTGATCGCCTTGGTCGCTTCGTAAGAATGGCCTGAGTCAAAAGTAATGGAGTTTTCAATCGGAGCAAGGGGGCTTTGTTTAAAAACCGGATTCACAGGCATGTAAATCAGGGGGAGGAGTGCTGCAATCACACTCGCCAGGAGCACTGGTGCTGCGAGTTCTCTTTTGCCGCCTTCTTTTCTCAGTGGAGTTTCAACATAGTGGTAACTCAGCGTGGACATGATGCCCATGATGAATAATGCGATCAAGATTGGTCCTGTGGTCCAGTTGACAAATATGAAGCCTGAAAATACAAGGACAGGCCAGTGCCAAAGGTACAAGGAATACGAAATCTTGCCGATATACCGTACCGGTCTCAGGCACAGGAACGATCGGGTTTTTTCAAAGCCGATCAACGAGAAGATGACCAAGGCGGTGCCAATGCCTGGAATCATGGGGTAGACGCCGGGGAAGTGTTCACTTTCCTTGATAAAGAAAAACGAACCAAACACCAGAGACAGGCCCGCATAGCGATACAGCGCAGCACGCTTGATGGAGGTTACAGGCTGAGGGTTGTTGTGAACTCTGATAGCCAGCAGACAGCCAATCGCAAGCTCCCACATTCGTGTAGGAAGCATGTAAAATGCAGACCTGGGATGAATCACGGTTACTGCGATGCAGAGCAGGAAGCTTGCAATACCTATCGCCATGAGAAACTGGAAAAGTCTTTTTTTCTGCAGCTTGCTAAAGATCCCCATGAAAATTGCAAAGACGATATAGAACTGTTCCTCCAGAGAAAGTGACCAGGTGTGCAGCAGCGCAATGTTGCCAGAACTGCTGTCCCAGTACCCTCCGGTTGTGCGCCAAAGCCACAAGTTGGAGTATGAAAAAACAGAACTGAGTGACTGGAGAAGAAGGTTGTTTCGTTCGGGCTTGATCAGGATGAAGTTGCCCGCGACGAGAGTGAAGGCGACCATCACCAGAAGCGCAGGATAGAGCCTTCTGATTCGGCGTCTCCAGAAGGAGATCATTGAAAATGTGCCTTTGGAGGTCTGATTGAAGACGATGGAGCAGATAAGAAACCCGGAGATGACAAAGAAGACATCAACACCAAGGAACCCGCCGGGGAGCCAGGCGGGATTGAGATGAAAAATCACGACCGCCAGCACCGCCAGTGCCCTGAGGCCATCAATCCCGGGAATGTATCGAATGACCTTGGCCATGTGGCAATCAATCTCAACAAATAAACGCTCTCAAGAATCCAGCCGCTGACCAGCAGCTCGTTTGCCAAAGATGGTGCTCAATCGCCTTGGCACGAGCTGTTACCTGCCCAAGAGACATTCGGGGCGCAACCAGATACATATTCGAGTCTTCTGTATCGTAAAGGTCGGAATACAGGCTGAGAAACATGACTGATAACCAGTCAATTGACCCGTAATCCATCGTTCAGCCCGAGGCAAGCCTTGGCATGGTCATCTGGCTTTGAACAGATTCTGGGTCACCTGTAGAGCAAGGAACACTTCACTCAGGTATGAAAAGGTCCGAGATGGCTTTTGTGGGGCGGGTTGGCGAGAGTGAGGGGAGGGGGGGAAGGGGGGAGGAGGGGGGAGGGGGGAGGGGGGTGCTTCTTTGCAAATGGCGCGTCCTACCATGGCTCGTGTCTATGCCTCGAATTGCCATTGTGGGTCGACCTAATGTCGGCAAAAGTTCGCTTCTGAACATGATCGCCCATCGCCGGGTGTCGATTGTTGACGACATGCCAGGTGTCACACGCGATCGTGTTGTTGCCATTGTCAACCTTGAGCCTCCTGAAGGCGTGGGTGATTCGCTGGCTGTGGAGTTCACAGACACGGGAGGCTTTGGCGTGTATATCGCTGAGGGCGCCCGGTTTGATGATGCGGGCGAGGATCTGTCAACGCTGACGGATGATATTGAGGCTCAGATTGCCCAGGCGGTGTTGAATGCGGATCTGGTATTGTTTGCGGTGGATACGCAGGCCGGGATCACGCCTCGCGATCTTGAAATCGCCACGATGTTGCGTGAAAAGAAGCTCGGCAACAGTGGCGTAAGGGCGGAAGATGCTCAGCGTGATGTGCCCATCCGTGTGGTTGCGACCAAGTGCGATGGCCCCAAGTGGGAGCCTCACGGGCTGGAGTTTGCCTCGCTTGGCTTTGGTGAGTCTTTGATGTGCTCTGCCATGAACAACTATCTTCGGCGGTCGCTCTTTGAGGAACTATTTACGATCACCAGCCAGATCAAGACCACCATCAGCGACCGCCTTGATCCCACTGAAATGCGACTTGCCATCGTGGGCAAGCGTAACGCGGGCAAGTCCACGCTGGTCAACACGCTGGCGGGTGAACAGCGCGTCATCGTCTCTGAGATCGCAGGCACAACGCGAGACTCGATCGATGTGCGTTTTGAACTGGACGGCAAAAGCATGATCGCCATCGACACCGCGGGTCTTCGGCGCAAGCGAAGCTTCCATGGCCGAGTCGAACAGTTCGCCTTTGAACGCGCCAAGATGTCCGTGGTTCGCGCCAACGCGGTCCTGCTCATGATCGATGCCACCAGCACCATCAGCCGGGTCGATCAAAAACTTGGCGACTTGATCCGCGATTCTTACAAACCCGTTGTGATCGCAATCAACAAATGGGATGTTGTCGAAGGCACCGCTGGCCCCAATGGCAAACTGATCACCGTTGAAGGGTACGAAAGATACATCCGAGGCCACCTCAAGGGTCTGTCCTTTGCACCCATCGCGTTTCTCTCTGCCAGCGAAGGGCTCAATGTCCGCGAGACGATCAATCTGGCCTTTGAGATGTTCGAGCAGGCTTCAACGCGCGTGACAACGGGCAAGCTCAATCGCTTCTTGAACGCAATACTTGAAAAACGCGGGCCGACTTCAAAGCTTGGTACCCGAGTAAAAATCCTGTACACAGCTCAGACTCAGACCAATCCGCCAACCATCGTGCTTGTGGTCAACCATCCCGAGCTGTTCACCGAACAGTATCAGCGGTATTTGTTGAATCGTTTTCGCGAGGAACTGCCGTTTGAGGAAGTGCCGATTCGGCTCATCGTCAAGGCGCGCTCACGCAAGGATCAGGCTCAGGGCAAGTACGATCCCAGCCAGGCGACTGATCAGGAACGCTCTACGCAGATGCCCGTCTCACATGATCCGGCTGATTACTTTGATGAATAAAGAATCAACACGCTGCTTTATGCAGCCAGATCCAGATCATCAAAGTCATCCAGCTCATCATCATCCGTATCGCTGAAGGTGCCCCAGAGATGCTTGGGCAGGTGACGGTGGTGGACATAGATCACCTGCGACAGTTGACGGGCAAGCAGTGGGCATAACGCTTCCAGGAGTGAAACCGCCTCATCCGTGAACGGGCTGGAGCGGTCCCGGAAAAATGTCACCACCGCCAGGCATTCGCCATCGTGATGACAGGCAAAGGTGATCATCTGGCAATCACCGATCCAGTGGGCGTGCTCGCCCAAGAGCGCTTCCACATCGTCGATATTTTTGCACAACACCAGCGAGTGGTTTGATTCGAACTTCGGTGCCAGCACACCTGCCAGGTGGTCCAGCAACACTTCGACCGTCTCCCGATCGCGGTCATAGTTCACATACGCACCCAGCGAGAAATCCTCTGCGGTTGAAGGCAGATATACCGCAGCATTAGTAGGACCTGTCTTGGACAGCACATATTCAAGCACGGTTCGCAACAGGCTCTCAATATCAAGCTCCTGACGGATCAGGCTTTCAAACTCTTTGGTGTCGCCGATATGAGCAACCTGATCAGACAAATCGCGATAGGCATCAACAAGATCTGTACACAGTGAACCCACTTGGCGGGTGATTTCATGGCGAACTCGATCAAGCCTTTTGCACACAGTCTTGAGTCGATCTACACGCTGTTGACGCGACTGAGCCCGACGCGATTTTGCTATCGCAGCCAGAATTCGCTCACGAATAACCGCAGGCCGATCGCAGTTGCTTAGAACATCCACAGCGCCGCAGCGCATGGCTTCGATTGTTTCATCCAGGCTCGGGTTGGAGCTGACCAGCATCGCAGAGATTGTGATGTGTTCCTTTGCCAGACGCTGGATCAGAGTCAGCCCCACGCCGTCAACCAGTGTTGATCCAACAATCGCAACATCGTGCGGTTGGTCTGCCAGCAAGACGCACGCTTGAGCGATGGTCTGGGCCAGTTCGATCCTGATCGATTCGTCTTCCAGGGCGGTACTGATCAGGTCAGCTTGCTGGGCATCGTTGGTTACGATAAGCAGGCTTGCGGGCTTTTCATCATGGGGTGAATCGCTGGTGTTTTCGTCAAGCAGTTCCAGGAGAAGCTGGGGGTCCATTCCAGCCGGGTCCACAGTGGGCGTGCTGGCTTTGGGTCTGGTTTGGGGTACCCGTTGATCTGCCATGGAATGATCTCTCGCTCAAAAAACATCGGCCACTCTCACGCAGCTCGATTCTGGCTCTGGGCTGGCATCACCGGGAGAAGTAATACCGCTTTGGTTCCAACATCGGGCACGCTGTAGAGCAGGATCTCACCTCCAAGCTGTTGAGCAAGACGCAATGCCCGGGAAAGTCCCAGACCCGTCTGTCGCCCCGCGGGCTTGTCGCTGAAGAACGGGTCAAAGGCATGTTCAAGCGTGTGCTCGTTCATTCCAGAACCCGAATCCTGCACTACAAACTCAAGTCGGTCATTTCCATGGTCGGTTTGAGCTTGAATCTGTACGATCTTGTTATCTGTTGCATCTTGTGCGTTTGTGATCAGCTCACAGAGCGATCGGGCTGCAAGTTCTCGGTCACATACCACAGCATCGTCCGCATCATCGTTCGGCGAAAATTGCGCATCGATGGGCAGGCAGGTCCGAGATCGTGCCATATTTATTGCTGTTTCGACGATCTGACGGGCGGTCGTTTCCTGTGGGTTTGGCGTTGGTGGCTCAGCCAGCAGGTGCAGGCTTGTGATCAGATCTGTCAAATCACACGCTGCATCAACAATCGCGCTCACAGCCTGGGCTTCAGGCTCGGTGGTGATGCGATCAACCAGAAGCTGGGCATATCCGCTGATCACGGTGAGCGGGTTGTTCATCTCGTGGGCTGCACCTGAAGCCATCATCCCAAGCCTTGCCAGTGATTGTGCTCGGGCCAGTTCGTCCTGCACTTCCATAATTCTGCGATTTGATGCAGCCAACTGATCGGTCAGCCTGCGGTCTGAGGACCGCCTGAGCGAAACATGCCCAGCGTGTGCCCAGACCTTGACCAGCGTATCTCGCAACTGATCTGGAAGTGCATCCCAGGCGTCATCCCCCAGCCGAATCAACAGCATCAAAGGCTCAGTTTCATCGCCAAACAGGTTAATCACGGCCATAGGCTCGGTGCTTTGAACCCATCCCGTGGGTGCTAATAGCCTGCTTGTGAGCTCGATTTGATCCATGGATTCCAAAGGCATCGGGCCAAGAAATGCCGAATCTTTCAACTGGCCATCCACACAAAGCACATGAGCTTCCCATCGGCTCTGTTCACGATCAAACCAGAGACCAATATGGCGCTGCTTGCCCAGCAGATCGCACAGACAGCTTCCCGCCAGCCCCATGACGCGCACCGGGCTGTCGGTCGCGTTTGACAACTCGGTAAACTGCTCGATCGTGCTCAGCGTTTTTTCCAGAAGCGAGACATGATCAGTCGGCTGTGTGCGCACAAGTGCAGGCTTTTTATTCAGTTCAAGCGTGAGCCTGCCGAGTTTGCGGTTGGCACTGGACAGTGCGTTCATGAGTACGCCCGGGCTGGTTGTGCCTTCGATGCCCAGCGAGTTACATTTTTCTGCAACGATATCGGGCAACTGGTGCAGAATCCTGCCCAGTGCGCCTTGTTTCAAACCCAGCGACTTGGCAATTGGCTTGGTTTCGTCTTGAGCACAGCAGTCGCCTGAAAACCCGAGGTGAATTGTTCGGCATACACCGATCGCCAGCGTAACTATACCGATGAGTGTTCGATTTTCATTCTCAGGCAATGCATCCATGGGTTGGCCGTGCAGCCACATCACATCCCGTAGTGCTGTGGGCAGCTGCCAATGCTCTGCAAGCTGTTTGCCAGCTTCATGATGATCAAGCCCCAGAACGCGCTGCTCAGCCTGTGCGCCTGACAGGCGGGCAGACTCTGCAAGCTCGATGATCCGTGGGTAAGTCCTCGGCAAGACAAAATCCAGCGCCTGCCGACCCAGATCATGCAAAAGTCCTGCAACAAATGCTTCATCAGGCGCTGGTGCCGGGCTGGGCATCTGCTGGGAAATGAGCTGCGCACATGAAGCCACCGCAATGGAGAACATCCAGAAACCCACACGGTCAAATGTGCGGTCAGATTCATCACCCCCCGGCTGATACTCGCCAGGCACTTGCTTTGTGTTCGTCTGGTTCAGCAGTTCGTATACGCTGACGCTGAGCACCGCAGCTTGCACAGCTTTCAAACCGATCATCTTCACAGCCTGATCTACGGTCGTAATACGATTACCCAGTCCCCGTTCAGCTCGTTTGCAAAGCCCCAGAATCTTGCTGGTGAGCGCCGGGTCAGACTGGATCAGCGCAGTGATTTCAGACAGATTCGCTTCGTCGTCTGAGCCGATTTCCATCAACCTGGTTGCGATGGGCGAGAGCGTGGGCAGCTCGTTGATCTGGCTTAGGATCAGCTGGATCTGTCTCGTGCGGTCGTTATCAACACTGGTGTTGCATGTTTCAGTACTACGCATCATGGTTGTTATCGGGCAGTTCTAGAAGTTGTGTCATGATCTGGGTGAGCTGACGGATATTGAAAGGCTTTTTAAGAAAATGGTCAGCCCCCGCTTCAATGAGCGATTTGACCTGTTGTTCATCAACCACACCACTGATACAGATGACCCGTGTGTTCTTGTATTGAGGATTGGACCTGAGCCTCTGACACACCAGGTTGCCATTGATGTCAGGCAGCAGAAAGTCCAGGATCATCAAATGAGGTCGAAACGACTCGGTCATAATCCCCGCGTCGTAGCCCGTGGATGCAGTCTGCACGACGAATCGACCATCGCTTGACAGAATCTCAACCAGAAGCTCCAGCACCTGCGGATCATCATCCACCACAAGTACACGGCGGGTCTGGCCTTCCAGAAGATCGGTCGGAATGCTGTTGTCGTGCATGAAGCGAATCAACTCTTCACGCGGGATACGGCGAAACTTCGAACCCGGCACGCGAAATCCCGCCAGCCGACCCGCATCAAAGCAGCGAATGATCGTCTGCTGACTCACCTTGCAAACCCGTGCAGCTTCGCCGGTGGTAAAAATCTTTTTGTCAGCCCAGGATTCATCCGGGGTGTGGCTCTTATCTGACATCAGCCGCCTCCCTTATGGGCAGTGGCCACTCCACAAGGCATGATCGTCTCGCCTCCACGGTTCGTGGCAGCACAAATATCGGAGCGGAGATTGCCTAACTTGACACCAAGTACCGATATCCAGCCTCAGCACCCATGCTGAGCGATGACACCAAGTCGTCAGGAATAATTACCCCCTGTTTATGGTGTGGAGTTATCGGTCTTGCGAGTTTTCCATACGCGAACAGCTTCTGGCTCGCGCGCATACATGGGTGCCAGTGCATCAGCGGGGGTATTTTTCAGCGTCAGTGATGCTTTCAGACATGCAACAGCACTCAGTCTGGGCTCGATGATACTCATGCCCAGTTCCTGCGCACGCGTGCGCATTGACTCTGGCAAAAAACTGTCTCCGACCAGTGTTTTTATGCCTTGAGAGTGCAGACCCGGGAGTTGATCTGCCTGGATGATCCCCGCAACAGTCCCCAGCGAACTTTGCACATTTTCAAACACTGTCGCGTGGGTGGACTCTCGTTTTGAGCACAAACAGACCAGTGTTGGCTCTGAAACAGGTTCGATGCTCCTGGCGACCACCAGTGCTGAAGGCACCTCGATGCACAAGGCTCCCGTAGCCATACTCAAAGCTTTAGTGGTGGCGACTGCGATTCGCAAAGCAGTGAAGCCTCCGGGTCCGACCGAAACAGCAATGTGCGACAGCTCCATGGGCGCGATGCACAATCGTTTTGTCAGCCGATCGATGGCAGGCATGAGCAGGTCGTCATGCCGATTGCCTTGCCCAAGAAGTTCAACACCCAGGATGGTGTTGTGTGCATCAGCAATGGCGACTCCGGGACCATGAAGTGGACCTGGCGAAGCTGAGGGGTTGGATGTCTCTATTGCCAGGCGATACGGGCTGTTCATTGCATCAGCGTAGGGGCGTGTTACTCGGTGTCGTGGCCCGGTTTCTGGCGTTTTTGTTTGATTTGGCTTTTTACATGCTTGGCTTTGAGTCTGCGGAGGACCGAGCCTCGCGTGGGTCGGGTTTTTTTGCGGACTTTGGGTTCGACCAGTGCTGCCAGCACCAGTCGGCTCAGTTTCTGCACGCAAAGCCTGCGATTGTCCAGCTGGGTTCGGCATTCATCACACACAATGATCAACTCGTCATGCTTGTTGATCTGGCCTCTGGCTGCGTGAGCAAGGCGGTTTCGTGCCCGAACACTGATGGGCAAGGCTGTGATCGCAACACGAAGCTGGGCTTTGGTCGCCCGTTTATTGACATTCTGACCTCCCGGGCCAGATGATCGGGCATAGGAAAAACCAAGCAAGGCCGAGTCAATATTTACACCTGGCGCCAGCCGAACCCGCGATTCAGAGCAGGAATCTTCATCATCAGCGGAACATTGTCTGGGGTGTTGTGGGTTTGTCATTTTGCAGCACCTGCCTGCATAGGGTAGGCTTGAACATCTGTTTTCTGACCATCGGCTTATGAGCTGAGCAACCCAATGGATCTATCGAATGAAGCGTTGTTCTTTTGCACGATTGTTTGTCAGTTCGGGCGTTTTGAGCTTGATTGTGCTAAGCAGTCCTGTTCAAGCGGGTCAACCCGTTGAAAATACCAGCGTTACAGAGCTGGATACCAACCCGGTGACGCCTTGGACGGTTCGCATAGAACCTGCAGCGTGGAACCCCGCACCCAGTGGTGATATCTCCATACCAGGCGGCTCAAACAAAATGAGTGTTGAGAACCTGAATATCGATTCAACACGCATTGCTCCAGCGGGTGAAATCCACCTGCAAAAAGATCGCTGGAGACTGAGTTTCAGCGGCTTTGGCTTTTCAATCGACCAGACCGCCAGTGCAAGCGCAGGTGATCGCTTCGGAGGCGTGACTCTGGCTGCTGGTGATGCAATTAAAACGGATCTGAACTTTTCATCATTTGAAGCCACCGTGAGTTATGCGCTGTATCACAAAGCCATGCGGCCACTTGATACTGGTGGGCATGCATTAGATGCAACTCTTTTCGTGGTTGGCGGGCTTCGCATGTATGATGTTGAGATTGATGTGAGCCTTGGACCCGCTGGCATACAAAGGTCAGCTGATCATCAGTTTTTTGAGCCCATTGCAGGACTCAAAGGCGAAATGGAGTTGTACGACAAGTTCACCATTGACCTGCAAGCGACGGTGGGTGGTTTTAGTACCGGCAGTGATACCAACTCGGCTTCCTTTGATGTCATCGTGGGATTTACCTGGAGGCCGGTCGACTGGGTGGGAGCCCAGTTTGGCTATCGATTGCTGGTGTTTGATCTGGAAGATGGGGACAGTGCAAACCGTTTCAAGTACCGTGGATCGCTGGCTGGGATCTATGGCGGGGTTGTGGTGCGATTTTAGGATGTTTTTAATTGTGGCAAGTGCGGTATTGACCTGTGGTTGTGAATCGGCGATACTACGGTGTCAATCATGCAGGATGGAGCTTGACGCGTGCTGGGCTCCAAAGAGCATTCGTGGGTATAACGATGGAGGATCGGTACACTTCTCATGCGTAAAGGCAGGCTGAGCGTAAACAGGCTGTCGATTTGTTAGGCATTTGGCCGAATCTGGCCTACCGTCGTGGTGGGGGGTGTTGAGTTGTGTCCGGTGGTGCTATCGTGCCAGATCGGTCCAGGAAGATCCAATGGCAACAATGACAAAAAAAGAACTGGTTGATCGGATTGCAGATCAGACTGACCAGAAACGGGTTGTGGTCAAAAAGACCATACAGGCTTTTCTCGATGAGATTGTCAAGGAGCTGGGCGAAGGCAATCGCATCGAGTTCCGCGACTTTGGTGTCTTTGAGGTTCGTCATCGCGCAGCGAGACTTGCCCAGAACCCCAAAACACTCGAGCGTGTGCCCGTGCCTGCCAAGCGCACGGTCAAGTTCAAGGTTGGTCGCATGATGAAGCTGGCGATGGAACGCCTGGTCGATGCCCCAGCTGAGCTGATCGACCCGCCTGAGATCAAGACCATCTCCAAAGATCGAACCATAAAATCCTGATCACATGCTGATCATGAAGAAGTTATCTGGCAGTCTGGTTGCTGCTGGGTGAGCGTGAGCATGCGATCAATCGCAAGCAATGCATCGCGCCTGGCATCTTTGTGCACACGGATGACATTGGTCAGTGAATCTGGCGTAGCGTGAATCTGATCCAGTGTCCACAGCAGGTGGGCAGGGTCGATGCGGTACATGGTTGTGCACAGGCATTGACACTCGCTCAACATGGATACTGCCACGCTTTTGTCTTTGGCGCTTTGTGCGAGTCGATTGACAAGATGAACCTCGGTGCCGATGGCAAACCGTGAGCCTGGCTGGGCGTTTTGGACATGATTGATGATGAACTCGGTTGAGCCTGCCAGATCGGCAAGGTCGACCACCTCTTTTGTGCATTCTGGATGCACGATGATGGTGGTTTGTGTGTTATTTTGCGCATCAAGCTCGCGCAGTTGCTGACAATGCTCAGGAGTGAAGAGCTTGTGGACCGAACAGTGCCCCGCCCACAGGATACATGTCGCGTTTTTTAGTTGTGCTGGGGTCATGCCCCCCAGAGGCTCACCCAGATTCATGCGTTTGGGATCAAAGACCGCGGTCTGTTTGGCAACATTGATGCCTTGGGCTGCAGCGGTGTTGCGTCCCAGGTGCTGGTCGGGCAGGAAAAGAATTTTGATTTGTTCGCTGGGTGATTTGGGCACGGTGCCTCCGGCCAGTGCCCAGTGAAAGACGCGGTCAGCGTTGGAAGATGTGCAGCAGGCGCCGCCTTGGGCGCCAACGAAGGCTTTGACAGCTGCGGTTGAGTTGACATAGGTGATGGGGATGACCCTGCCTTGAAAGCCTTGAGTCTCAAGTTCGCTGTGGATGTTGTTCCAGGCGAAAAGGGCATCTTCATAAGTTGCCATATCAGCCATGGAGCAGCCCGCGGTGAGATCGGGCAGGAGGACTGCGACATGATCGGGAGTGAGCAGGTCTGCGGTTTCAGCCATGAAATGCACGCCACAGAAGACGACGAAGCGGGCTGATTGTGTTTGAGCAATGCGGGCAGCTATTTGTGAGAGTCTGAGTGAATCGCCGGTGTGGTCTGCATGGGCGATGGTGTCATCAGCCTGATAGTGATGACCCAGAATGACGAGGCTTTGCCCAAGTTCCGCTTTGCGCGCACGGATGCGTTGATCAAGCTGATCGGGCATGAGACGAAGGTACTGATCAGGGAGAGGGGGTTGCCACAGCATAAACAGGCTCCAGAGGTGCTTGTTATGACTGTATTCACTTCAGGTGGTTCAGGCGTTATGCAACAGCGCGAAGTGCGTTGGTCTGGGCGAGCTGCACCGCGACTTCCTGAGATTGGTGTTCGATGGGGCTGGTGCGGACCACGCGAGCCTTGACCATCTTGCTTTCCATGAGGATGGGCGAATCGGTCCAGCTGACCACGATCAGGATTTCGTCGCCGATGGCAAGACTCCTGGGAGTCTGGACGGTGAGCGATAACCCGCCCGATGAGACATCGTGCGTGGTGGCAGCCAGGAATTGCCCGGTCTTGGCGTTTCTGATTTTGCAAGGCTTGGCCAGGGGTCGCCTGGCGTATTGCCTTCGTTCGATTTTCTTGCCCATCAGCCGCTCCTTGGCGTGGGATTTGTTCAGCAGGTGTTCCAAGTTGATCAGTTCGGCTGAATAACCGGGTCCATCCAGTCAATCCCAAAGCCGAAACCGCCGATAACACCCTTCAGCAACATCCATCGGTCGATTGGTCGGCCGGGCGTGAACAAAAACACCAGTCAGATGCCGAATCTGCATGGAAATAATGATGAATCCCGAGATGGACCTGAGTATTTTGATCCCGACGAAGAATCGGCTGGGAAAACTGGGCGCGTGTGTGCAAGGTTTGGCGCAGCAGGATCTGGTTGGGGAGCGGTTTGAAGTGCTGGTGGGGATAGATGGGCCGGATCAGGGGGAATCAGACATTGTGGCCAAGGCTGGTGGAGCAGAGATGCGGGTTATTGCAACCGATGGCGAGGGGCCTGCCAGTGTACGGAATGTTTTGTTGAATCGGGCGCGGGGACGGCTGGTGCTGTGGCTGAACGATGATGTGATCCCCGGTGCGGCGCTGGCAAGGCTGCATGTTGAGGCGCACGAGGAACTGGGCGACGCGGTCGCGATGGTGCTGGGGCAGGCAGACTTTGTGGTGCCTGAGACAGATTCGATGATGGATCTGCTGACGCGGCAGACATCCATGATCTTTTTTTATGACCAGATGCAAGGTGTATTGAGCCAGAATCCAGCCTGGGACTGGGGTTTTCGGCACGCATGGACACTGAACTTGTCGATGCCTGCGTCCGCGGCTCGAGGGGCGGGTGGTTTTTGTGAGAAGTTGACCGGGCCTTGCTATGAAGATATTGAGTTTGCCTGGCGCATGCGAGAACGGTTCGAATCGCCGGTGCTGTATCGACCAGAGGCGCGGGTGCAGCACGATCATCGTATTTTGACGCGGGATTATCTACAGCGTGAGTTCATGCTGGGCAAGCAGGCGTGGAATCTTGCAGCGACTTGCCCGGAATGTGCGCAGGAAGTATTTGGACGAGACCTGATGGATGCTGGAGAACTTCGCTATAGCGCACAGTTTTTCGAGCGAGAGCGGACACTGGCAGCACGATTGTGCAGACAGTTTGTAAAGCTGGACCAGATGCCTGCATTATGTGCCGATGGCGGGGAAGGGTTGGTTGAGCTGGTGTATCAGCAGCACCTTTTGCTCAAGCGGTGGGTGTGGAGGCTTGGGTTTCTTGCAGCTGGGGATGGACAGGTGGATGCAATGTTGAATCTTGAGGCGCTTCTGGAGCAAGATTCGGCGGATAGATGCAATGCACCTGCAGACCCTGACGCTCATAGATGTCTCGCTGAAGATATATCGCTTGAGCATGCATCCAGGAACTGATGACGACATCGGTCGCGCCGGTTGATGAGGCGTGGTCTGGGGCGATGATGGGCAGATTGAAAAGAGTTGAGCCTTGCTTGGCAAGGTCGTCGTCTGTGAAGGCGCAGATGGTGCAGGGGCTGGAGAGGAAGATGTCGCGGAGTTGCTGAGTGTGGGCGCCGGTGCCATGAACCACGGTGCGGCGGCGGGCGAGTTTTTCGAGCAGTTTTTTAAGTAAGGCAGGCCCTTGCGGGTGGACCGAGCCTGAGCCAAGAGCCGGGTCGAACTGGCCAAAGGCGCAGGGGCGGTTTGCGGGCCAGATTCTGGGGGGCATGGTGGTGCAGCGGGTGCACAGATCGAGAACTTGCTGGGTGTGTCGGTCAGTTGAGAAGTGTTTTTGTGCGGTTTTCCAGCAGGATTCTGCCATTGTGTGCCGCTGGGCTGCGGTTAATGTTGCAAATTGTGCAACGGTTTTGGCCAGTGCGGCACCTGCGGTATGTTCGTCTGCTTCGGGTGAGACATCGGTGATGAAGCCTGTGGCATTGTGCGTGAGGGCCTGGGTTGAGCCGGAGTTGGTTTTTGTGACGATGGGGATGCAGCCATTGGCGAGGGCTTCGAGGATGGAGAGGCTGAGCCCTTCGTATCGGGAGGGGAGGATGAGGGCGTGTGACTGTTTGAGGTGTTGTGTGATTTGATGAGGTTGTACGGGGCCGAGGATTGTTATTGTAGGGATGTTTTTGCAGGCGGCTTTGAGTTGGTCATGTGCGGGGCCGTCGCCGAGGATTGTGATGTGGGCATTGATGTTGAGAGTGTGGAGTTGTGTAGCAAGGTGTGGGAGCGCGAGGATGCGTTTTTGCTGGTGTTCGAGCCGACCTGTGTAACAGAGGCGAAGAGTTGAGGATGTACTGGATGAGTGGTTGGCGTGATCTGGAGTGACAGGGCTGGAAGTGGGGACAGCGACGCCATAGGGGATGTGGGTAAGGTCATCGATGCGATGTGTGATGGCGCGTTCAAGGCGTTGATGGATGTGATTGCTGACGGCAACGAAAGCATTGATGATTGATTGATAATGGCAGAGGATGCGCGTGTCGTAAGCGATGTCGGAATGTTGAAAGCCGATGACCCGGAAGCGGTCTGCAAGTGTGGCGGAGAGCTCGGCAAAGATGCCAAAGCAGTCTGCGTAGATATTGGGCAGGACCATGACAGGGTGGGTGCTTTGATCAGCGAGTGAGGTGATGGCGTAGTGGTAGGGGGTAATGAAAGGGGTGAGATCAGATTGGGGCTGATCGAGTGAGGGTAGATGGGTGAGGTCAAAGATGCGAACGCGGGGGTCGATGGGGATATCGAGGCGATTTTGACCAGGTGGTTCAGTGTGGAGGATGAGGCCTGTGGGGGTGCCGGTTGCGGCGACCTGATTGATGAGGTTGGTGGCGATGGTGACTATGCCGCTGGCGTTGAAGCCTTGCGGGAGGGGGATGAGCAAGGGGGGGTGCGTCGTTTGGGGGATGGAAGGAGAGGAGGGCGGCATGAAGAAACAATCGGTAGAAGGGTGTGTGTTTGTGCAATGTGTGGGCGTGATGAGCCGATAAGTTGGGGGATATGAGCGAAGCAGGGTCTGAATCTACGATTGTGAGTCGGATACGCCGGAAGATTTTGACGCATGAAGCCCTTTTGTCCATGCGTATGGAGTTGAAGGCTCAGGGCAAGGCGTTTGTGCAGTGTCATGGGTGCTTTGACATTGTGCATCCGGGGCATATTCGACATTTGCGATTTGCCAAGGCGCAGGGCGATGTGCTTTTGGTGAGCATTACGGGGGATTTATCGATTGGCAAGGGTGAGGGGCGGCCATTGATTCCCGAGGAGCTTCGGGCGGAGAATCTGGCAGCTCTGGACTTTGTGGACTGGGTCTATATCGAGCCTACGCCTACAGCGAGCGAGCTGTTGGGTCAGGTGAAGCCTGATGTGTATATCAAGGGCCGGGAGTATGAGTTTAATCATGATCCACGGTTTACTGCTGAGCAGCGGGCGGTTGAAGACGGCGGGGGACGGGTGGTGTTCAGCTCGGGCGATGTGGTGTTCAGCTCGACAGCATTAATTGCATCGATGGAGCAGTCGGTGGATCCCAACTCGCAGCGGATCAGTCAGCTGACTGGGACGGAGGCGTTGCAGGGGGAGGCGTTGTATGGATTGATATCATCGTTTCGAGACAAGCGTGTGCTGGTGGTGGGGGAGACAATTCTTGATACATATGTGCTATGCGATCAGCCTGAGGTTGCTGGGGAGAGCCCGGTGATGACGCTTCGGCCTTTGGAGCGGAGGCGGTATGTGGGCGGGGCAGGGATTATTGCCAGGCATATTGCTGCGATGGGTGCGAGGCCGATTCTGTTGACACCGATGGCGGATGATGAGCTATCACGGGATGTGTCACAGCAGTTGACAGCTGAGGGAGTGGAAGTGCATTCGTTTGAGGTTGCGGGGGCGATTACGGAGAAGCAGCGTTTTCTGGTGGGGGCGCAGAAGGTGATGAAGCTTGATCTGGTGGAGCCGATGGTTCTGGATGCTGCACGGGTGGGGGCGTTTGTTGATCTGGCGAGTGATCTGGCAGCCAGGTGTCGGTGCCATGGAGCGGTTATTGCGGACTTTGGTCAGGGGCTTTTTTCCAGTTCATTGCTTCAAAGGGTGTGTGGCGGGTTGCGGCAGTTGGTGGATGTCATGGCGGGCGATGTGAGTGGCCGACGGTCATCACTTTCTGCGATGCGGAACATGGATCTGGTGTGCCCCAGTGAGCTTGAGCTTCGCGAGGCGTTTCGGCTTTATGATGAAGGATTGCCTCTGGTCGCATGGAAGTTTATGGAAGCGACAAAGTGCAAGTCGGCGATTGTGACGATGGGCAGCGAGGGATTGATCGCGTTTGATCGGATGGGCCAGTCGGTGGGGCATGGCGATGGGTGGGACAGCAGGCTCAAGGCGGAGTATGTGCCTGCGCTGTGTGGGCATGCTGTGGATGCACTTGGGTGTGGAGATTCATTGATCGCAGCAGCCACGCTTGGATTGATTAGTCATGGCGGGTTGTTGCCTTCAACATTCCTGGGGGCAGTGTCTGCAGCAGTGCAGGCGCAGCGAATCGGGAACACGCCGATCAGCGCGACGGATCTGCGCAGGGGCGTGGTGAAGATTCATGCATCACATATGACTTATGCTGAGCCTGAGTTTGCCATGGGCAGAGGCGGCAAATCGTTTGCGGCTGATGCTGTAGTGATGCGATGATCGGGTATGTGCTGGTGACGAGAGATCGTCCGGAGCGACTTGCCAAGACGCTTGGAGCAATCGGTGCGCAAGCAGAGCATGATGCTGAAGTTGTGGTGGTGGACAATGCATCTGCACAGCGCGCTGATGTGCCTGGGGAACTTGAGAACGGGATTGGGGTGTCGGTGGTTCGGCTGGGGCATAACGCGGGGGCGAGTGGGCGCAATGTTGGGGTGGAGATGCTGGGGAGGAAAGTGGTATGGGCTGTGATGCTGGATGACGATTCGCATCCGACGGATGTGGGGTTTGTGGATCGGCTGGCTGTGATGGATGACGATGTTTTTGCGGTGAGTGCGGATATTGTGATTGGTGGGGAAGGTGGGGGTGTGGAGCGTGAGCAAGGGGGGCTGCCGGAGGTCTTTGTGGGGTGCGGGGTGGCGATTCGGCGTGAAGCGTATATGAAGGCGGGGGGGTATGACGCAGGGTTTGGATATTATGTAGAGGAATATGACCTGGCAGCGAAGCTTTTGCTTATGGGCGGGCGAGTTATTTTTGAGCCGGGGTTCAGGGTTGTGCATCACAAGGTGTCAGCCAACCGTGACATGAATGTTATATTAGAAAAACTGGTGCGAAATAACGGATGGGTGATGGCGAGGTATGCACCTGATGAAGTTCGTCAGGCATGGCTTGACGAGACAGTTCAACGGTATGAGCGTATTGCACAAAAAGAGGGTGCGATGGCGGGGTATGCGCGGGGGCTTAGGGAGCTGCAGTCGACGGTTGATCATCAGCCAAGAACGGTCATGGACAGAGCGATGTTTGACCGGTTTACGGGGCTGGCACAAGCGCGCGAGGCGATTGATGCAGAGCTAGAGCGGGGCTCGTTTGAGCGTGTGAAGCTTGTTTGCAAGGGAAAGAATGCGGTTGTGATCAGGCAGGCACTTTGTGAGCGCGAGGTGGTTGTGGGTGATGATGAAGAGGAGTGTGTGTATGTGGTGGGGACGATGAGCCCGGGGCCGATGATTGACGGGGCGGCTCAGTTAATGAAGCGGTGTGATGGGCAGGAAAGGCTGGTTGTGCCTTGGGTGAAGGGGCGGGAAGTGGTTTGGGCGGAGGCAGGGGTTGGTTGTCATAATATAGATTAGTCAGGTTTTATTGGTGGGGTGTGAGGGGGGAGCGGAGGGGGCGGGGTGGGGTGGGGTGGATAAGTTAATATTGAGGATGGAGCGGATTTTATCGAGGGTTTCGAGCCATTCGTTTTGGGGTGAGGAATCTGCGACGATGCCTGCGCCGGCCCAGTAGTCGAGTGTGGTATCCGTGATGGTGATGGTTCGGATGGCGACATTGAGTTGTGTGAGGCCGGTGTCGGCGATGAGGCCTAGCGAGCCGCAGTATGGGCCTCGGGCGTGGGGTTCGAGCTGGTGGATAATCTGCATTGCTTTGACTTTGGGAGCACCGGTGATGGAGCCTGCGGGGAGGCAACTTTGAAGGAGGTCAATGAGCAAGTGGGATTGGGCGAGTGTGCTTTGGATGGTGGCGACGGTTTGCCAAACGCCACGGGAGGATGTTGAGCCGTGACGCTCCAGTGAGCGTGGGTTGGTGACTGTGATAGAGCGTGTGGAGGAGACACGACCCAGGTCGTTTCGCATGAGGTCGACGATCATGGCCAGTTCGGCAGCGTCTTTTTCGCTTTTCATGAGGCGGGTGTGAGAGTCGGGGTCTGCGCAGGGGGCTGTGCCTTTCATGGGGCGGGTGGTGATTTGTCGCGAGGAGGGGTCGTAGTGGATAAAGAGTTCGGGGCTGAGCGAGCAGATGATGCGGCGGGAGTTGTTTGAGTCGGTGAACTCGGTGTAGAAGCCATGGGCGGGGGTGGTGTTGCTCAAGAGGTGCGTGAGCATGGCGCGGGGTGAGCCTGAAAAGGGTGCGCTGAGTCGATGTGCGAGGGTGACCTGAAAGACATCGCCCTCATGGATGAGCCTGATGGCGCGCGTGACAGCGTCTTGATAGGTGTCGGGATCTGGAGCGGCATGGGGAGGGCCAAGTGACCAATTTGAAGCGGGGGGTGAAGGTGGGGGTGATGTCAGGTCGGGCAGGGCAGCGGGATCGCCAGCGAGCCACCACTGGTCTGTGAGTTGATCATGAATGTAGGCGTGGTCGAATCTCTGCCAGAAAGCCAGGGGCCAATGGCGGTCGTCACGGCGGGGGGATTGGGGGATGATGGGTTCGATGGTGGAGGCGATTTCGTAACAGAAGCCTCCGATATAGCCTGATGTGACAGGTGGGGTGCTGGCAGAGATTGTGGTGGGTGGTGTGGGGTGTGGGGCGTGG
>JAJDCZ010000012.1 GCA_029260555.1 Phycisphaerales bacterium
TCCTGTGAGAGCGGTGCGGCCATTGATGGCTCCTTCCCGGCCCGGTCCAAGGGCCAGCCGTGAACATACAACGCCACGCCACAAGGCGCAACCGACCATGCGCCAAACCTGCGCTACGAATTCAGTTGGGCTGCTCTAGTGGACAACTCGGATCATATCGAAATGTTCCTGAAAACATCACATACACGCTCGACACATCGAATCCAGACCAATCTATATTAGGAACTACACTCATTACCGATGGGATTGACCACATGGTAAGACAAGGTCTTTTTGATGCTCCACCAACTGACAATCCCATTGGATTCTTTCGTATCCAGTTTACAGCAGGCAGCAAAGGGCATGATATTACAATGTCTTCTGATTTTTTTAGTTCTTTTGTTTCATCTTTTGGAATACCTGCTGCTGCTACAAGTGCATCTCTGCCGATCGCTCTCCATGTTGTTCCCGCACCACCAGCTTTTATTCTAACTCTTTGCAGCTTTGCAATTGGAGTTCGGCGCAAGCGAGCATTTCTACCTGACAGGATTAATTGACAAGAACGCTCCCTCCCGGTCGCGGCTCGTTTTGATGCAGGATCAGAATACTTTTGTGCAGGTACGGCCGAGTGTTACTCATCCTGATTGGATACGAGCTTGTCAGACTGTTCGACGAACTTGTCGCCTTCCCAGGCGGTGTCTTTGGTGACTATGCCTGCCCGGGCAGCTTTTTCTGCTGCTTTGACCTCGGCCTGACGACGGACAAGCTCGGCGTGTGTAGTGAAGTATCGCAGTGAATGGCCCCGGAAGTCTTCGATGGTTTCAAAGTTATGTTTTTCCATAAAGGCGAGCAGTTGGTCTTGCATGGTTTTGACGAGGCTGTAGCCGTGGATCATGACGCCTGTGCAGACCTGGACGGTTTGTGCGCCCATGAGTATGAACTGGGCAGCATCTTCGCCGGATTCAACGCCTCCGATGGCAGAGAGTGAGCGATCGGGAAAGTCGCCCTTGAAGGTGGGGTGTTCGTCGGTGCTGATGGGTGAGCCGCTGCCGCCGCCGTACATCATGGTGGCGAGCTCCATGACCATGCGAAGTGCGATGGGGCGGACCGCTTTACAGGAGTAGCCGCCAGGGACAGAGTAGCCTTCGACGGTGGGTTCGGGGCGGAGGGTTTCGAGGTTGACACCCATGACGCTGAGGATGGTGTTGATGGCAGCGATGCCATGACAGCCCGCATCAAGCGACGCACGGGCGGGCTCGGTGATGTGGGTGATGTTGGGCGTCATCTTGGCCCACACGGGAATCGTGGCTGCCTGCATCACCCACTGGCAGACCTCGGTGAGGATCTCGGGGCACTGGCCCATGGCAGCACCCATCTTGCGCTCGGGCAGGCCATGAGGACAGGAGAAGTTCAGTTCAAAAGCATCAACGCCGCAGGCCTGGCAACGCTCGACAAGCTCTATCCAGGCATCCTTTGTACATTCCTCCATGATCGATGCGATGAGGCAGCGGTCAGGGTACTTGTCCTTGATCTTCTTGAACTCGTCTTCCCAGACTTCAAAGGGGCGATCGGAGATGAGTTCGATGTTTTCCCAGCCGATGACTTCGCGTGTGCCTTGAGCCCGCATTCGGGCGTAACGCGGAGCAACATTGATGACCTTGGAGGCATCAAGGCTAACGGTTTTGGCGATGACACCGCCCCAGCCTTCGTCAAAGGCTTTAGAGATGACATTGGCATTGGTGCCGGGGGGGCCGGAGCCGATGATGAAGGGATTGGGAAGATCAAGGCCATCAACTTTGACACGAAGACTGGGCATGGTTATTCCTTTGCGATAGAACCAATGAGGAGTGTATCGCATTGGACGGGGGCGAGGTGCGATGCCCCGCCCGGGATTTCAGGTCAGGCATATCCAGTCTCTGGATATGTGCACAAATATCCCATGAACGCCGCCCGATGGCGGCGAGTCCATTTGCAGCACGCTGATGATTCAACGCTTACGGGCAGCCGGCAGCGAAGAGCGTGATAAAGGCGAAGAAGTCCAGCACATCAATTGAGCCGTTGCCATCAAGGTCAGCAACCAGATCGTTGTTGTTGAACGCGACAATGAATGCGAAGAAGTCCAGCACATCGACAGCACCGTCGCCATTGATATCAACCGGGCAGGGCGGCGGCCCCTTTGTAATCGTAAAGTGATCGTTGATCGTACCCAGGTTGTTGATAAACACCGCATCCAGGCGGTTGTCATCCACATCGATCACCATGGACCCAAGGATATTGAGCGAGGTGAACATGGCAGGGTGGTTCAGCGCGCCGCCACTGATCTTGCCGGAACTGCCCGGCACAGCAAACACAGCACCTTCGTTGGGAGCCAACCCGGCGGTTGGCTTGTTATAGACACCGGTACCATCCTCGCGTCCATCGCCTCCATCGAGAATCATCGCAGGCACGAGCGTACCGGAAGAACCGTAATGGCCGTTGAGAAGGAATGATCGTTCATAAGAATGGCTGTGCCCGCTGAGCACAAGATCAACACCGGCAGCCTCCAGGATGGGCAAGGCATTCTGACGCATGTCGATCAAGCGTCCCTCGATATCAGAGTTGTGTGACCCTTTGGAATAAGGTGGATGGTGCCAGAATGCAATGATCCAAGGCTGAAGAGTGGATGCCAGGTCGTTTTGCAGCCAGGTCAGCATCGGTCCTCCGACTGAGCGGTTGGTTTCATATGACTCGAGGCAAATGAAATGAATGTTGGCATAATCAAACGAGTAGTACGCCTCGGTTCCAGAAGCGATGCCGCCGGATTCAGCGTTGCGTGGAAGCGTGAAGATGTCATAGTACGGGCCGCTCTCTGTAGCTGAATCCGCCGTGAACCCATCATGATTGCCCAGGGTCGACCAGAGCATTGTTGTGCGAAGGATCGTGGGGTACATATTGAACACGGCGTTCTGGTACTCGTTGTCCGTGCCACTGTTGTAAGCGTTGTCGCCAAGCATGAGCCACACATCGGCGGGGTTGCCAACGGCATATGCGAGGTATGCATCACGAACCGCAGCGGCGTTGGCATTGGCGGTTCCAGAGTCACCAATCGCCCAGATCCGAACAGGCTGAACTGTGCCAGCCACGGGCGATGTTTTGAAGCTGTGGTCAACATCATCACCAGCGAGCAGCTGTGTGCTTGATCCGACCGAGTAGAAATAGACGGTGTTGGCTGTCAATCCTGTCAGGACAACTTCGTGATTGGTTGTAAATGCAGGATCATTAACGGTGTTCACCAGACTACCCGGAGCTGAGCCATACTGAACACGGCTATTGGTTGGAACATCCGTCCGCCATTTCACGACGGCGCTGCTTGGCGTTCCACGCTGGAGATATGGACCTCGGATGATCGAAGAAATGCCAGTAGCCACTTCGATTCGCACATCAAGACTGATATCACTGCTCGTGCCGCCGACCTGATGGATCTCGACTGCGAGCGTGTTGGCTCCTGGGACGAGTGCTGAAGCATCAACAAAAACAACTTCGTAGGCATACTCAGATCCACTTGCGATGGGAGCTGTAGCAGTTGTCAGGTATCCAATTGTCCCAGCGGGCATATTGGATCGGTGGACTTCAACGCCATTGACATACATGACTGCGCCATCATCGCGCATGAGTGATACATTCAGGCCTCCGATGGCTCCGGGATTCGGTATATCAAAGGAGTGGCGAAAATAGGTCGTGATGTATTTATTAGAGGGGCTGGGTCCAAAGCTGACGACGGTGGCTTCATCGCCATCGCCATAGCCGATTTCACCGGGACCAGATGCCCATGTTGAGTCATCAAATGCAGGCAGATTCCAGAGGGTTCCCTGATCTGTGCCATTATCCAGGTACTTCCACACCATGCTCTCAGCCAACCGCAGGTCAAAGCTTAAATCTGAACTGGTAGCCGTGCGCTGATGCAGTTCTACTGCGATCACATTGACGCCTGCAACGAGCAAGGCAGGATTCACGGTTGCTTTATAAAAACGGGACTCATTTGAGCCACTGACTGTTGAACTTGCATGAGTGAGGTAGTCGTAGACCCCAGCGGTCATATTTGATCGCAAGACTTCGGTGCCATTGAGATAGACAACGACTCCGTCATCGCGAAGCACCGAGAGTGTCAGACCGGAGATCGCAGCAGGATTGGCGACATTGAACGAATGTCGTAAATAGGTCGTGATGTACTTGTTGGAGGCGTTGGGACCGAAGCTGACAACCGTGGCTTCGTCACCTTCGCCATAGCCGAGTTGAGCTGGCCCGGTTGCCCACAGTGAATCATCAAAGGCCAGAGCCCGCCATGCAGTGCCTTGATCTGATCCATCATCAAGGTAACTCCAGATCGCACCCGTTTCGATCAAAGGCGTATCCAGAGCTCCCGCCTTGAGCGTGCCAAATGCAAACAGAAATACGCTGACCAGACCACACCCAAAACGCCCATATTTGCTGAACATTGTTATCTCTCCACGAAGTCATGCTTCAGTCTGGAATCAAACTGATCGCAGCAACCAGTATAATCAAAACCGGAGGCTTGCTTGCTATAAAAACCTGCAAAGATACTTTTTTTACTCCAAGTGGCTTTGCGTGCCATTCAGAAGCCTTACAAGGATGCCGCTCGACCGGAGTTTGTCAATCTGGTTTGGGTGCGGGCATCTTTGAGTTGTTCTTGACGGGATGCCGTTCATCCAGCCGCGCCAGTGCTTTGACAGCCTGGGCTTCGAGTGCATTGGTCGCTTTGGATTTGCGAAACCGAAGGGGGAGTTTGCGAATCGCTGCAAGCCCGGCTTCATACGCTGACCTTGCCTGGGCGATCCGTTGTGCCTCTTCAAGTATCTTGCCACGCCGAATCAAATACCCCTCTTTGCGCTGTGATTGTTTTCCCACGGCATCCAGCCGCGTGAGAGCTTGATCAACATGTCCGAGCTTGAGTTCCAGATCAATCGCGTACAACTCAAGAGTGACCAGTGGGCCAAATCGCTCGATGCCCTCATCAATGCCATTAAGCGCATCCTTGAGATGCGCATCTCCAGCCAGGATATACTCACCAGCACGCTCCAGATAGTAATCGGGCTTGGGATCAGACAGATACTTGATTGCGCGGGTGTAATCCTGAGCTGCTGAAAGATGCTCCCCCGCTGCTGCTAGAGCACGCCCTCGCGTGAGCAGTGCTGTGGCATCCTCAGCATGATCCCGTAAATACACATCGAGAACGACCTTGGCAGACTTGGGCCAGCCTCCTTTAAGCAATGCTACAGCCCGCGCCACTTGTGCCCGGTCCATCGCGGGGTCAAGCTGGAGCACACTCTCAAAGTCTGCCATGGCTGCGTCCCAGTCTTCATGCTGAAGATGCAGTTCACCACGATCAAAGTAGAGCTGTGCATTCCCGGGATGCTGTTGAATCTGTTTGGTCGCAGCCTCGATGCGCAGCTCAAGATCAGGATGAGCCATGCGCCCATAACAAACCGAAGCAAACACAACCGCCAGAACTGGCAACACCCGGAACACTCGATAACGCTTTTCCATCACGACACCTCCGCTGTGAACAACACGCCCAAAGGCCACTCTCGCAAAGAGTCCTGCTGCTGCATGATTCTAACACATAGCCGCAGGGCGAAGCTGAAAGTCTGTTGTTGACTCAATGGCAAATGCCCTCAGCATCAGACGAGGCTTAAGGCATGCACCATGTACGGTGTGGCCGGTGAGCCAGAATACGAACGGGGTGCGACCAACGCAGCGTGAATGTTGGCCAGCGCAAGGTCCGCGATCGTGAACAGAGCACAAATGCAGCACGATTTTGCTCTGATGTTGCGGGCACAGCCTTCGGTATGCCAATCTATACGGGATCGGCCATGGGCACAAGAGTTGAAGTGAGATAAATGAATGTGGGATTTGTGGCCCTGAATGTCCGGATGCCCATGACCAATGCCACAGACCAGTCCCTTAAACACCCTGCGCTCATCCCCGCAATATAACACTGACCTGCAGACAGGTCCGTGACACAGCACTGCTTCCGTTGATCTGCCCCGCGTTTGCTATCTCTTACTTCTCGTAACTGAATACGCCTCGCCTGGTCTTGTTGCCAAGCCGGCCTGCACTTACCAGTTGCTTGATCAGCGGACAGGCACGATAGCGTTCATTGTTCAGACCCTCTGCCATCACATCCATGATGTGAACGCAGGTATCCAAGCCGATGAAATCAGCCAGGCGCAGCGGCCCCATCGGATGTGCCATGCCGAGCATCATGATCTGATCAATGTGCTCAGGCTCTGCAACGCCTTCCATCCAGGCGTAAAACGCTTCGTTAATCATGGGCATGAGTACGCGGTTGGACACAAAACCCGCCCGGTCGTTGGCGGGCACAGCCACCTTGCCCATCGCCTCTGCCAGTGCAATCGTGCGCTTGGTCACTTCAGGACAAGTGGCAAGGCCGTTGATCACTTCCACCAGCTTCATCACAGGCACCGGGTTGAAAAAGTGCATGCCGATGACACGATCTGCCGCGGCCCCGGCAGCGGTCGCAATAGTCGTGATGCTGATGCTGGAGGTGTTGGTCGCCAGAATCTGCTGGTCGGTAAGCATGGTTGCGAGTTTGGCGAACAGTTCGGTTTTGACCGCTTCGTTTTCGACGATGGCTTCGATCACGATATCTGCTGATGCCAGATCATCAAGATTGGAGACGAAACCGATGCGCTCCTTGGCAGCATCAGCTTCCTGCTGGGTCATGCGTTCTTTCTGGACCGCACGGGCGAGCAGTTTGTCGTGAAGAGCCTGGCATTTGGTGATAGCCTGGTCGTATTGATCGTAAACGATGGTACTAAAGCCACTGATGCCAGCGACCTGGGCGATGCCGCCTCCCATTTGACCTGCTCCGATGACGCCGACTGTCTTGATTGAGTGCATCTGACAACTCCCTGGTAGGCTGATTTGTGCTCAGGCTGATGAATCAGAGGACACCACGCCCTATGACCATAAGCCGTATCAAGATTCTAGGCTCCGTTATGACAATCAGCCCGAATCACAGGAGCGATATCAATGCCAGTTCTGGCGTCAACGCCTGTCTGCATATAGACTGTGGGCGGATAATGTGATTGGACCTGTTGAGGAAAAGAATCATGCCGACGATCGCGCAACTTGAAGCGGTTTTAAAGACTGAACCTGACGATGCTTTTCTGCTGTATGGCTTGGCTCAGGCACACGCAAAGGAAGGCGAGCACGAAACCGCCATATCCTACTACGATCGCTGTCTGGAACAGGATGCAACGACCTGCTATGCGCATTATCACAAGGCCCGGTCGCTGGAATCGATCGGAAAAATTGCTGATGCCCGAGCTGAACTGGAACTGTGCGCACAAGTCGGAGATCAGGTGGGTGATGCAAAGGCAGCCAGCGAAGCCCTGGAGTATCTGGCTGCGCTGGAAGCATGACAAAGCATGGCTGATTTATTTGATCATCACGAATCCCGAATCACAGCCCTCATGCCAACCGGGTCTGATGTGGCCCGGGTTCGTGTGCTGATCGACCAGAGACGGGTGGCGACAATCAGCGTGGACCAGGTGCAGGAGCTTGGGCTCACAGTCGATATGCCTTGTGATGAGATCCTGATCGATCGGATCATGCAGGCTCAACAGCTTGACATGGCTCGCAAAGATGCCCAGAAAATGCTGTCACGGTCTGCGAGGTCGTGTGCGCGAGTGTCAAATGATCTTGATCGCAAGGGATACGATGTACAGATCATTCAGCGGGTGATTGACGAGTTGCAAATGGTGCAGCTTCTGGATGATCACAGATTGGCGCTGGATGTAATTCGCAATCAGCGTGAAAAAAACAGCGTGGAAGATCGGCTGCTGGAACACAAACTGTTGCAGATGGGCGTGAGCGAAGAGACTATCGCACAGGCACTTGCTCAAGAGAGAAATACTGAGCCTGCGCTTCAGCGTGCTGTGCGATTGATCGAGCTTAAAAAGGGCGAGGGAGATTCCAGAGCAGCTGCTCGTGCAGCAGGATTGCTCGCCAGACGCGGGTTTGATGAACAGACGGTTGTCGAAGCAATCAGCCGGGTCTTTGGAGATCCGGGCGACGCGGACGGATGGCTTGAATAGACTGCCCGGACCCCAAGGGAGTACATACATGCGGTTTTCAATCACACATACCACGGTTTTTGCTCTGCCGATGCTGATGCTCACAGGCAGCGGGTGCATGACGCAATCCAACGACATCGTCAGTCTCAGTCCCGAAGTTTCGCTGTTTGCTTTTGATGCGGGGATGGTTGATGGTGAGAGTGCAGAGTTGGTATCTGATGAGCCCACGCTGACAGGGCTGGATCGATCAGCTTGGAGGCAGACGACGGTGGTTGTGCCTGCATCTGCGATTTGGAGCAAGCCGACCTATGCCAGGCCTTTGAATCTTGCACAGAGCATGGATCGTCAACGCGGCACATACCCATCTGCAACCTCAGCACTGGGACTTGAAGACCCCCATTTCATTCACCAGGGGTTTGAAGCAGTGACATCGCCGGTGGCTGGGGTGATAGACCTTGTACTCATGCCTTTGCGAGCAGCGATGGCTTTGCCCTGGCAAGATGCCCGCTATCCCGTCGATCAGTTGCAGCTTTCACCCGGGCTCTGGTCCGATGCTGAGCAGATGCAAAGCGAACCTGACAAGACTGAATCAAAAGAAGCTGAGCCACTCGGGGATGATGAAAATGGGGATGAGGGTGGGGAGGGGGGTGATGATGCGCAGGATGATTCACTGGTGCAGAGCCCGATTCATGAATGAGCATGACGAGCGAGGGCTTTCGCCTAAGCACCGCAGGCTTCACACTGACAGCGAAGTCTCACCTGTTGAGGCGCGTACAGCATTACAAGATACATGTGAACAATCAAGGCCTGTAGTGCTTGATGTTCGGCTTGAATCTGAACGAGATGTTGCAGCCATCAACACGCTGACAGTGCATATCCCCCTTCACGAACTGGAAGACAGGCTCGATGAACTCGAGGAATTTGCAGAAAGACCGATTCTGGTGCTGTGCCATCATGGGGTGCGATCACTTAAAGCTGCGCTCATGATACAAAGTCTTGGCTATGAACAGGCCAAATCTATCGCAGGGGGCATTGAAGCATGGTCAATCGCGATTGATCCCCAAGTGCCTCGGTACACACGCAACGGGGCACAGTGTTCGGTGATTTGCTGAACAAGCTGTAAGGGGGGAAACATCCCGGAGAGGGCTCGAACCTCTGACCTGCGATTTAGAAGACCGCTGCTCTATCCAACTGAGCTACCGGGACAAGTATGGCTTTGTACCCATTCATTGGGCGCGGGAGTCTAGGATCCATCATCGGCACTGGGCCAATGGTTCGTTTCAGATCGTGTTTGAATGCTGATCCGGGTTCACAACTGATCCGAATTCAGCCTGAACGGGTGGTGAATATGAAACAGAGTTTTCAGCTCAATCAGGGTTTGATCGCAGCTTTACTCATCGCCATGGTTGGCACTCTGGCATCAGAGGCATGCGCACAAGAGCCGTCTCAAGCCATCGCTATCCGCGTGATGACCTTCAATCTTGAGGATGTCCGCACCGAGGATCTGAAAAACGGAGACAACCCCAGACTTAAAGCTCTGGCTCAGATCATTCAGCGGATTCGACCCACGGTGCTCTTTCTCAATGAGATCGCCTATGACCTGCCAGAGGGTGACAAGCCCGGCGGCACCAATGCCCAGCGGTTTGCTGATTTGTATCTGGGAGTCTCACAGGGGCCTGGGCTCAAGCCCATGCGATTCCGCGGGTTCATGCAAAAATCCAACACGGGCATGGCCAGCGGGTTTGATCTGAACCGCGATGGAACTGTGCAAACGCAGTTCCCCACAACGGGGGCGAAGGACAAAGCCTCGCGAGACATGGGCCGAGCGTATGGCGGGGATTGCTGGGGATTTGGAACTTTTCCCGGCCAATATGCCATGGCACTGCTTGTTGACGATCGGCTTGAGATTCTGGAGGACCAGGTGCGGACATTTCGTTTGCTTCCCTGGGATTACATACCCGGAGCGTTTTTGCCGAATACACCGGATGGAACCGAGCCCTGGTTCGATGATGAAGAGCGGGCTGCTGTGAGACTGAGTTCCAAAAGCCACTGGGATGTCCCGGTGCGGCTGCCTGGTCGCGGCGATGATGCACAATCGGGTCGAGTTGTGCATTTTTTGTGCAGCCATCCCACACCGCCTGCATTTGATGGCCCAGAAAAGCGCAACGGAAAGCGAAACCATGACGAGATTCGCTTCTGGGCAGACTATGTGACGGGTGCTTCATACATCGTGGATGACAAAGGCACGCCTGGCAGTTTGGCTCCAGACCAGTTGTTTGTGATTCTGGGTGATCTGAATGCTGATCCAGATGAAGGCAGCTCATATAAAGACCCGATCGGGACAGTTCTCAAATCCTGCAATCGGATCAACTGGCAGCCTGCTCCAACTGCTGATGTTGTCATCGACGGGCTTGATATTGATGATACTGCAGCATGGGGGCTGAGGGTTGATTATGTGCTGATCAGTCAGGGATTATCCATTCGCAAATCGGGCATCTGGAGACGGAATCCTGAAAACAGCGAATCATTCCCCAGCGATCATTTTCCCGTATGGGCTGAAATCGAAGTGCCTGGCAACTAAGCGTGGGTCATCAGACATGAGCAATGACAAATCAGAGTTGCCCGAACTCATAAACCAGAAAGGTGCGCCAAAGGTGCAGGTGCCTGCAATGATGCGCAGGCGGATAATTCTCCTTTATGGCTCGCTCTCACTCATGACAATCATGGGCATCATGACCATTGCACTCGTCGATAGCCTGGGCATAAACAAGGCACTCTATACATGGATCCTTTTCTGGGTATCCATGGTTCTCTTTGCAGGATTGAGTGTGGATCTGGTTCGAAGATCAAGCCAACTCAAAAAGAAAGTTGAAGAAGCTGAAGGCCTGTTATGTTGGCGCTGCGGTTACCGCCTGGACAGCATTGCTGCACAAGGCCAATGCCCCGAATGTGGCTCGGAATATGATCATGCCAACCTGAAGAGGCTGTGGCAGGAATGCGGGTATATTGATCGGGACAAAGACTAGAGGTTTGCTGCAATTTCATGTGCGACGACTGTGGTTGAATCGCCCTTGCCTCGGCCTTTGACATCGTATGTGGCGATCTTGCCCTCTGCGATGGTTTTGGCAACCGCAGCTTCAAGGCGGTTTGCAAGTTCGGTTTCACTCAGCCAGTCGAGCATCATCTTGGCAGTCAAAATCATGGCCATGGGATTGACGACATTCTGCCCGATGTACTTGGGTGCGCTGCCATGGGTGGGCTCAAAGACAGCGTAGTCATCGCCGATGTTCGCAGCACAGGCAAAGCCAAGCCCACCTACAAGACCGGCGCAGAGGTCACTGACGATGTCGCCAAACATGTTTTCTGCGACAAGAACATCATAATCCTGCGGATTTTTGATCATCCACATGCAGATGGCATCGATGTTTGCTTCCCATGCCTGGATACCCGGATATTGCTTGGCAACTTTGCGAAACTCGCGTGTCATGAGACCACCGGTTTCGCGGAGGACATTGGGTTTTTCAACCAGCGTGACGGTTTTCCTGCCGAAGTTCTTGGCATACTCAAAGGCCTGAGTGCAGATACTCTCACAGCCTTGCCTGCTCATGACTCGTGTGGAAACCGCGACATTGTCCAGCCCCTTTTCAAACCATCGCTTCATGCGATCGGGATGGCCGACTTGTGGATCTGCCATGGCGGTTGCGATTTTTTCCGGCAAAGGGAACCACTCGATCCCGCCATACATGCCTTCGGTGTTTTCACGAAAGACGACCAGATCAATGTCGTCGCGGTAGTTCAGCGGATTACCCGGGTAGGCTTTGCAAGGCCTGAGGTTGGTATGCAGATTGAAAACCTGCCGAAGCTTGACGATGGGGCTGAAATAACTCAATCCCTTGTCCTGCAATGACGGGTCCAACTCCTGGTTTGCTTCATCGCGGGGTTTGGATGTAATTGCACCAAACAAAGCACAATCGGTAGATTTCAGAAGCTCAAGGGTGCGATCAGGCAGCGGATTTCCTTCTTTGCACCAGAACTCCCAGCCGATATCCGCGGGGACATACTCAGCGTCGAGGTTCAGAGCATCGAGCACGATGCGGGTTGCGTCCATGACATCGACGCCTACGCCGTCGCCGGGCATCCATGCGATTGTGTGCTTGGCCATGATTGATCTCCATCTCTGTTTTCCCGTGCCTTGGGGCTGATCGGGGGTGGTTTTTTGGCGAATAGAGCGATGCTGAGGATAGGCCTTTCAAACGAAGCAGAATATCTCGAGCAGGTTTGGAATAAGTGGAATGCGGGGATGGTTTGGAGAGTGTTGCCGGGCCCGGCGTAAGGGGCAGTTGCCCCAAAGAGTTGTGCGTAGCTGTTTCAACGACGAGTTGACACGGATCAGGCGTTTTCAACCTCCAAATGAAAGGGCAGGCAATGAACAGCCATTACAAAAATATTCGGCAGACACGGTTTTTAAGGCATGTCGTCGTTCCCAGATATATCGCGGGTGCTTCACTGGGGATTTTTGGTTCGCTTCATCTGCTTCTGGCATCGTTTTCGATGATGCCGATTATGGAAGCTGCGAATCTGCCTCTGGTGGGGTTCAGTGCGATCGTGGTGCCGATTCTGGAAGTTATTGCAGGCATGATGCTGGTTTCAGGATTTTTTGCACGGATCGGAGCGGCGATCACGCTTCCGATTATGGCAATGGCGATTTATGCACATGTTGTTGCCACCTGGCCGGGCGAGATGCCTTTCATATTGCCACTGGTGGTTATTTGTTCTGCAGCCTATGTGCTCTGGCTGGGCGCTGGTGCGTGGAGCTTTGATCTTCGCGCATTTCCTGAAGCTCAGGATCATGAGCACAAGGTCATCACGGTTCCGTTTCCACATGAAGCTGCATGACTTTGAGGTCAGGTCAATCTTCTGAAGGTGTGCGCTCAAAGACCAGCCTGCGAGGCGCAGCATGTGTCAGAGCGCGATGGAGCATCGCAAGAGCACTGATGCAGGCGTATCGACGGATCTGCTGACGGCTGCCTTTGAAGTGAAAAAGGCGTACATCAGGCTCGCTGGTGCGTGAAGCGTGTGCAATCCAGACGGTGCCTGCGGGCTTGTCTGGTGTTGCCCCGCATGGTCCAGCAATGCCTGTGATGGCAAGTGCGTGGTGAACATCCGGGGCGTGTTTTAAAACGCCCAGAGCCATGTACCTGGCACAGATTTGTGAAACCGCGCCATCGCCTTGTTGAGAGAAGATATCCGCAGGGACACCCAGGCATTTTTGTTTCATTTCATTGGTATAGGTGATCCAGCCACCTTCATAGGCATCTGATGAGCCTGAAGCAGCGGTGAGCAGTGCCCCAAGCATGCCTCCGGTGCAGGATTCCGCTGCTGCCAGGCACTGATTCTGCTCTTTGAGCAGGCTGATGATGGTTTGAGGGAGTGTCTGGTCGTCAACGCCAAACACCACATCGCCAAGGTGCTGACGGATCTGATTTTCGATGAGATCAAGCTTGGCCCGATTGCCTGTCGTTCTAAGTCGGCAGGTGACAATGAGACCAGACGCGGTCGTGCCTACAGCGGGATCGTTGCCACGATCCATGAGTGAACCGAGCTTGGTGGCAAGTTCAGATTCACCCATGCTGACGGTATGGATGAGCCTCTGGTGAATGGCGTTGTCTGCGTGTTGTTGTGCCAGATGATGCTCAGCCAGTTGATCAAACATGGGCATCATTTCGCTGGGCGGGCCGGGAAGGCAGGCGATGATTGTGCTGTCAGCTTTGTAAAGCAGGCCTGGAGCTGTACCGACGGGGTTGGTCAGACACACAGCATGTGCAGGTCGAAGTGCCTGAGCAAGATTGGCCTTGGGCATGGGGATGTCTTTGAAGAATGCTTTGAGCTGTGCAATCGCCTGATCATCGGTCACGAGTTTGTCATTCAGAACATCGGCCAGTGACTGGCGGGTGAGGTCATCGAGCGTTGGACCCAGGCCTCCGGTGCAGATGACCAGATGTGCATTGGCCATGAGCGTTTGTATTGCATCAGCGATGGTCTGCTGGTCATCAGGGACGAGCTGATGTGTGATGACCTCATACCCAAGCTCGGTGAGCCTGCTGGCAAGCCACTGCGAGTTGGTATCGAGTTTCTGACCCAGCACCAGCTCGTCGCCAATAGCAAGAATACCCGCAGTTTGCAGCGAATTGTTCATCAGGCTCGCGCTCACTTGAGTGCAGGGCTTGGAATGGGAATGGTCTGGCCGATCTGATCATCACATTTGCCAAGAACGCATTGGCAAACGACCTCAGCAACGGCTTCGGGGCTGAGCGTGGCATCTTTGGGGAGTTGATCTTCAGTAAGTATGGAGCGGAGCATGTCGGTTTCGACAGCTCCGGGTGCGATGGCAAAGGCGCGAACACCCGAACCTCCGGATTCGGTGAAAACCTGCCCACTGGCAACGCAGGCTTTGGCCAGCACATTGACGGACCCTTTAGCGGCAGCGTATGCAAAGAGACCCGGAAAGGGGTCCTGAGTGGCCATGGAGGAGATGTTGACGACACAGCCTGAGCCTTGCCTTTGGAAGATGGGCCAGACTGCTGCGACAGCCCAGGTCGGAGCGAGGGCATTGATCTCAAAAACTACCCGAATCAGCTCCGGATCACTCTCATCGGGCGTGGCCAGTGGAGCAAACCCTGCGTTGTTGATGAGCACATCGAGCCTGCTGAAGCGTTCGTCAGTGGCTGTGATGGCATCTGCAATCTGATCGGGATCAGTAATATCAGCACTTATCGCGATCCATGAGCTGGGTGAATCGCCTGTAGATGATGCTTCAGTGATTATTTGACCCGTTTCTTCCAGAGCATCCAGCCTGCGACCAACAAGGGCAAGTCGAAATTGATGGGCAGCGAGCTGTATAGCGATGGCTCTGCCGATGCCTGAGCCTGCACCTGTGATAAAAGCGACGGGGGTGGATGAGGTGGTCATGTGTGATAGTACGCAGTGTGCTGATTGAATCAGTCTGCTAAACTCATGGTCTATGACACTTTCCCGGATATTGATTGTGCTGGCGTTTGTTGCTGTGATCGGGCTGCCCCTGGCGGTGCGCCGGGGACCTGGTGAATCTGTCGGGGCAGATGTGCCTCGGCTGATCATCGTGACACCTCATGTCCAGCAGATTCGCGTGGAGTTTTCACAGGCGTTTTCCGAGTGGCACGAACGACACTACGACACACCCGTCAAAATCGATTGGCGCGTGCCGGGCGGGACCAGCGAGATCGTTCGTCAGCTTCAGGCTCAGTTCAACGCAGCGATCAAGGATGGACGGATCCACGCTGATGGCACCGCTGAGCCCGGATCGATCGGATATGACATCATGTTCGGCGGCGGGTCATATGACCACAGCAAGCTACACAAGGGCAGCGGCGTCCTGGCTTCGCCTCCGGGTTCAGACGAAGCCTTCAGCGTACCCATGTCTGCACCGGGTTCATTCACACAAGAACAACTCGATGAATGGTTTGGCGAGAACAAGGTTGGCGCAGGGTTACTGTACGATCCCGAGCAGTACTGGATCGGGACAGCCCTTTCAACCTTCGGGATTGTGTACAACCGGGATGTTCTGAGTGATCTGGGACTGGCTGAGCCGACGAGCTTTAAAGACCTGACAGACCCGCGCTATCAAAGCTGGATCGCGTTGTGTGATCCAAGACAGTCGGGTTCCATCACGACGACTCTGGATTCGATCCTGAACAACAAGGGTTGGGATGATGGGTGGAGGCTGTTGCGTGAGCTGTGTGCCAATACGCGATATTTCACCCCATTATCGACCAAGCCTCCGATAGATGTGAGTCAGGGAGAGGCTGCTGCAGGGCTGGCAATTGATTTTTATGGTCGAGGCCAGGCCCAGAGCATCGTTCTGCCAGGCGAAGATCCCGCCTATGCACGAGTGGGGTTTGTTGACCCTGCAGGTGCGGTGTTTGTCGATGCCGACCCCGTTTCAGTGATTCGTGGCGGCCCCAGCCCGGAGCTGGCCTGGCGATTCGTTGAGTATTGCATGACGGAGGAAGCACAATCGCTATGGCAGTTTCGGTCTGTCAATGACCCCCATCCAGGGGGGAGCCCCATAGGTGAAGATGGCAAGCCCATGGGACCAAAGTTCAGTGCGCTCAGGCGGATGCCAGCCCAGAGGCGGATGTACGAGAAGTACATGCCTTACATGGTTGATCAGGTCAATCCGTTTGATATCGCCTCGGATGTGCGCTCAAAGGGCTGGCGTGGAGCCCTTGGCATCATGATGGGCGGGTTTGGCATTGACACAAGTGATTCGATCAGAGAGGCCTGGGCAGCGTTGAGCCGGGCTCGAGCAGAAGCGGGCTTTGATCCAATGGTCCTGGTGGAGATGGAGAATCTGTTTTATGCTTTTCCGCCTTTGAAGACAGATGGGGGCGAACTGGCGTTTACGCCCGAGAACTACAAGGCATTCAAAACAGCATGGCGTAAACCAGGCATGGGAGAACGGTTTGCCATTGAGTATGCGAAGTTTTTCAAGCAAAACTATGAACGGGTCGTTGAGTTGGAACATACAGCAAGCCGAAAATAATTATCGGATATGTCACACACTTTTACAATGAACTCGCCTGTCAATACAGATCGCCCGGCGCTAGCCAAAATCGTGGCGACGGTCGGGCCTGCCAGCGACTCGCCTGAAATCATCGGCCGACTCATCGAAGAGGGCGTATCCGTTTTTCGCCTGAACTTCTCGCATGGTTCACTTGATGAGCACGAAGTCACGCTGGGGGTCATCCGCGAAGCTGCCCAGCACGCTGGTCGTCCCGTAGCGGTGATGGGAGATCTGCCGGGTCCCAAGATTCGCGTGGGCAAGGTGCCAGGCGACGGGATCATGTTGAGCCCTGGCGATACGGTTTTCATCGGTGGGACAGACAACAACGCCGTTCGCAATGATAATGGTGTAGTGCTGCCCTGCACTTATGTGGGAGCTGTGGAGGATGTGGATCCTGGTCAGCGGGTGTTGATCAATGACGGTGCCATTCGCATGCTGTCTGTTGATCGACTTGACGAAAAACAGGCTGAGCAGGTGGGTGTTGCGGGAAATGCGCTTCAGTGCGCCGTGACCACGGGCGGCCTTGTAACCAGCGGCAAGGGAATCAACCTGCCGGACTGTGAAGTCAGTGCCCCAGCAGTATCAGAGCGTGACTGGGCGTGTGTTCAGTGGGCTGTGAAGCATGGAATCGATTACCTGGCTATGTCATTTGTGCGTCGACCTGAGGAAATTATTGAGCTTCGCAAGTATCTCGATGGTGTGTGTTCGTTGAACTTTGGCACAGACCAGTCCGGCGAAGGGTCAAAGATTCCCATTATTGCCAAGATCGAAAAGCCTCAGGCCCTGGACCGGATCGAACAGATCATTGAAGCTGCCGATGCGATCATGGTGGCGAGGGGCGATCTTGGTGTCGAGATGGATCTGGCACTGGTACCTGTGATTCAAAAGCAACTCATTGATCTTGCGGGTCAATGGGGCAAGCCTTGCATTGTTGCGACACAAATGCTGGAAACGATGATTCATAACTCATCGCCGACGCGAGCAGAGGTAAGCGATGTAGCCAATGCGATCTTTGATGGTGCTGATGCGGTGATGCTGTCAGCTGAGACCGCGATGGGCGACCACCCATCTCTCGTCGTTTCAATGATGCACCGAATCATCGCAGCATCTGAGAGTCGTATCCGTCAGCTACTGCCTGTCAATAAGCCTCAGACCAAGCTTATTGAAAGGCGAATCCAGAACGCTGCCATATCACACGGAGCCTGGCGCATTGCCCAGGACATCAAAGCGAGCTTGGTGGTGTGCTGGAGCGAAACAGGTCATACAGCAAGGCTGTTGAGTCAAAATGAGTTTGGCATTCCCATCGTGGCGTTTTCGTCATCAAAAAGACAGACCCAGCGAATGGCTCTCTTGCGAGGTGTGGTCCCTATTCGAGCAACGCCTCCTGGCGATGGCTCGATAAGCGAATGGGAATTAATGGTTGAAGCCCAGATTCTGGGCAATGGATGGGCTCGCAAGGGCGATGCAATCGTGATGGTCGCGGGTGATCCCGTAGGCCAGTCTCGCACTTCCAAGCACCTTGCCATCCACCATCTGGGTACATCACGCTCGGACCAAAGCTAACGCACTAAAGGCGGGTCAACATCGCGGCTTGTGCCACTGAACTTGCTGTTGCTGGTGCCTGGCCCCCAGGCAGCGAATGAGCCATCAGCGTTCTTGACATACCCCATGTCCGCAGCACTGCTGATGACAACATGGCCATCTGCAAAGGAAAAGTTTGCTTTGCCAAGATGCCTTTCATCCGGTGCAGACCGATGCTCGGGCAGACGATTGCGCCGGTCTGCATAATCACTGTCAGGTGTCAGGCGTGGCGGGTCCAGAATATATCCATGACCACCGAGCGATGTCAGCTCCGGATGCCTTGAACCATCAACAAGGTTGGGCGTGCGCACGCTTCTGGGCTTGCCGCCCGCTGTTCCCAGGGAATCCCCAGCCAGCACAGTCCGCGAAGAATCTATCCCCGAAATCCGCACCGGAAACTTGATGAACCCCTCAGCTTCATTGTCATTTCTGAATCGTGTGTTGCCAAGGAACTGATGGTTGTAGCCATAAGGATGGTTCCGCGTCGATGTCCAGTCATCCGCTGTCGGGCACAGAAAGATCTTGTTCATCACCTGCAGCGAATGCTCGTCTGCGGGTTCCCGGCTCGGCTCAGCGAAGGCAAAGAAGCCAGCAGCTGCTCCCATCATTGCATACCACCGAGGTCGATACTGCAAGCCGTTACCCACATCGTAGAGATTCAATGACGGGTCGCTGTAACGCCCGGGTTGACCGGGGAGCGAGATGTCATCGTTGGCATCGGCGTACAGCGTCCAGCCGATTGCCACCTGACGCATCCGTGATGCGCACACCGTGCTTTGCGCCTGCTGCTTGGCGCCGCCCAATGCGGGCAACAGAACCCCCAAGAGCACACCGATGATTAAAATCACCACCAGCAGCTCAATCAATGAAAAACCACGCACTCGCTTCTTCGTATATTTGAGTTGCAATCGATCCATTATTCACTACGAGCTTCGCGTCTGACACTGACGCGGTTTCATCTGGAAACTCCGCTGCCATGATTTGCTGCTGCAATCGTTCAGATCGACACTCAATGCCCACAACTCAACCAGTAGCAGCTCACTCGCCGGGAATATATGAAATCGCCCCTTCAAACGGGCTTGATGCTGTGGCATAGCGCTTCTTTGCAATGCGCCCAGCCAGATAGCTCTGGCGACCTGCAAGGCATGCATTGCGCATCGCCATCGCCATCAGAACCGGGTCATTTGCATGCGCTACTGCGGTATTGAGCAGTACCCCGTCTGCACCCAGTTCCATCGCCACCGCAACATCAGAAGCTGCACCAACACCCGCATCGACAATCACCGGATAATCCGGATCGCCATCTTTGAGCCTTTCCAGACACAGCACGATGTTGTTGGCATTAAGGACACCCTGCCCCGAACCAATCGGCGACCCCGCGGGCATCACACACAGTGCCCCTACATCTTTGATTCGCCCAGCCATGATCGGATCGTCACTTGTGTAACACATCACCTCAAAGCCATCTGCGACCAGTTCGCGACACGCTTCAAGCGTCCCCACCGGATCAGGAAGCAGCGTCTTGCGATCGCCCAGCACTTCAAGCTTCACCCATCCCGCACCCGCATTGCCCAGCTGCTCAAGAAGCTCACGCCCCAGCCTTGCCACCCGCACCGCGTCAGACGCTTCAAAGCAGCCAGCGGTGTTTGGCAAAATCGTGTATCGATCAAGATCGATAAAATCCAGCAGACTCTGCCCCTGCTCGTTGTAGAGCCTTTCACGGCGAACCGCCACCGTCACCACTTCGGTCTGGCAGACATCAAGAGCCTGCTGCATCTTCGCAAAATCAGCATACTTGCCGGTACCCAGGATCAACCTGCTTGTAAGCTTGCGCTGACCAAGAACCAAATCCCCTACCCCATCCCCCCCACTCACTCCATGACCCGCTCTTGGTTTGATCTCGATCGTCATCTCGCATCTCCAGTTTATTGATTTATCCACCACCGACCAGCGTGACCAACTCTACGCGGTCCCCCTCGGACAGGGTGTGCGATTCATGCTTTGCTTTGGGTATGAGCTTTGTGTTGACCTCCGCAGCACACGCTTTTCCGCTCAGACCCAGCTGAATGATGAGCTGGGCAACGGTCGTTTCCTCGGGTATAGTCTGCTCTTTGTCATTGATCTTTATTCGCATCCCCCAAGTCTAGGGCTTGTTTGGTGAATCAACGAGCCTTGATCCTGGGGGGTTTTGAAGATGGACTCAAATTGTAGACAAGACGCTCTATTTGCAGCCATAAACCGCCAAAGCCGCTTTGCCGCATTTGACCGCACCAAAACAACTTCCCAGCCCGTGTAGCCCTCACATAAAAGTTTGAATTCTTAACCAATTGCATGCTTTCAGATCATACTGGCCTGAAGGTTCGCCGAAACTCTACACATAGGCAAATCACAGTTTTTAGAACTTTTATGAGATGAGGACAAAACCATGAGCACCGATATTGTTACCCCAATTCGCCAGAGCTTTACACTGATCGAACCCAATGCTGAGCAGTTGGTAAACAGGTTCTACAATCGTTTGTTCTCGGACAATCCTGGCCTGCGCCCCATGTTCCCCAAGGACATGGCTGAGCAGAAAAAAATGCTGCTCGGCGCGATTGCTCTGGTCGTGAGTAACATCGACAACTTCGACCGGATCGAAGGTGCTCTGGAAACCATGGGTGCCCGCCATGTCAGTTATGGAGCACAGGAAGCTCATTACCCAGTCGTTCGCGATACGCTCCTTGCTGCGATGCAGGACATCGCAGGCGAGGCATGGAATCAAACCTTCCATGATGCATGGGAAGCGGGTCTGAATGTCGTTGCTGAAGTCATGATTCGCGGTGCGCGAACTGGCCAGACCAAGGCTGCCTGATTCAATACGATCAGTATTGATCAGCACAAGATAAGTTCCCAGTGAGTTTTTCATGGTCTGCTTCTGATTGAGGCTGATCGCTGACAGTTTTTGCTGTCAATCGTGCTGCGGAGAACACGATGCGATCAGCTCAATTGGATGCAGTGCTTTTACACCTGTCGCATCAGTTATCTGATGCCGACACGATGTTCCCCCTGCCACCACGATTGCACCATCTGACGCCTTGATCGCAGGCACCAGGCGATCCTGAGCAATCCGCATCGAAAGCTCATAGCGGTGGCGAGCCATGCCAAACGCACCTGCCATCCCACAGCATCCAAGATCCGGGCATTGCACTTTCCCCGGAAAGAATCTGTCCAGCAGTTTCAGTGCCGAATCTGATCCCCATAACGCCCGTTCGTGACAATGGGTATGGACCAGAATACTTTGCGTTTGGGGTGCTGACATACTGGGCTTGCATGGATGTGAGTCCCATCTATTTTCGATGAAATCTTCGATTGAAGACACGCTGGCTGCAAGCTGTGCTCGCTCCTGGCGGCCCTGGGTCAGTCTGAGCTGTTGAAGATCATCCACCATCACAGACAAACACGAAGGCTCGAGCACAACAATGCCTGCGACTCGATCAGATCGAACCCAAGGCATGAGCGTTTCGATGAGCCTCTCGCCCTGGGCGATCGCCTGCTCCAGCATGCCCATTGAAATCGCAGGCCTGCCACAGCATCCTGAACGGATTAGCACCGCTTCGTACCCCAGCGACGACAATACATCCCTGGCTGCGTTCACAATTGAAGTTTCTTGTAAGCCTGTGAAACAATCACGGAAGATTCCCACGATTGGCCGGCTGCACGAAGGGGGCTTGTCATGGGCACGAACACTCACTCGCTCTTTTGAATACTTGGGCAAGCTGCGCTCTGGTGCAATGCCTAGTACGCGGTTAATAACGACACGGGTCAGCTTTGACGAACCCACCGAGTTTGCAAGGCCAGGCATCATCGAACCAACGCGATTGATCAATCGCACTTGAGCCATGATCTGCGATCGCATGTCGGGGCTGCCGATGTGTGCGAACCGCTGGGCCTGGTACTCTGCTTTGAGTCTGGCTACATCAACATTGCTTGGGCATTCGCTTTTGCACGCTTTGCAAGACAGGCACAGATCCAGCGTCTGCATTGTTTGGGGATCATCGAATCGAGGCTCGTCCAGTTGGCCACTGATTGCCAGTCGAAGTGCATTGCCTCGCCCTCGCGTGGAGTGTCTTTCGTCCAGCGTTGCTCGATATGACGGGCACATGGTGCCTCCCGCAGTTTTCCGACACACACCAGCCCCATTGCACATCTGGACTGCAGAAGCGAATGAGCCTTGATCTTCATACTCGAAGTATGTGCGCACATTTGGTGTGCTCACTTGATGTTCCACGGGAAACACACGCAGCTGTTGTGTGATCGAAGCAACCGGGCCGGGTTGAATGATGTTGCCCAGATTGAGAAGATTCTTTGGATCAAAGAAGGTTTTGATTTTTGTGAAGGCAGCCATCAGTTCAGAGCCATAGAAACGATTGAGTAGAGGCCCGCGTGCCTTGCCATCGCCATGCTCGCCTGACATGACGCCTCCGAGTTCGCTTGCAAGGTCCGCAGTTTGTTGCGCGATACGGAGCATTTTTTTGCGATCTTGTGCATCCTCCAGGTCGATCAAGGGTCGAACATGCAACACACCGACCGAAGCGTGAGCAAAGAACGCCGCGTTGGTGTCTTCATTGTGCAGAATTACCTTGAAACGCTGAACAAACTCGCTCAATCTGTGAACTGGTACGGCGTTGTCTTCAACGAAAGTTGTTGGTTTTCGCCTGCCTGGTGTGCCATGAAGCAAAGGCTCTGCAGCTTTGCGTAAAGACCATGCCTGAGCCATCTCAGTTGCGTTGGTCAATACGACCATTGATGAGCCGCGGGCCAGTTTTTGCAGGCTCTCGATGGCGTGATCGAGTTGGTTCTGGGAATCATCAGCTTGATGCTCGACAAACAGGACGGCAGGAGCATCGCAGCCATTGACCTTTGGCATTGCATCAACAAAGGCTGCACAGGCGCGGTTGGCTCTTGCCAGAGACAGCACGCGATCGTCCAGCAGTTCCACAGCACTCGGTTTTGTTTCCAATATCGGCTCAACGGCCTCGATGGCAGCTTCGAGTGAGTGATAGCTGATCAAGGTAAGGCTCTTGTGTTGAGGCACCGGATGCAGATGCAGGTTTGCACCAAGTATCATGGCCAGTGTGCCTTCTGAGCCACACATCAAAGGCGTCAGATTGAGTCTGTGCTGAGCCTCAGCGCCCAGTGATTCAATCTGATCGAGCATCAGATCCAGGTTATACCCGGCATTTCGCCGTACTGTTTGGGGATATTTTTCTCGAATCTGCACAGCATGGTGCAACACGATTTGACACACACCCTTGCGAAGAGCTGTCAGCTGCGCATCATCGCTCAACACGGAATCCAAACCAACACGATGCCCATTGGCCAAGCAAACATCAAGCGAATGTACATTTTCACTTGTTCTGCCATAGCGGATCGACCTTGCGCCAGCAGCGTTGTTTCCGATGCACCCGCCAATGGTCGCCTGGGCACTGGTGGCAGGATCTGGTGCGAAGTAGAGATCGTGCTTGCACAGAGCTGCATTGAGGGCATCAATCGTTATCCCAGGCTCGACACTGCAGCGTTTGTTTTGTGCATCCACATGCAATAGGCTGCAACAATGAGCACTGGTGTCAATCACAACGGCCTGATTGGTGCATTGACCTGCCAGACTGGTTCCGCCGCCGCGTGGCAGTACCGCCAGACCATGCTCAGCGCAGAGTTTCAAGGCTCGATGGGCATCCTCAACCGTATTGGGGATGACCACGCACAATGGCTCGACCTGGTAGATCGACGCATCTGTCGCGTACAACATGCGATCATGGCGACCTGCTCGGACCTGATCAGGCAGGATTGCATGGAAATGGCGGATGATTTTTTCATCCAGCGTGCTCGACTGAGCAGATTTCTGGTGAGCACGAGACGAATCCATGCCAGAGCGTATCCAGATGGGTGTAAACATGCTGTCTGAAGTAACGGACATCAGGGTATTTTGTAATGTGAATGAATAATCAAGCGGTGCATGGGGTTAATCTGATGTATTATTGAAATGGTTGGGATGCAGCAGGTGAAACCTTGCGGGCCAAGTGCTGCTCCAGCGACCGATTCTGACTTGTGGAGATCAATAGATGGCATGCACTTATCGTGAAGAATTGGCGATCAGGCGAAGGGCTTTTACGCTGATCGAGTTGCTGGTGGTTATTGCGATCATTGCGCTGCTTATAGGAATCTTGCTGCCGGCGCTGGGCGAAGCCAGACGATCGGCACGGATGACGGTGGACATCAACAGCCTCAAGCAGTTTGGTGTGGCAACAGGTACATACTCAGCTGACTTTGAGGACAAGATCTGGTCGTTTACATGGAAAGGTTCAGACTCCCTGAGCACCTGGTCAGAACTCAACAGTCCTGGGAGTGACATTCAGGCCGCTGCGAATCAGGCTGTGGATATTCTTCGCAGGCGGGCCGATCGCGAGGACATGCCCAAAATGACCTCATGGATTCCGCATGTGGCGTATGGGCATCTGGTTCTCAACGATTATCTGGCTCAGAGGCTGCCTGAGAAGATGGTGGTCAGCGTGGGTGATCGAAACCGCCTGAACTGGCAGATTGATCCTCAGAACAACTTTGATCAGGGTGCCTGGTTGCCGATGCAGCCCAATCCGACGCCACGGACCAAGCGTTGGCCTTACAGCTCGAGCTTTCAGCAGGTTCCTGCATCATACTCGCCGGACTTTGCTCCCACGGTTTCGCAGGCGAACTGGCATGGTGTGTACTTTGTACCTACTGGTTCCAAGCTGGGACGCAGGCATCTCACTGATGTTGCATATCCATCCAACAAGGTTTTCATGCACGACACTGCTCAGCGGCATTTTTCCAAAACGGTTATCTATTTTGCTTATGATGTCGCCCGCGTGCCTCTGCTCTTGTTTGATTCGTCGGTATCCGTGCGAGTGACGAGTGATTCAAATCCCGGCTTTAACCCACGGTTTCCAACTGAAACATCGGCCACTCGATTCCTGTATCGCCCAGGCAACTGGGAAGCACCCCCACTATTCGGTGCCGTGGGAAACGGTGTCGGGGATGTCGTAACGGGATATTACCGATGGTCACGAGGCGGCCTTCAAGCGGTAGACTACGGCGGCAAAGAGATCAACACTGGTCAGTATTGAGCAATGCTATTAGACACGAATGCGTGTCCAGCCACCTTGCATCATGCGTATGGAAAAGAGCACGCATCGGATGACCAACTCGCCACACAGGGCGATCCAGAGCCAGGTCAGTGAGCCTTGGAACCCAAAGGGATTTTCCAGCAGAACACGGCGGATCTCATGGCCATCCACGATGCTTGTGGTGGTGATGTCTACACCGCTGAGGATGTAGGCAGCGGGCAGGCGGATGGCATAGGTCACGATCCATGTCAGGATCATGACGACGCGGACATCACCCGCTCCACGAAGCGCACCTCTGAATACGATGGCAAAAGCGAAGGGGATCTGCACATATCCACACACGCGGATGAGTGAAGGTGCCAGTTCAAGATGGGTGGGCTGACTGGTAATCAAGCCGACGATTTGCTCCGGGATGAGTACAAAGGCCAAGCCCATGAGCCCCATGACAAAGGCGGCGATGGCTGCACAGCGGATTACAGCTTTTCTTGCCATATGCGGCTTTTTTGCTCCGAGATATTGACCAGCCAGTGTTGCAGCTGCCGACCCCATGGCAAAGCCGGGCAGGAAGCTCATTGCTTCGATACGGATGGCAACAATGTGTGCCCCGAGCAGACCTGAGGAACCGAGCAAGCCGACCATGAGCAGGATCAAGAAGTTGCCGATCCACAGGCCGAAGGTTTCAAGAAAATTGGGCAAACCAATCTTGATGAGCCTTCGTGTGGTGTGCCAGTGTGGTTTGAGTCGGCGTCTTTTGAGCTTCATGCCACTGAATCCATACATGAGCAGCGCGAGCATGAGGGCTGCACCGACAGCGTGGCCGATGAGTGTGCCGAGTGCGATGCCCGGTACACCCAGATCAAGCGACAGGGGGTTGTGAAGGAGGATTCGAGTATGTGAGATGCCCTGACTGACGGTGGTTGTGGTCAGATCCACGCCACTGAGCAGGAAGCTTGTCAGCATGTTCACAATATTGACTACAGCCATCACGCCCAGAGGTTTGAGCGATTCGCCTACGCCTCTGGAGCAGGCGATGCCACCGAAAAGGATCGAAGTGAAAGGCACGCCCGCAGCGACAATTCGCATGTAGATAATGAACGATTGTGAAGCCTGAGGCGACATGTTGAGAACGCGGGTTACGAATGGTGCGAGCACTGCGATGATGGCGCCCAGCACGATGCCCGAGAGGACTGCCAGCAGCATTGTTTGTCCAAGAACTGCATTGGCGACAGCCATGCGACCTGCGCCGGCTGATCTGCTGACCAGTGCTGTTGCGCCGACACCGATTGCCATGGTGACAAGCCCGATGAACCAGGTGATGTAGGAAGCGCCAGCGATGGCATCGGTGGCGTTTTCAGAGATCCCCGCTGCTAGCACGGTATCTGTCAAGCCTACGAATGAGTTGAGATAGCTTTCAATGAGAATGGGCCATGCAAGAACCCAGATGGCTTTGGTCATGGTCATGCCTGCCAGACGGCCAGAGCGAAGTGTGCCATCGAGATCGACCTCTGGTACAACAGCCCGAGCTTGAGCGCCTTGTGAGTCAAGAGGCTCAAGAACCTCTGCATCGATTGGAGGCGGGTCTTGCTGAATGTAACGGCGTTTGGTCATAAAAGACAAAAAGATCCGTGGCAGAGTTGCGGCATCCATTGCATGTGCAGGAGAGGGGTACGCATCTGACCGTGTGTTTATGAAAATGTGATTCTGAAGGAGAATCGTGTATGATCTGGATCAAAGTGTATGCATAGATTGGAGAGATCCATGGCAGAGTTCATCATCTTCCTTGAACCGACTCGTCCACAGATACCTGATGACCCTACACCTCGAGAGGCAGAGCTTGTTTGCCTCCACTTTGAGTACCTTGAGAAGCTCACTCAACAGGGCATTGTGAAACTGGCAGGTCGCTGCCTTAATGAACCACTTGGCCTGGTGATTTTAGAGGCGGATTCACTGGAAAAGGCACAGAAGATATTGCAGGAAGACCCTGCGGCTCGTGAAGGTATTTTTACAGGCAAAGTTCGGCCGTTCCGTATTGCACTGCATGGATGAACACATCGTTGTATTCATCTCAAAGAGAAGAACTCAAGGAGCATATTCATGGTCAGAATCATCATCGCAACGATCCTGGGAGCTGTTGTCTTGTTTTTCTGGGGGTTCATTGCCTGGACGGTGCTGCCGCTGCACAAGACGAGCGGATGGGCGCTGACTGACGATGGACCCGTCAGTGAAGCACTGAAACAGACTGCACTTGAGGATGGGGTGTATTACCTTCCGGGGATGAATATCGACCCGAGTGATACTACAGAAGAAGGTCAAGCTGCAATGGAGGCGTGGGTTGAAAGGCACAAAGCCGGGCCGACGGGGTTTATTGTCTATCACGCCAATGGCAGAGAGCCGATGGATCCGATGGTTTTCCTCAAGGGGTTTGTCATCAATCTGGTATCAGTTTTTTTTGCGGCTGTGCTTTTGTCGTGGGCGAGGCTTGACCGTTTTGGGAAGCGAGTGCTGTTTGTTTTGATGCTTGGCTTGATGATGGGTGCGTATGTTGATCTTTCGTATTGGAACTATTTTTACTTTCCAGTGGATTTTACTGCTGCGATGATTATTGACAAAATCGTGGCGTGGCTTGCAGTCGGCTTTGTGTTGGCGCTGGTGCTTCGGCCCATGAAGCCTGCGACAGAGGCGTAAAAAAAGCGGGCACTTGCCCGCTGATCGTGAGAATGGAATGTGATTGAGCGGGAGTCGATTACTCCGGCTTCGTTTCGATCGGTTCTTTGGAAATCATGGAATCCAGCATGGTTCCGATGAGAGCTGTGGTCTGGGCATCAGAAGGGCTGTCACCTGCCTGAGCATTGCTGACCATAACGCGAGGTGTGATCTGGATGCCTTCGGTGCCGATGATTTTGAGAAGTTCGATCAGGGCTGCGTTGCCAGGACCAATCTGCTGAGCGATGACCTTGAAGGCATCAGCCTGAGCTTTGGCGCGGATGGTGATGGCTTCGGCTTCAGCTTCAGCTGCGATGACTTTCTTGAGCTTGTCCTGCTCTGCGATTTTGACTTCGTATGAGGCTGTGGCCAGGCGTTTTTCTTCTTCGGCTTCCTGCTGGGTTTTAGAGAGTTCTTTCTGCTGTTCCATTGCCAATTGTTGCTGTTTGAAGGTTTTGACTTCTTCGGCGGCAATTTCACGGTCGGTCTGGGTTTTGAGCAGTTCGCCGAGGGTTTCTTCGTTACCAACATCACCAATGCGGACTGCGGTCACCGTTACACCGACTTTTTCCATCGCGACGGAGAGCATTTCCTGAGATTTTGTTTCCTGCTCTGAACGCTGCTGGACATAATCCATGGCACGAACTCGTTCGGCATTATTTCTGAAGATGGCTCTGACGGCCGAGTTGAGCCTTTCACCCAGTACATCGCCATCATCTCCGAAGTTGGCAACGACGAGAGCAGCCTTTGAAGGTTCGATTTCGTATTCGACGCGAACATCGACGGGGAAAGTGAACCCATCCATGGAACGAACTGTGATTTCGCGTTCTTCAGCTGAGGTCTGCGTGTTCTGGCTTTCAAGCCTGGTGTATCTGATTACGCGTTTGGCTGTGGAAATGGGTGTGACTTCATAGGCCTGGGTGTTCAGATAGTATTCCTGGGGGAGCAGGGGTGTAGACCAGATGCCTTTGTAGCCTCTATCAACGAGCGCTGTGCCGCCGGTGATGTTGATGTCGGGAGTTTGACCAACATTTGATTTAACGATGCCTACGGTTGCTTTTTCGATATTGGTGACCTGTGCCATTTCAACATTGAAGAGCTTGGGGTTGATGCGGTATTTACCGGGTGTGAGTACGGATGCCTGGGGCCCTTTGTAGCCGTTGCCTTGTGAGAGAAAGTAGTCTGCCTGGAGCATTTTCTGGAAGACATCCTTGTCCCACTCGGGAGCGTAGATTGCATCTTTTGGCAGAGGTTTGCCATCAGAAGTTGTGAGCAGACCTACGAAGCCTTCTTTGATTTCGATGAGTGGGCGGATATCTACTTCGTAGATGACGGGCCAGAGCCATGGATGCCAACCGGGCGCCAGGATTTTGGCTTGAGGGCCTTTCTCGCCTTTGACTGCGAGAATCTGGCCGGGTGGCAATGAGCGGGTTCCAACATTTTTCACGATAACGCCCAGTTCGTTTTCACCAACATGGCGAAATGAACTGGCTGTGAACATAGCCGAAAAGACAATGGCAGCGAGCAGGACCAATCCGGCGCGAAGGCTGGTTTCTTTGACTTTGGGTATGAACGACAGAATCGAGATGGCAAGAACAAATCCAACGAGAATGAAAATCAGTGTCATGATGCACCTCCCACGACATTAGGGTTCGTCACATATCCATACTAAGCGTATGACCACGAGCCTGCATTTCTGATTTGACAGTGGTCCATACTCAACGCAAAGAATCACGCTATGGGGCTGAATCGATCGACCTGGATCATCGCCCGGCGTTGAGGCTCATTGATTTGATCGGAAAAAGCACCCGGATCTTTCATCAACTGCGATAAGTGCTCTTGCACGCTCAAGATGTGATACGATGCGTACAGCATCACGCAGGACCATCCCCGCTGGTTCTGCGGGAGCAAGGCTTGGGCTACGACACTTACTGGAGATGAATCAATGAGATTTCACACGATGATGCAAGCTCTGATTTTGTTGCTGAGTATGATGTTCAATGGGGCTGCGGCTGCACAAATCGAGATAAACCCGCTCCAGACCGTCGCAGAATCATCAGATTTTACTGAAACAGCAACCCATGCACAGGTTCAGAGCCTCATTGAGCAGATTGCATCGAGTTCTGAAGTGGCCAGTGTAATTGAGATGGGCATGACGACAGAAGGTCGATCCATTTCGATGCTGGTGCTTGCCGACCCGCCTGTGACAAACCCTGATGAAATTGATCGAACCAGTCATGCGGTGGTGTTTCTGATGGGAGGCATTCATGCAGGTGAAGTCTGTGGGAAAGAAGCACTGCTGATGCTGGCACGCGAGATTGCTACTGCGCCCGAGCATCCATTGCTCAAGGATCTAGTGATTCTGATTGCACCGCTTTACAACGCGGATGGCAACGAGCGTTTTGCCAAGGACAACCGCCCAGGCCAGGTTGGACCAACCGGAGGCATGGGCGAACGGCCAAATGCTCAGGGGCTTGATCTGAATCGTGATTACATCAAGCTGGAAACTCCTGAAGCGCGGGCGCAAGTGCGGATGCTGCGCGAGTGGGACCCGGCGGTGTTTGTCGACACACACACAACCAATGGCTCAAAGCATCGCTATACGCTGACCTATGCCAGTCCAAAAAACCCCGCGGGTGATGAGGCTGTGCTTGAGTATGCCCGGGACACGATGCTGCCTGGCATCGCTGAGGCTACCAGAGATGCGGACGGGTGGGATACTTTCTGGTATGGGAACTTCAACAATGACCATACGGTCTGGGGGACTTACCCCGCATTGGGTCGGTATGGGGCAAACTATCGCGGGCTTCGCAATCGCATATCGATTCTGACCGAGGCGTATGCCTATGCATCATACAAAGACCGTGTGCTGGCAACGCGAGATTTCTGCAGGCAGATATTGGTCTTTAGTGCTGAGCATCGATCAGGGATCGGGGATCTGATCAAGGAGGCGGATAAACGCACGACAAGCCGTGGCAAGGATCCAAGCGAAGATGATTTTATCGCAATCAGATCGGAGCTGGTTGGTTCAGATGAGCCAATTACTGTCAAGGGGTATGGCAAGAAGGAACAGGGTGATGACACGGGCGCGAGCGATGAGCCTGTTGATTATGAAGTGACAGCCCGGTTGAACTTTGAGCCTGTGGTGAGCGTGCGCAGGCCTTATGCATATCTGGTGCCTGCAGGGCTGACTGGGGTGGTTGAGAATCTGCAGCGGCATGGTGTTGAGGTAAAGGAGCTGCGAGAGGACATTCTGCTTGATGTGCAGGTGTATCGGGTTGATTCGATTGTGCGCTCAGAGAATGTATTTGAGGGGCACAAGACAGTTCGTGTCAAGGCGACAGCGATTCCACAGTCAAAGCGGGTGCCTGCAGGTACGCTGGTGGTGTCGATGGGCCAGAAGCTTGGCGACCTGGCTGCGTATTTGCTTGAACCTGAATCTGAAGATGGTTTGTGTACATGGAACTATTTTGATGATGCGTTGGCCGAGGGGGGGACGGGGGGAGAGGGGGGGGAGTATCCGGTGTGGCGGATTACTGATCCGATTACGCTGATGCTGGCTGAGCCACGACCATTGGCTGACGAAGCGGAGGTGGATCTGCCAATTACCTTTGAGTTGTTGTATGAATCGAAGAAAAAGCCATCGTTTGGAGGCTCACCTGTGGGAGGCTTGCGCTGGCTTGAGGATGGCAAGCGGTATTTACAGGTGCGAGGCGGGAAGCTGGTGGCTGTGGATGCACAAACTGGGCGGGCGGAGCCATATTTTGATGAGAAGGCGATCGGCTTGAGCATTGCGCAGCTGCCGATGATTGACGAGAAGACTGCTGGATCGATTTCAAGGCGTACACGACCCACGCTGAACAAGGATCACTCAGCGATGATGTTTACGCACGAGAATGATCTGTATATCGCAAGGACTGACGGGAGCCAGTCAGAACGGCTGACCGCGACCCCTGAGCGGGAGGAACTGGGCTCATTCAGCCCTGATGGCAGCCTGATTGCGTATGTGCGTGAGAATGATTTGTGGGTGGTGGATACTTTGAGCGCGACGAATCGAGCCTTGACAACGGGGGGGACGGATACGCTGCGTCACGGCAAGGCGGACTGGGTGTATTACGAGGAAGTCATCGGGCGCGACTGGCGAACATACTGGTGGAGCCCGGATTCAAAGCGGCTGGCGTTTCTTGAAACCAGCGATCCGACTGTGCCAGTATACACGATTGTAAATGATAATGGTGATACACAGATTCTGGAGCAGGTGCGCTATCCCAGACCTGGCGAGGTGAATCCAAGTGTGAGGCTTGGCATGGTGACAGCTGCGGGTGGATCGGTGAAATGGATTGACCTGAGTGACTATGACGCGGGTGCATTTATTATTAAGCGCGTGAACTGGCTGCCTGATGGCAAGGCATTGATCGTGCAGATTCAAGATCGTGAGCAGACCTGGCTTGATCTGGTGCGGGTGGGGATTGATGGCACCAGTCGCCGATTGATGCGGGAAACCACTCAGGCGTGGGTCGATGAGCGGGATCTACATTTTCTGGATGATGGATCGTTTGTGATGATCTCAGAGCGCACAGGGTGGGCACAGCTGTACCAGTTCAACAAGGATGGCGAATTGATCGGGCCGATTACAGAGGGGGAATGGGAGGTTCGGTCTATCTCGCACATCGACAGGGAGAATGAAGTTATTTATTTCACAGGCACGCGGGATTCGCACACTGCGATGAACCTGTACCGAGTTACCATTGCAGATGCAGACGAGCTGAGTGAACCAGAACGATTAACCACCGATGCTGGCTCGCATCGTGTTTCGGTCAGCCCCGATGCTGAGATGTTTGTTGATTCATGGTCAACACCAAAGAACCCCAGGAAGGTGGCGCTTCGGTCGATGGAAGGCTCGCTGATTCGCATGATTGATACCAACCCCAACTACGAGAGGCTGGCGTATCGGGAGGGGAAACATGAACGATTTACGATCACAACTGAGGACGGTTTTCAGCTGGAGGCGAGTCTCTTGTATCCGCCTGAGTTTGATGCGTCGCGAAAGTATCCGGTGTGGTTTATGACCTATGGCGGGCCACACACGCCGACGGTTTATGATTCATGGAGTCGATCATGGGCGTGGGACCGGTTGCTTGGGGAACAGGATGTCATTGTGTTTCGCGCTGATCCGCGCAGTGCCAGCGGCAAGGGGGCTGTCAGTGCCTGGACAACATACCGAAACCTGGGCGTGCAGGAGATGGCTGATATCAAGGAAGCAATCAACTGGCTGAAAGCGAAACCGTTTGTCGATGGTGACCGGATTGGCATGAGCGGGCACAGCTATGGCGGGTTTATGACTGCATATGCCATGACACACAGTGACCTCTTTGCTGCGGGAATTGCGGGGGCTCCAGTGACGAGTTGGCGTGAGTATGACTCGATTTATACTGAGCGGTTTATGGGTACGCCTCAGAATAACCCTGAGGGGTATGAGCAGACATCGGTTATTGATGCTGCCAAGGATCTGCACGGGAAGTTGATGATTTTGCATGGCACGCTGGATGACAATGTGCATACACGAAACTCGATATTGCTGGTGCAGGCACTGCAGAAGGCGAACAAGCCTTTTGAGATGATGCTGTATCCCGGTTATCGGCATGGCATCTGGGGCAAGCATTATCGAACGCTGATGTATGAGTTTATCATGCGAACGATTGGCACAGGATGGATTGAAGGGGAGCAGCTGGAAGAATCGGTCCCCAGTGAAGCGGATTCGCTGCCTGAAGCAGTTGAGCCGATTCAGGGACCGGGTGATGGGTCCATTGATTCAGATTGAGCTTGATTGATTGCGTTGGAGTTCCAGAACCCACTGTGGTGTGTTGTTGATATATCGGCGCATGTATTTGGAGCGTGTGGCGTAGTAGAGGGCAGCACCGCCCTGGAAGATGATGGTGCCGAGGATCAATCCGCCATAGATTGCGAGGGTGAGCAAGTGTTCCAGGCTTTCGATGTTTTCCAGACCAGCCATGCCTTGGGTTCCTGCGACGGATGCGATCTGGCTGGGCGATGTCAGTCCTGAATAGAGCGACCATCCTGCATATGCGATGAGTACGCATGCAAAGGCGACTTGGTTGAGAGCCAGGTGTTTGAGGGCTTTGGGGTTGAATGAGAGCAGCTGGGTTCGGCCTTTGAGTTCGACGAATCCGATGATGCTGAGGGCGATGCCAAGGAGCAACGCGACGGTGCTGAAGATGCCAAAGGGCAGCGTGAGCAGCCCGAAGCCGAGTGTGGACCAGCCGCTGAAAGCAGCGACGGATGCCGCTCTGCGGATCTTTTTGGCGCGTTTGCGAGCCTTGGCCAGTTCTTCTAAATGCTTGTGATTCAAGGGGCTTGCATGATCTTGATCCGTTTTGGGGGCGGCGGCGATGTCTCCTGCAGAAACAGCGGTACTCAGCGCAAGCGAGCGAGGAGCATTGAAAGGCTGACTGGTGGGCTGGGTGGTCATGGTTTTTTTATCGACTTGCCTGTTGATGAGCTTGGCTGAGAATGCCTGTTGGTGGATTGCTGTGCATGCAGAATCCATATAACCCATTCAGAAGGGCTGGTTGACATATGTATTCACAGCGTGTATATTTATGCATCATGAGCCGTGTTGCGAGAAGACGAGATTTGATTATCGAGCACATCGCTGCAAAGCGTGTGCAGAACCAGAGTCAGCTTCAAGAGTTGCTTGGGCAGGTCGGGATTGGTGTCACGCAAGCGACGCTCTCGCGTGATCTGCGAGCTGTGGGGGCGATCAAGTCGCCATTGGGCTATCGCCTGGGTGAACCTGCACCAGAGCGGCAGACTGCGCAGATCGCTTCGGCGATGTCAGCCATGGCGATTTCTGTTGTAGCAGCCCACAGCATGGTTGTGATCCGAACCGGACCTGGGCGGGCACAGAGTCTGGCGGTGGAAGTTGATCGCAATGCTATTGCAGATGTCGTAGGCACTCTTGCTGGTGATGACACGATATTTTTAGCCACGCGAAACCCTGCATCAGCAAAAAGAATCTGTCTTGTGTTTCGAGAACTGGCTCAACTTGGAGGCGATGGATCGTGAGTATTCGTGCGTGTGTCATCGGAGCAACGGGGTACACGGGGTGTGAGCTGGTTCGTCTTTGTGCAGGGCATGAATATGTTGAGCTGATCGGTCTGTATGCATCTGAAAAGCGTATGGAGCCGATTTCGGTTCATCGCATTGATGCATCGCTTCGGGATGTTGTTCAAGGCAGGATTGAGCCTTTGGAAGTAAGTCAGGTGCTGGCACTCAAACCAGATGTGGTGTTTCTGGCGACACCTCATGAGGCGAGCATGGATCTGGCGGCTCGGCTGATTGAGAATGGACTTCGTGTCGTGGATTTATCCGGGGCATATCGGCTTGGAGAGGCGGACGATTACCCTGAGTGGTACGCCTTTGAGCATGCGCATGGGGATTTGTTGAAGCAGGCTGTCTATGGGCTGCCCGAGATTAATCGGCAGGATATTGGCGATGCGCAACTGGTGGCGGTGCCTGGGTGTTATCCTACTGCTGCGGTACTTTCACTGGCGCCTCTGGTCAAGGAGGGCATGATCCGGGAGGGGTCCAAAGCGATAATCGATGCGATCAGTGGTGTGAGTGGAGCGGGGCGAACGCCCAGCTCGCGGACTCATATTTGTGAATCGGGGCTTGGAGCGTATGGGGTTTTCGGGCATCGGCATACACCTGAGATTCAACAGCACTCAGGCATGAGTGTGATCTTCACACCACACCTTGGGGCGTTTGATCGCGGTATTCATGAGACGATTCATGTTGAACTTGCATCAGGCGTGAGCGAGGGTGATGTGCGGGCGGTCTTTGTGAAGTGGTACAGCGATGAGCCTTTCGTTCGGCTGATGGAGGCTGGTGAATGGCCGAGTACGCGAAGTGTGGCACGCACGAATTTTTGTGATATTGGTATTGGCGTGTGTGAAACGAATGGTCATGTGATTGTGTGCTCCACGATTGACAATTTGATGAAGGGTGCATCAGGTCAGGCTGTGCAGTGCATGAACCTGATGTTCAAGCTGCCTGAAACGACGGGGCTAGGAGCGCGAGAAGTTGGTGCGCGGTCGGTGATGGAGGCGCTGCCATGAGTATTGAGCAGGGCTATGACAATAATGATGTTTTTTTACAACCTGACGGGCTGGTGGTTGTCAAATTATCTGGCAGCTTGCTGGTTGAAGGGGAGGGCCGGGATGAGTTGATTGATCAACTTGCAGCATTGATTGAGCGCTGTGATGGGCGGGTTGTGGTGGTACATGGCGGCGGCGAGCAGATTGATGATCGGCTTGCGAGCCTGGGGCTTCATGCTTTTAAGGTTGATGGCATTCGCAGTACGCCGGTGGCGCACATGGTTCATGTGGCAGAGGTGCTGGCGGGCAGACTCAACACGGAACTGGTTGCAGGGCTCAACGCCAGAGGCGTGCGGGCGATTGGGCTGACGCTATGTGATGGGAAGATGGTTGAGGCGCAGGTACAAGAAGAGCTTGGGCGTGTGGGCCGGGTCCAGGCGGTTGATCCTTCACTTATTGAACATTTGTTTGAAGGCGGGTTCGTGCCAATTGCCTGTTCGGTGGGATGTGATGATGCGGGCGGGCTGGTGAATATCAATGCAGATGAGGCGACGCTCCATCTTGCGGGGGGGGTTGGTGCATCTTTGGTGGTGATGTTGACGCGCACGCCCGGGGTGCTGAATGATGATGGAATGACGATTGCAGATATTGATGCTGAAACGGCTGAGCAACTGATCGACTCAGGGCTGATCCATAGCGGGATGGTGGCCAAGGTACGAGCTGCGATCGAGATTGTAACCCAGACGGGCGCAGAGGTTGTGATTACGAATCAGCTTGCTGATATCAACAAGCACAACGCTACGGTGATCAGCCTGGCGTCATCGCGCCAAAGGCGCAAGGCTGAGACATTGAGGCAGTCTCTGCCTGATGTTTCAGCCAGTGCGAACTGACTGCACAACTGCAGCCTGTGCCGATGGGCATTTCACAATTACTATATAACGAATAGAAGACTAAGAGGGTTCGATGAGTACCACACAGACGATGGTGGATATTAAAGTTGGGCATGCAAGTCCACAGCTGCCTAAGGACATGATTTCGCTGAATGAGCTGGGGCCGACTCAGTTTCAGACGCTTATTGATGATGCTCTGGAGATGAAGGAGCATCCTGAAAAGTACAGCCAGGCACTTGCGGGCAAGCAGGTGATTTTGCTGTTTGAAAAGCCCTCACTGAGAACGCGGGTGAGTTTGCAGGTTGGGCTGGCCAAACTCGGAGCCAATGCACTGTACTTTGATCATGCTGACTCGCGGATCGGTGAGCGAGAGAGCATTAAGGATTATGCCCAGAATCTTGATCGCTGGGTGGATTGCATCATTGCAAGAACGCACAGCCATGCGACGATCTGTGGCCTGGCTGAGCATGCATCGGTGCCTGTGGTGAATGCGCTCAGCGACTTGTATCATCCATGTCAGGCGATTGCGGACTACGCGACGATGCGTGAATGGTTTGGCGAGGTTGCGGGGCTTCGGGTTGCGTATATCGGCGATGGGAATAATGTGTGTCATTCGCTGCTGATAGGAGCTGCGCTTGGGGGTGTGGATTTTGTTGCAATCACGCCCAAGGGTTTTGAGCCTCAGTTTGGGGTGTTGCATGATGCGATGCAGATTGCAAAGCAGACGGGAGCCAAAGTTACGGTGACGCATGATCTTGATGCAGTGGCGGGTGCTCAGGTTGTGTATACCGATGCGTGGGTTTCAATGGGCCAGAGCGAGCAGGCATCATTTCGCAAGGAAAAGTTTGCAGGTTTTCAGGTGGATGCAGAGTTGATGGCTGAGGCTGACAAGGGCGCGATCTTCATGCATTGCCTGCCCGCTCATCGTGGCATTGAGGTGACGGATGATGTGATTGACAGCGAGCGTTCGGTGGTTTATCAACAGGCTGAGAACCGAATGCATACGCAAAATGCATTGCTGGTTACCTTGTTGAATCAAGCAGCGATCAACACGGATAAAGCGGTTGCGATTTCATAAGAGGAGATGAGATGAGCATTGCAATAAACACGAATGAGAAGATAAAGCGGGTGGTGGTTGCCTATTCAGGTGGGCTTGATACATCAGCAATCATGCCTTGGCTTGCTGAGCGGTATGGGTGTGAACTGATCGCATTCGTCGCAGATGTAGGGCAAGGCAGTGATGAGCTTGATGGGATTCGCGAGAAGGCTATGGCATCAGGTGCGATTGAGTGTGTCATCGCTGATCTGAAGCAGGAGTTCATTGAGGATTTCGTATTTCCCACATTGTGCGCCGGAGCGGTGTATGAAGGCGGGTATCTGCTGGGTACAGCCATCGCTCGGCCTGTGATCGCAAAGGCCATGGTGCAGGTGGCAAAGCAGTTTGGCGCGGATGCAATCGCCCACGGGTGTACGGGCAAGGGAAATGACCAGGTGCGTTTTGAATCTGCGGTTTCAGCACTTGCACCAGAACTTTCAGTTATTGCACCCTGGCGGATCTGGGAGATGCGTTCTCGGCAGGAACTCCTGGATTATCTTGATGAACGGGGGATTTCATGTGCTGCCAGTGCGACGAAGATCTATAGCCGGGATGCAAATCTGCTGCACATATCGCATGAGGGTGGTGCGATTGAGGATCTTTGGAACCCACCTCCCAGCGATGCGTGGATGCGCACTGCTGATTTGAAGTTGACACCCGATGAGCCGGCGTTGGTTACGCTGGGGTTTGAAAAAGGATTTCCCGTTTCGCTTGATGGCAAACAGATGCCGGGACATGAGCTTGTTGCTGCACTCAATACGATTGCAGGCGAGCATGGGGTTGGGCGTCTTGACATTGTTGAAAATCGGCTGGTGGGGATGAAATCTCGCGGGTTATATGAAACGCCCGGTGGCACGGTGATTACCACAGCACATCGGGCGCTGGAGCAGATCACGCTTGATCGCGAGTCGCTGCATTTTCGTGAGCAACTTGGTTTGCGATTTGCGGATCTTGTGTACGATGGGCGATGGTTTACACCTCTGCGTGAAGCGATCTGGGCGAGCGTGCAGAAGCTTGCTGAGCCTATGACTGGTGAGGTGGTGGTTGAGCTTTTCAAGGGTCATGCAAGAGCGATCCAGAGACAATCTCCCAACAGTCTGTATTCTGAGTCGTTTGCGACCTTTGGCGGGGATGATGTGTACGACCAGACACATGCTGAGGGATTTATTCGTCTGCTCTCGCTGCCCGAGCGAATCCGTGCGATGCGGGCCGAGCAAGGCAAAGTGTCATGAGCGCGATGTGGGGCGGCCGATTTGCGGATGGACCTGACGAGCTGTTTGAACAGATCAACAACTCGCTGAGGTTTGACTGGCGACTGGTGCGATTTGATATTGAATCGTCAAAGGCATGGGCTGGTGCGCTGGTTGGCGCAGGTGTTCTCAGTGCTGATGAGAGCAAGCGAGTGTGCCTGGCGCTGGACGAGATTCTGGTTGAAGCAGAGTCGCTGACGGAGGCTCCGCTTGAATCCGGCGCAGAAGATGTGCATAGCTGGGTTGAGATGCGGCTTACTGAAAAGCAAGGCGAGCTTGGCAAGAAGTTGCACACAGGGCGAAGTCGAAATGATCAGGTTGCGACCGATCTGCGCATGTGGATGCGCCAGCAATGCAATGATCGCATCAACGAGATTAGAGCAATGCAACGGGTACTGGTTGATCTTGCGGCTCGAGAGTTTGATGCTGTCATGCCGGGGTATACGCACCTGCAACGGGCACAACCGATTTTGTTGGCGCACTGGGCACTGGCGTATTTTCAGATGCTTCAGCGGGATGTGCAGCGATTAACGCAGGCTCAAGATTCAGCATACACCTGCCCACTGGGAGCTGCAGCCCTTGCTGGTACCGCGTACCAGATTGATCGATCTGGCTTAGCTGAGGAACTTGGGTTCAGCGGGCCAACGGCCAACAGCCTGGATGCGGTGTCTGATCGAGACTTTGTGCTTGATGGTCTTTGGGCGTGTGTGCAATGTGCTGTGCATTTGTCAAAGCTGGCTGAGGAATGTGTGATTTACAGCACACAGGAGTTTGGTTTTTTCACATTTAACGATGATATGACCAGTGGTTCATCGATTATGCCTCAGAAAAAGAATCCTGATGCGATGGAGCTCATGCGGGGCAAGGCAGGACGGATCGTGGGGAGTTTGACGGGGCTGTTGATGACCATGAAGGGGTTGCCATTGGCGTACAACAAGGATCTGCAGGAAGACAAGGAGCCGATCTTTGATGCGATGGATCAGCTTTCGATCTGCCTGCGGGCGGGCGGGCATGCTCTAAGTCGAGTGCAGATTGATAAAAAGAAGATGCGTGAGTGTGCGTGCGGCGGGTATGCCAATGCGACGGAGTTTGCGGACTATCTGGTATACAAAGGCGTTGCATTTCGAGATGCCCATACACAGGTAGGACAAATTGTGCTTAAGGCGATCGAGCTGGGTGTGAATCTTGAGGATCTGTCCCTGGATCTGATCCGAAGCATCAGCCCCTGTGTGGATGCAGATGTTGCGGACTGGCTGACGATTGAGTCTTGTCTGGCACGACGCGATGTGTATGGAGGCACAGCACCAGGTCGTGTACAGGCAGCTCTTGAAGAGGCTCGCAAGCTCGTAGAGCAGGATTGCCACAATTAATGAAATGCCAGTCTGTTGCAGATACTGGTGTTGAGCAGCCTGTGATAATTGCATCGCAGGCGAGTGTTTTTGTGCGCCGAAACAAAAGACAAAAGCCTGAAGTGATCGTGCATAGCGCAGCAGAGGCCGATGCCTGTCGAATGGCGGAACTGATCAATGCGTGGGCAGGTCATGGTTTGACGCTTGAGCGTCAAGAGGCACAGGTTCTATCGAGTATTGGCGAGTATGTGGTGGCTGAGCGCGAGAATCGTGTGATTGGATGTGGAGCGTTGATTGCGTATTCACCGAGTTTGGCTGAGATTCGCTCGATTGCAGTCGATGATGCTGCTCAAGGTCTTGGGGTTGGGCGGCGGATCGTTTCGTATCTGATTGATGAAGCTGAGCAGTTTGAGATCGATCAGTTGATTCTGGTGACCAAAACACCGGGTTTTTTTGCAAAGCTCGGGTTTCGGGAACTTGCCAGGGATGATCTGCCTGAGACCTTTGTGCACATGGCGTTGTTGCCTTATGGTCGAACGCTTTGTGGGCGGACGGTGATGTCAAGGCAGTCGTTTGATGCTGTGCTTTGAATCTGGTGCGTAGACTGTTGAGATGTCAGAAACTGGTTCAACATTAAAACAGCAGCAAGCTGAGCAGGCCAAGGCACAACGAGCGGATATGACGCGCCCGGGCTTTGATACGACTCAGATCGAGTTTGTCCTTAGCACAGCGGTGATGACAGCCCAGAGCTTTGCGAGGGTTGATCCATCTCTGGGGTCATGTCTGAATCGTGAAAAAGCGGTTCTTGAATCGGTGTTGCAGGCTGCCGACGAGCATCGTGTGACGATGGACGAGCCGATTCGGGTTGCGATGCAGCAGATTGCCCAGTATGAGACCATCGCCAAACAACTTGCGAAGTTACCTGCGTGGCATGATCGATTGTGCGAGAGGCTGAGTTGTGAGGATGGTACTGAGCGTAAACCCGATGATGGCGAGCTGTTTGCGCTGCATCTGGTTTCAATGATGAGGATGGCGGGCCTGCGGCCGAAACCCGTGGGTGAGGGGATGAAGTTCGTCATCGACAGTGACGGCTGGCAGCTAACGGTATTTCCGGTACGCATCAGTGCTGATCAGGGGCTGGGTGAAAGTCTCAAGTGTGTGCTCCAAGATGCCCGGGCATCTGTTTGTGTGTGCATGCCTGCACTTGAGTTGACTGCGGTGATTCCAGAATCAGGTGGATTGATCCGTGTTCTGAATGATGCGGTGGCAATTGGGCAGATGCAGCAGGTATTTGATGGTTATTTGCAGAATGCTGCACAGGAGTTGGAGATTGATTGCATGATCGTGCCGGGGCTGTTTGTGTGTGCATCACTGGAAACCCATAGCGTGCCTTCACAGAGAATTGCGATGTGCTCGCTGATGCGTGTGGTATCCAGTGTGGGCAATGATGACCCCAGATATACAGCACTCACCCGGCTTGCTCGTCCATTCGGGGGGCTGATGAGCTTGAAGCCGGAGCAAGGCTGAGGGGGTCATGAGGGGGAGGCCTCGGGTCAGAGCTGGCGCATGGGCCGATGGTTGATATACTGGAGGTGTTCACGCTGAGGCTCTGGTCTGCTGGATCAGATTGGGGCTTTGGGTGATTGATGAGGAGCTATGCGATGGAATACAGCGCCCCGTTTGACCTGATGCAGTGGATTGAGGAGAACCGTGAGCACCTGAAGCCTCCGGTTGCCAATCGGCAGTTTTACAATGATGCCAAGGATGTGATTGTCTTTGTATCCGGCGGCCCTAATGCGCGGAATGATTACCATGTAAATACCACCGAAGAGCTATATTTTCAGCTTCAGGGTGACATTGTGGTCGGGGTTCGTGATCCTGATGGCACCAATCCTCGAGATGTGCCGATCAAGGAGGGGCAGATGTTTTTGCTCCCTCGGGATATGCCTCATCAGCCACGAAGGCCTGCCAACACGATTGGTCTGATTGTTGAGTTTCCAAGGCCAAAGGGCGATGATGACCGCATTCAGTGGTATTGCTCGAACTGTGACAAACTGGTCCACGAAGTCTGCTGGCGACTTAAACGGATCGACAAAGATCTGGGCGAGATCATGACCGCGTTCTGGGATGGTGATGATTCAAAGAAAACCTGCAAGAGTTGCGGAACGGTGATTACAAAGGCGGATGCCACGACGCTGCTGGCTTCGTCGTAGGATTGCAGGCTTTTTGGAAGAGCGACATCGACCTGGAGAAACTCGCGTGTACAAGATCGATGTTCACACTCATATCCTGCCCAACAACTGGCCCAACCTTGCAGAACGCTATGGGTATGGTCGGTTTGTGAGTATTGAGCACATGCATGATGCTGCGGGTGTCTGCTGTGGCGCAAAGCTTTTTGTCGAAGGCGAGCATTTTCGTACTGTCAAGCCCAACTGCATTGACCATGCACATCGTCTGGTTGAAATGGACGAGACGGGAGTGGCGGTGCAGGTGCTTTCGACGGTGCCGATCATGTTCAGCTATTGGGCCAAGCCTGAGCACACGCATGACCTGGCGCGGCATCTCAATGACCATATCGCAGAGTTGTGCCGAGCCCATCCGACACGGTTTGTCGGGCTGGGCACAATTCCCATGCAGGACCCGGATCTTGCGTGTAAAGAGTTGGAGCGGTGTGTCACTGAGCTTGGTCTTAAAGGTGTGCAGATCGGGAGTCATGTCGAGCAGCCTCAGGGGGCAGAGTGGAATCTGTCAGATCCCATGCTCTTTCCTGTTTTTGAAGCGTGCCAGAGACTGGGTGCTGCGGTTTTTGTGCATCCGTGGGACATGATGGGACAGTCTGGCATGGAAAAATACTGGCTGCCCTGGCTGGTGGGCATGCCTGCAGAGACGGCCCGGGCGGTGTGCTCCATGATCTTCGGCGGCGTGTTTGATCGCCTGCCCGATCTGCGTGTGTGCTTTGCACATGGCGGCGGTTCGTTTCCATATACCATCGGTCGCATCGAACATGGGTACAACTGCAGACCCGATCTGGTCGCGACGGATTGTGCGCACAACCCGTGGTCATACTTTGCGGACCATGACAAACCTGCACGCTTTTATGTCGATTCGCTGACACATTCGCGTAATGCGCTGCGGTTTTTGATTTCCATGATGGATGAAAGGCGGATTTGTCTGGGGTCGGATTATCCCTTTCCTCTGGGTGAGCAAAGACCAGGAGCGTTAATTGATTCCATGTATGATCTGACCTGTCAAACCAAACAGAGGTTACTGGCACAGAATGCGCTTGAGTTTCTGGATATTGATCCTGAACTCCTGGGTATGGGTGACATTGCACAATCACCTTATGCGAGCAAGCGGGCGGGCAGTGCAGATGATGCAGCAGATTCGTAAGGAGAGAGCGGTGCCTGACACTTGTGCAGCATATCTTGCATGGACGACCGAGCGGGCATGGGCTGTGCAGCAGGATCAGATTGACCCGTTGACTGCGGTACGCAATGAGTTTCATATTCCCCAGCATCAGCAGAGTGATTGCGAACACTCGATGGTGTATCTTTGTGGCAACTCGCTGGGGCTTGAGCCTAAGAGTGTTGCTGGGGCAATCACACGAGAACTTGAGGACTGGGCGAGGCTGGGCGTGCGAGCGCATACTGCTGGGCGCAATCCGTGGTATCGATATCACGAGCAGTTGCGAGAGCCACTGGCGAAGATTGTTGGCGCGTCGTGTGATGAAGTGGTTGCGATGAACAGCCTGACAGTAAATCTGCATCTATTGATGACATCGTTTTACCGCCCCACTGCTGAGCGGCCTTGCATTATCATTGAAGATTCTGCATTTCCATCGGATTCGTATGCAACAGCGAGCCAGATCCGGTATCACGGGTTTGATCCAGAACAGCATCTGATTCGACTCAAGCCTAGAGATGGAGAGCAGACGCTGTGCACGGGGGACATTATCCAGACGATTCAGCGAGAAGGTTCACGGACGGCCCTTGTGATGCTGGGTGGGGTGAACTATCTGACCGGGCAGTGGTTTGACATGCCCGCCATCACGCAGACGGGGCATGAGCAGGGGTGTGTGGTGGGTTGGGATCTGGCGCATGCTGCTGGGAATGTGCCGATGCAGTTGCACGACTGGGGTGTAGATTTTGCAGCGTGGTGTTCGTACAAGTATCTTAATAGTGGGCCGGGGGCGATTGCCGGGGCATTCATACACGAGAAGCATTTGAAGGATGCGGGCCTGCCTCGCTTTGCGGGCTGGTGGGGAACGGACCCGGTTGCACGGTTCAAGATGGACAAAGAGTTTGTGCCTGTGTGCAGTGCAGATGCATGGCAGCTATCCAACCCGCCGATTCTTTCGATGACACCGGTGATTGAAGCGTTGGCAATCCATGACCGTGTGGGGATGGCTGCGTTGCGCGAGCGGTCGATTCAACTGACTGGTTATGCCGCGTTTCTGCTAAGCAAGCCAAGGCTCAGCAGGGCGAGGATCATCACGCCTGAGGATGTCAATGCTCGCGGAGCACAGCTCTCGCTTTTCATCGAGGGCGGCAGCTTGCAGATACACAATGCGCTTCTGGCACGCTCGGTGACGATAGATTTTCGTGAGCCCAACATTATTCGAGCAGCGCCTGCTCCCTTATACAACTCGTTTGAGGATGTCTGGCGCTTCGTTGATGCGCTTGCAGAGGTACTTGAAGCCTGATGGCTGAGGGACGATCGATGGCAAACAAAGATCCAGGTGACACTCGTGTGCTGATCGTGGGAGCTGGTCTGAGTGGGGCGCTGCTTGCCTGTGAGCTTGCGACTGTGGGGTATCAGGTTCAACTTTTAGAGCAGAGGCCTGATCCTCGCCAGGCGGGGTATGTTGGTGGGCGGTCAATCAATCTGGCGATTTCTTGCCGGGCGATCACAGCACTAACGCGGGCGGGGCTTGCTGAACAAGTTCTGGAAAATGCCATGCGTATGCCGGGGCGGCTGATACATGCAATTGATGGCACACTCAATTTTCAGCCTTACAGCATGAACCCGGAAGATGCGATCAACTCGGTTTCGCGAGGGGATCTGAATATCACGCTGATCAATGCGGCATGCCAGGCTGGGGCGCAGGTGCTGTTTGAACAGCGATGTATCGATGCGGATCTTGATGCGCCAGCAGCCATCGTGCGCGATGAGCGAAGTGGTCAGAGTCGATCTGTTGAATGCGATATTTTGATTGGTGCTGATGGGGCGTTCAGCGCGGTGCGAAACAGAATGCGGCATCTGGACCGGTTTGATGACAGCCAGACATATCTGGAGCATGGGTACAAGGAGTTGACCATAGAGCCCATCAAGGGAGAGCAAGGCTGGGGGAGGTTCGCGATCGAACCTGAAGCTCTGCATATTTGGCCTCGGGGCGGATTTATGATGATTGCGCTGCCTAACTGTGATGGATCGTTTACCTGCACGCTGTTCTGGCCGTTTGAGGGTGCGAACTCATTTGCTGAGATTGATTCAGAAGAGCGCGTGCTGGCGCATTTTCAGGAACATTTTCCAGATGTGGTTGAGCTGTTTCCAACACTGGCACGCGACTATGAGACGAACCCTGTCGGGTCACTGGCAACGATCCGCTGCAAACCCTGGCATGTAGGGGGGAAAGTGGTTCTCGTTGGTGATGCAGCCCACGGGGTGGTGCCTTTCTATGGGCAGGGGATCAACTGTGGTTTTGAGGATTGCCGTGTTCTCATGGAACAGCTTGAAACACATAATCACGACTGGGACAAGTCTTTTTCTGTTTATACCCTTGAGCGTAAAGATAACGCTGATGCCATTGCAAATCTGGCAGTTGCCAACTTTCGTGAGATGCGTGATCGTGTTTCAGATCCGAACTTTCAGGCACGCAAGCGCGTTGAGCAGACGATGCATCGGTTTGATGAAAAGAGATTTGTTCCCTTGTACAACTTGATCAGTTTTTCCAACATGCCTTATGCCCAGGCTCTGATCAAAGGCGAGCGGGTGATCACACTCGCTGAACGCATTGCAGACCGGATCGGGCGTGACCAATGCCTGAAGATGAGCGAGCAGGAGTTGGCTCATTTCGTGGAAGATCTGGTCACTGATCCTGAGTTGAGCAAGGGATTGGAACTTGATTCAGCAGACCATGCGGGCGAGGAACCTGCACGGTGATGTATGACATTTCCCCGAAACTGACCAGTGAGACAGCGGTGTTTCCGGGTGATACGCCTCTGGAACGAAAGGTGCTCTTGAGTCTGGATCGGGGTGATGCGATCACACTTTCATCGCTGAAAAGCACGGTGCATCTTGGCGCCCATGCTGATGGGCCGAACCATTATGTTGCAGACGGCAGATCCATCGACGAGCAGCCTCTGGAACACTATATCGGACGAAGCCAGGTGATCAGGGTTCAGATCAAGCGAGGTTCACGGATCAGCGTTGAGGATCTGCCGGGACCGATCACTGAACAGCGTGTGCTCTTTGCAACGGGCACTTGGCCCGATCCGACCATTTTTAATACTGACTTTTGCGCTCTTTCACCAGAGTTGATCGATCATCTTGCACAATTTGGTGTGATTACGGTTGGGATTGACACGCCGAGTGTTGATACTGCTGACAGCACGAGTTTGCCTGCTCATCATGCTATCGCAAGGCATGACATGGCGATTCTTGAGTGTCTGGATCTGCACACGATTGAGCCGGGCGTGTATGAGTTGATCGCGCTGCCTTTGCCACTGGTCGGGTTTGATGCCAGTCCGGTGCGTGCGGTGTTGAGAGATATCAACGCTGTGAACACCTGATTCATCCAGGCCACGGCTGCTTTGTCAGTGACCAGGATTTTCTTTAACTGCGGCCCTCAGGTTGCTCTGGGAGCTAGAAAAGGGGATAGGGGGGTGATCCATCAACAGCAGCTACAGCCTCATTTTGAGGAATATCAATACTTTACGATGAAATCACACGCGCCCTGCATGGCGTGCCTACTGTATGCCTCATTGCCGGTGGCCTCAGTTATATCGTCCGCACGAGTTATATGTAGCGGAGCGATCTGAGAATCTGCTGGCAGCACCTGTGGCGTTTTCTGCAGGATGCTCACCAGGCAGGCCACACTTGTTCCAACCAGATTGGGCGAGGTTGCCCAAACGACTTACCACGCGGTGATTGCCGCGCGGTCTCAGGAGATCACTCTGTTGATTCACTTTTCATCCCTTGACCTTTGTAAACCCATCCTCGACGCGATTGCTGGCGAGGGTTATGACACGCCCACACCTATCCAGGCACAGTCCATCCCCCCAGTTTTGGAGGGGCGCGACCTGCTTGGCTGTGCTCAAACAGGTACTGGCAAGACTGCAGCGTTTGCATTGCCGATTCTCAATCGCCTTCATACTGCAAAGGCAGACAAGAAGCGCCGTGGCGCCACCAAGCCTCGCGTTCTTGTGCTTTCACCCACACGCGAGCTGGCTTCTCAAATCGACGATAGTTTTCGTACCTATGGCCGACACACTGGTCTGCGCCAAACGGTTGTTTATGGCGGGGTCAAACAGTTTCACCAGGTCAAGAGCCTTAAACGAGGCGTCGACATTCTTGTCGCCACGCCCGGCCGATTGATGGACCTGATGGAACAGGGTCATGTCGATCTGCGTTTCATCGAGATTTTTGTTCTGGACGAGGCAGACCGAATGCTGGACATGGGGTTCATCCAGCCGATCCGTCAGATTGCGGCGGCCTTGCCTGCAGAGCGTCAGACGCTGCTCTTTTCAGCGACCATGCCCAAGAACATCATGCATCTGGCGGATTCGCTTTTGCAGGACCCGGTGAAGATCGCTGTCACGCCCGTGGCATCGGCAGCACCGCTCATCGAGCAGTCTGTGTATATGGTGTCGCGTCAAGCCAAGCCTGCACTGATTGAACATCTGCTGGCAGAAAGGGGCGTTAAGCGAGCCCTTATTTTCACGCGTACAAAGCATGGTGCTGACAAGCTAACACGCAAGCTGAACCACTCGGGTGTTAAGGCAACCGCGATCCACGGCAACAAAGCTCAAAACGCGCGTCAAAGGGCGCTTGAGTCTTTCCGATCAGGCCAGTCACGAGTGCTTGTCGCCACGGATGTCGCGGCACGCGGGCTTGATGTGGATGGCATCACGCATGTCTTCAATTTTGATTTGCCCAATGAACCCGAAGCCTATGTACACCGGATTGGTCGCACGGGTCGCGCTGGTGCGACGGGTTTGGCGATCTCTTTCTGTGACCGCAGCGAGCGGGGGTTCCTGCGAGCAATCGAACGCATCACAGGCACAGGGATTGATACAGTAACAGTTCCGGACAGCATCGAAGTGACCCCCCCGCCCCGCCCCCCCCGCGAACCACGCCCTCACTTCACTCCCCACACGCACACCGACAAGCAAAGCACTGGCGAAAACGAAGACGCCAAACCAAGACGGAAACGCACACGGAACCGGGATGCTGATGCATCCACGACACGCCGACGCAGGCGTCGCGGTGACAGCCCGCGCCAAGACAATGCGACCAGACCCAAACGCAATGCAGCAGCCAATCACAGTGACGACCCACACCAAGAAGGTGCGGCCAAACCCAAACGCAATGCAGCAGCCAAGCGCAGCGACAGCCCCCGTCAAGAAGGTGCTGCCAAACCCAAGCGTAATGCATCGGCTAAAACCAAACGCAGCCCATCGTCAGGCCGCGCTCGTACAGGCTCGCATTCAGAGGCATCGGCTGGCGGGCCAAAGCGAACCGCTCGGACGCCTGACTCACGCGCCAGCAGAAAGCGTGCCAGAGCAGGCGGCAGAGGCCGACGCAGTAACCCGTCCTGATTGTTATCCGTCAAGTAAGTTGTCAAACTTGCATCAAGCTATTCGGCCAAAGCTACGGTTTGTTCAGCTGACCAGACTGTTTGCCCGTTTTGTGTGATGTTGACCGTCGTCAATGCTTGAGGCGTGCCTGAGGCATCGGCAACAAGAACTGTGCAAACAATCACTCTCTTTTCATCTTCGATGGAGATCGTTCCTTGCTGTCCCTTGAGCACGATCAGCCTTGGTGAACTAATCATGCTCGGGTTCTCAGGATTCGTAATGTCCTGAATCTCGAAAGCGACGCCATACTGTCCAGCATCTTTCCCGGGGGAGAGCGTTGCCTTGCTGGAGTAGGCTGTGGGTGAACTGGAGCAACCCATGAGAGAGCTGAGGATCAGGAGGGCTGAGAGTTGCAGCGTGCGTTTCATGTTACTCTTCCTGTTTTTGTGAAACTGACAGTGTTTTTACGCCTGTGGATGTAGAGCATACCATACTAGCAGATGTATGCCTTTGCTGAATCGTACGCTGCGATTGTGTGCAGGAGGAACTTATCAGCATGTCAGATGATGTATGTTCTTCAGGAATCAAACTGGCTCCCATCGTGGGGCCTGCGATTGAGCCTGTCACGCCTGAGCTTGACAAGCGGACAGTGCTGGGCCGAGCGACGGAGTGTGATGTCTGCCTGCCTGATGCGAGTGTCTCACGAAGGCACCTGACACTGATTAACAGCCACGGCCAGTGGATGGTGACGGATCTGGGAAGCAGGCATGGCACATTTCTCAACGGCATCAAACTTGTGCCACACAAACCCATTTTGACGGGGCATGGCGATCTGCTTCGCATAGGGCCGTTTACATTTCGTGTGGATTCTGCTCTGGATTCACCCCGCACAATTGCTGAAACAGATGCCACGATTGCCCCGGGGTCGTTTGTCGAAGCTTTTTCAGATCAAGAATTGGATTTGCTGGCAAATAAACGCCTGGTCCTCATGACCAAAGGTTGTGATGCATTATATCAGGCTGGGACTGAAGTTGACCTTGGACTCGCTGTCATCAAACTGATCATGTCAGGAACGGGGTTTCCGCGCGCAGCCATGCTGCGTTGGAGCAGTTCACCAGATCAGGTCGAGATCGTTGCGTTCCATGATGATCAGCATGATACTGCTGTTGGATTTGTGTTCAGTCAATCGTTGCTGGAGGCTTCAACTACGGGCTGCGTTGCAAGGCTGGCGATGAATGCTGAGCACTCCTTTGGGCAGAGCATCGCGGGGCTGGGTATCTCGTCAGCACTGTGCGCACCATTGGTTATTGATGCGACCGTTGTGGGAGCGATCTATCTAGACTCTCGCAATGGTGAAGTATCACCACAACCTGACGCTGCGAGCTTCTGTCATGCTGTGTCGCAAGTCGCCAGCCTGGCTTTTTCCAATCTGAAACGCATCGAACTTACAAAGAGACAAGAGCGACTTGATGCCGATCTGAAAGTCGCTCAGGAAGCTCAATCATTCCTGCTCCCCGCACCTTTGGGCAGAGTTGGCCAACTTGAATATGCTTCGCGGACATGCCCTGGCTCTGTTGTCGGCGGTGATCTCTTTGACATCTTTGAGATTGACGAGCACAGAACCGGAATCTGCTTTGGGGATATCACAGGTCATGGCATTGGGGCTGCGGTTTTGATGACCGCTGTGCTATCCAATCTGCGTGCAGTTTTATCCAGTTGCGGCGATCCGGCGATTGCTGTCACCAAGGTCAATGCCTATCTGGCTCAACATTCTGCTGAACGCATGTTTGCCACGCTCTGGGCTGGTGTGTTTGACGCAACTGATAACACGCTCAGGTTTGTTGATGCGGGTCATGGTCACTGGCTGATCTGCAATACGGATGCACGCCCCAACCGACCCATCTTGCCTGGCGGTTTGATCATCGGCGTTCAGCCTGATTACCAGTACTCAGCTGAACAGATCAAACTCAATCCCGGTGATCGACTTGTCCTCTACAGCGATGGCATCATCGAACAACCCAACGCTGAAAATGAACAGTTTGGAAACACTCGCCTGTGCGATGTGATTGCTCGCTCTGATTCGATCCAGGATGATGTAGCTCAGGCTTTCACAGCTCTTGAACAGTTCACAGGGAGCAGCAGCTTTTCAGATGACACGACAATCGCATCCATCGAAGTTGGTGCCTAGAGCGATCCGCAGTGTATAAAGACCCGTTTCGCATTGAAAATGGTGGGCATGCCCAGATGACTGTGTCTGCCTGAATCTTCTCAATTCACGACCAATACACATCAAAACAGGTGCCACCCAGCCGTCTATGCCATCGCCTGTTATTCTACAAGCTCTTTCATATCAAAGTGTTGAGCGTTATAATTGTCATCTGATTACATCTTATGAAATACACTGTCTGGTATTGAAGCCTTGGGCGACCTGCTTTTGGGGATATGTGAAAAGTTGCGATTTGGGCTTTTGTGGAGCTTCCGGGTATGGTATAGTTGCTCTTGGTGGTTGGCAGGCTGGTCGTTTCACCAACGGGACGGGAGGTCCAAGGATGTTGGTTATCACAAGGCGTGAGGGTGAGGAGGTTGTCATTGGCGACCCCAAGAACCCTATCGGTATTGTACGGATTGCTTCGATCAAGGGAGATCGGATCCGTGTGGCGTTTGATTTTCCTCGTGAAGTTGATGTGCACCGCCGCGAGGTGGCGGACCAGATTTTGGCTGGCAAGGACAATCATGTACCGGATGTAGTGGTCCGAGCCCGTCAGGCGGGCCAGTCCTGTCGAACCTGATCAGTTCTTCCACACTCCCTGTTCATAAATTTTATAACTTTCATGGGATCTCAGCGCATATTCTGTGCTGGATAGTGTATCCTGTATATAGAGGACAAGTTTGTATTCAATCATCTTTTGGCCTCTGAATAGAATTTCGTTGGCAGATGTACCAACGCACGCTGGGAGATCCGGATGAGTTCAAGAGCTCTTGAATCGAGCATTCATATCGATCTTGCTGATCGTCTGACATATTCAGACTATCTCAAACTCAACAATCTGCTCAATGCTCAGCAGCCACTGTCCAAGCCGGCGCATCATGATGAGATGCTCTTCATTGTTCAGCACCAGACTTCAGAGCTCTGGATGAAGCTGTTGATCCATGAGCTTTCCGCAGCTCGCATGCACATCAAAAACGATGCGCTTGAGCCTTGCTTTAAAATCCTCTCCCGCGTCAAGCATGTGCAAACCCAGCTGCTCAACCAGTGGAGCGTGCTGGCTACGCTGACGCCCAGTGAGTATCTTCAGTTTCGCGATGTGCTGGGTCATGCCAGCGGTTTTCAGTCCTGGCAATATCGCATTCTTGAATATACGCTTGGCAACAAGAACCGGGCCATGATGGCGGTGCACAAGCATGATCTGTATGCGTATGAACAGCTCGAAAAGGCGCTCTGTGCTCCCAGCATCTACGACGAGTTCCTCGCCTATCTCAACAGGAAAGGCTTTGCGATACCTGGCGAAGTGCTCGGACGCGACTTTACCAAGCCTCACGAGCCACATCCTGAGATCGTTGCAGTTTTCAAGAAGATCTATACCGACCCCAGCACCCACTGGGATGCCTATGAGATGGCTGAGAAGCTCGTCGATATTGATGAGCATTTTTCACTCTGGCGTTTTCGTCATCTCAAAACGGTACAGCGCATCATCGGCTGCAAGATCGGCACCGGGGGCTCCAGCGGCGTGCCCTTCCTCAAACAAGTCGTCGACCTGGTCTTCTTCCCGGAAATCTGGGATGTCCGCACCGAGTTGTAGCACGCTGTTGCAGGTCTGCACTGTATAAACGAAAAACCGCAAGGGTGCCACGACTCGCCGTCTTCGGCGCGGTCGTGTTTCTACAGACGAATGAGCGAAGACACTCCTGCGCTGCTGCGCATCGAGTAGTGGCACCTTCACAATCAGAGCTTCATGAGAAATTCTCCATAGCCAGCGAGTCTTTGAGTCGGCCATGCCGGGTGCCAAGTTTGCACAGCTACTTGATGGTTATGCAGTCCATGAAAATGGTACGGTGGTGAAGCACGCACGACTCGAAGACTCGCTGTGCGTGGCACACAACGCATTGCCGTCCCTGCCACTTATCTATTTGTTTGTCTTTGCAGACATCATTGTGCCGATCTGATACATTCCGGTGTGGCTGTTTGCCCGCTCAATCAATCTTCTGGCTGGGAGGCTTGTATGCCGTTGAGAAACAGAGACGCTTTGAGATATTTCGCCCTAGTCAGCATGGTTGCTTGTGCAGCTTCATCAGTTATGGCGCAACCCGGGGGATTGGGTGAGCCGGACGGGAACGGGTTTTACTGGTCCACTGTTGGTGCTGTGGGCAATGACCCGGTGCCCAAGCTCTTTGGAAATGGCATTAGTGCGTGGGGTCGCGGGCGGGTTGACTACCAGTACAACATCAGCCGCTTTGAGATTCGCACCGAGCAGTGGATGGAGTTTGTCAATACATTCACGACGCAAAGTGATGCTCTGGCGAACTTCGGGAGGCCACTGTTCTGGGGAGCACGGGTTGATTCCACCTACACCGGTCCCGGTCGGCGCTATCGGCTGAGCAGTATTACAGATGCTGCTTGGCTGCCAGTGACAGCCATCACATGGCGCGATGCAGCTCGCTACTCCAACTGGCTGCACAACAACAAAGGCAGCGATCTTTCAACACTCATCACCGGTGCTTATGACACGACGACCTGGACAACTGGTCCACCCTTTGGCGATGACCCCACCCACCTGCCCGGTGCCAGATTCTGGATTCCTAATGTTGATGAATGGATCAAGGCAGGATATTACGATCCAGACAGGAATGGGCCGGGTCAAGGCGGTTGGTGGCTGCAACCCAATGGCAGCGATGTGCAATATCACGGCGCACCCCCTGCTGCCTGGGGCGGCGATGGCGAAACCAGTGCTTTTGATCCCGATGATTACAACCTGCCTGCATTTACAGAGTGGAATATCCCGCTGGGAGCCTACCCGGATTCACAAACACCCTGGGGGCTGTTTGATGTCAGCGGCGGGACGGAAGAATTGCTCGAAGACTGGGCTCCTGGTTCGCTGGCTGAGCGGATTTATATTGGATCCACAGCAGGGTCTGCTACGAGTATCGATGAACTTGGTGTTTCTATGGGGGGTGCGGGACCAGATATTGGAACTTTTAGCAGTGGCTTGCGCATTGTATCATTAGTACCTTCACCTAGTGGAGTAGCTTTGGCAATTGTATTGGGTGGCCTATGTTTACGGAGAAAACGATGAAAAAGCAATTAATAAAAATAGGTTTATTTGTTTTCACACTCTTTTTTGCAGCAAATTCCTATGCTGTTAACGAAGTCGCTGTCAAAATTTATGACGGGTTTCTTGGCACTGCCACACATCTTGTTACCATTCGGATTGATGCTGGACAGGCCGCAAGCATCAATCTGCCTGTTGCGGCCAAAAGAGTCAACATTGAAGTGGCTTCCAACTTTGACGATGTCGGGGCATTAACTTTTACAGGCGGCCCTACAACTGGTGATACAGAAGTGAGAATCATTCTTGGATCTGGAATCACATTTGATGCATTGCCCCCTTCTATTGCAGTGGGTAATAACTGGTTTGGTCTGGATGCCATCGGTCTTGCCGATTCACATCTCTATGGAAAGACCGGTGGCGAAATTCTGGGAGATTTTATCGTTAACAAGATTGCCCGCCTTGATGTTGAAGACAACATCAAGGCCCTCATACAGGCGAGTGGACCACACATAGCGAACCAATTCGTTATTTTTGCCGCGGGGATTTCTCAAGATGGTTTTATCAAATCAACAACAGGCGATGTAAAAAAAATCGAAATCCACGGCACCATGGCTGGCAACATCAATGTTGCAGGTGATCTCAATGAGCTTATTGTCAAAAAGAATACCCTTGGAAAAAAAGGCGATGTGGGCACGGCCAGCGGCGCGCCCATCAGAATTGACATCGGCGGCAATTCGGGGCGGATCTTGATTGACGGAACGGTTCACGACAATGTGACATTTGATATCGTTGGAACTTACGCAGAGTTTCGGACGGGTGAAAGCAACCCAACAAACCCTGTCAGCCCTTTTAATGGAGAATTCAATGCGGACGGACCACCAATTAACCCAAATGGAGATCCTAACAATGATCCGATACTTGGATTCCAGATACGAGGGGATTTAAGCGGGTCGTATGAAGTCAATAAAGAACAGGACACGCAAATAATCGTTACTGGCAATATCGCATCAACCGGCAAGATCATTATTCATGATAACTTGCAGGGAACTAATGCAGGTGGTTTCATACAAATTGACGGGTTCATGCAAGGCCTGATCCTAATTGATGGAACGCTCATATCAACTTCGTGGATAGAAATAATCGAAAAACAAGGCCTCACAGGGCAGATTATTATCAATGCAGATTCCACAGTTTGTGGAGTATGGAATGGAACGGTATTTTATAAAGACGCTACAGGGCAGGTAAGAGAACTGGAGCCCTGGAGATTCGATCTAACTGCGATTCAACCTCATTTAGCTCCAGCCTATGAAGTTTCAATGAGCGATCTTGGTGGCGGTGCAATTGGGCAAGCTCCGTTTAATTTTCATCAAAAGGACAGCATCCCTGTCCACGATTCAACAGTTTTTCCAATTCCCATTCCGGTCCAAATCGAATTCTATGGACCTGTCTACGATTTGTCAGGCACACCTTCTATCAAGATTGAAGAAAAGCTGACAGTGGGTGGCCAATGGGCTGATGTAACCAGTCGGTTTGACACATTTTCCGAGAGTTCTCCTACAACTTTGGTGCGTTTTATAACTATTGTTCGAAAACCACTCCAGGCTGGTTTTCACTCAAACCACTCATACCGATTCAGTGTGATTGGTGATGGCCTAAAGTGTGCCAATGTCGTCGGTAACCCGACTGTACGGTTTTGCAATAGAGAAGATGGCATGTGTGTTGTAAGTCTTGAGCCAGCAGATGTGTGCACGCCATCATTCGGGCCAGATGAAAAATATTACAGATTCTCAGTCGGTGGTTTCCTCATGCTGAACCTCAATGGCGATCAATGTGTCGACTCACTGGATGTTGCCTGCTGGCTGGCTCAGCCGGTGGATTTCAATGAAGATGCCGCTGCAAATGTTGTGGATCTGAACATCATGCTGGACTACATCACAGCACCCTAGTGATACATCGACCACCCGGGTTGAAAGCAACACCCAGGTGTTTTTTCAGATCAAATAGAATGCTTCGTGAGTGACTCTCCCCCCTACCTCAACGACTCAAGCAACGCCTTGACCTTCTTGGGGGAGACTCGGCCCCACACCTTCCACCTTTGCCACATAAAACTCCCCGCCCACCCCTTTGCCCACCTGTTTGTTTGGTATATGATCGGCACATGAAAGCCGCTGATCCATTGCATCTGACAACGCTCTGGCTTGATATGGATGCCTACTTCGCCTCCGCCGAGCAGCATCTCAATCCGCCTTTGCGGGGCAGGCCTGTTGCGGTTGTTCCTGTCTTTCATCGCTCGGGGCGCAGGCCAGCGGAGAACTCCTGCTGTATTGCGGTTTCCTACGAAGCCCGGCCCAGTGGTGTCAGGACCGGTACCTCTGTTCATGAAGCGCGCAGGCTCTGTCCCAGCCTTCGCTTTGTGCATGCACGACCCGCGCAATATGTTCAGCTTCATCATGACATCATCAGCACCATTGATCTGGCCCTGCCTGTTGATCATGCCTATTCCATTGACGAGTTCGCCTGTCGATTGCTCGGCTCTGAGCGTGATCCCGCTTATGCCAACAACCTGGGGCTCAAGATCAAACGCCTGATGCGCAGTCGCTTCAGCAATGCACTCTCCTGCTCGATCGGCATTGCCCCCAATCGCCTGCTGGCCAAGGTCGCTGCGGACAGTCACAAGCCCAATGGCCTGAGCATCGTTCAGTCTGCGATGTTGCCCGCATGCATGTTTGATCTGGCTCTTGATGACTGGCCGGGGATCAGCCGAGGCATGATGACCCGGTTTGCGCGCCATGGCATCACAACCACCAAGGGGATGTACGGACTTGATGAATCGGAGATGGCCAGTGTCTTTGGCTCGGTTGATGGCCGCCGCTGGTGGATGCTCATTCGTGGCATTGATCTGCCGGACAAAAAAACCGCGCGACGCACGCTTGGTCATCAGCATGTACTGCCACCTGACAAACGCAACCGTGAACAAGCCAGACGCGTGCTCGTGCGTTTGCTGGCCAAGGCTGCCCAGCGTATGCGGCGTGAAGGGTATCGTGCAGGTGAGCTGGTCTGTGCTGCAAGGCTGCTGCCTCAGGGGCAATGGTCCAGACGAACGATCCTGCCCCCGACGAACTCGACGCGCGTCTTTCTGGCTGCCATGGCTGAGCAGTGGTCTACCGCACCGCGTGCAAGGTACCTCGTCGTTGCGACCACGCTTCAGCACCTGACACCCATGAACTATGCCCCGGACCCACTCTTTGCTGATGAACAGGCTGAGGAACGACTCGATCTTGCCATTGACACCATCAACACCCGCTTTGGCTACGCGGCCATCAGGCCCGCCAGTGCTGACATGGCTGCAGCGCCCATGCGGATCCCCTTCTCCAGCGTGCCCGACCTGACCATGCCGGACCTGCACGCCTGAGTCTAGACTTGCCCAATGTGTGGCCGCATAGCACTCAACACCCCGGCAGACATCCTCGCTGAGATCTTCGGCCTCTCGATCCCGTCTGACTATCACCCACGCTACAACATCGCCCCCACCCAGGACACGCTGGTCATCTGCGCAAGCGACACTGGTCATGAATCGCTCATGGCACGCTGGGGCTTCATCCCCTCCTGGCGCAAGGCGGATCAGAAAGGCCCCGAGCCGATCAATGCTCGCAGTGAAACCGCTGCAACCAGTCTGCTCTTTGGCTCGGCACTCAAGTCGCAGCGCTGCATCGTCCCCGCCAGTGGTTTTTACGAATGGCAGGCTGTCCAGGGCCAGAAACGCAAGAGGCCGCATGTCATCAAGCCAGTCAAAACGCCCGTGCTGGCCCTTGCAGGGCTGTGGTCGCGCTGGCAGTTGCAGGAAAACGAGTCCATCGACACCTTCACGATCCTTACTTGCGCTCCCAATGAGACCATGAAGCAGATCCATCATCGCATGCCTGTGATTCTTCCCCCCAGTGCCATCAATCCCTGGCTCGACCCGGCGCTTGACGATGTGCAGACCATCACAAAGATGCTTCAGCCAGCACCTGCAGCTTCGATCACCACCCACGAAGTCTCCACCTGGATCAACAGCACCGCACACGACGACCCGCGATGCATCGAACCCGTCAGCAAGACTGATACCTTGTTCTGACAGCCAGTCTTTGACCCTATACCTCTTCTCAAAACAGTGGACACGGGCGAAGATCGCAGCAGCGCTTCAAGCGATTGCCACCACCACATACCTGTGTCGCAGTGCGTTTGCTAACAAGTGAATGCTTTGGGAGCTCACACCACGGTTTTGAACGATCTACATGTCTGGTTGGCGATAACCGTTTATGCCGCTCTCTTAGTCCCTGAGGGTTCTGCATTGAGCACATGGACCACCATCACGAAAGCAACTCCCCTAGCAGTGTGGCCGCGCATAATGAGAACACTGCCTGCACCTGAGTGCTGTACACCCGCCCGGTCATCACATAATTGACAAAGTGTTCACAGTTGAAGCTGATCAAGTTGTATTTTTGATATTTGCACTTTCGCAATCGACTCTTTACTGTTGCAAGCGACGGAGCTGGTCCATGATCTACGACTGTGTATGGTCCCTTGCATATGAACTCCCAATACGAAATCCGCCTGAGAAATCTCGCTTGCTTGTTCATTTCAAAAATATTGTTCTCATCAATGTACAGAACATGGTGTGAGTAAAATAACCTAAGCCACATCAGATGCTGAGTTTTGGACATGGTGCCCCCCCGTTTTGTTTAGATACCCCCAAATCACTTGGACCTATAACAATACGCCTCTTGCCATAAAGAATCAATATTCTCATGACAAGCAATGTCTATGGCAGAATCTCATCTGCCATATAATAGTTTGTGCCCCCCTTACTGCCCAATCAGCTGCCTCAACAGTGCCAGGTCATCTGTTGAATGCCTTTCGTTCACCATGAGTGCCTGGACCTCATTGCCATTCACCACTGACCTGGTCGCACCAGATTGCGAGTCGATATCGCACGACAGCACCACAACATCGCCAGCTCTGAGTTTGGGCGAGCGATACCAGCGTACATCTCGTGACGATGCAAAACGAATCGCGAGC
>JAJDCZ010000013.1 GCA_029260555.1 Phycisphaerales bacterium
AACCACGCCGCCCGGCTCGCCAAAGGCAGAACAAACCGGCATCGGGCATCATCGCCCAACCCACGCGGCCAAGCAAACCAAAGAAAAATCCGCCCACTCGGATCAAAATCGACTACAATGGGCGTAGTTCAGAGGTTTCGAAGGTTCATCGTTGTGATACTTTTGATATGCTGAAGAATTATGACACCAGGCAAGTCCAACACTTTGGCTATCGTGTCCAGAGTCCTGTTTTCGAACGTCCCTTTGTACGGAAATATCTTGCTGCTCATACCGGGATCTCTCTGCTTCGGTGTGTCGGGGTATATGGCAGATACATCGCCACAGGAGCAGATTTCGATGCTCCTGTGGGTGGGGGTGATCCCGATGGTGATTGCGATGATCAATGTCATGTCCCTTATGGCGCGAAAGCGACTTGAAGCACGCCCTGGCATTGTGTATGTTGTTCTCGCCAGTTGCGGTAATCTCTATCTCATGGGCATGGTCATGCAAGATATCTTGCACGATTCAAGGGGAATAGACCAACTGAAAGATCCGGTGACCTTGGTCATAACCATGATTTATATTTTGATTCCAACGATAACAATCGCAGCTTTGTGGCTGCCCGTCCCGCCTGGCCAAAAATCCAAATGAAATGCACTATTAAAACAGTTTGTCACTGGGTTACCCTCGCCGCGGTCTTGGCGGTGCTCACTGGTTGCACCACCCATCCCACAGCGACCATCACCAATGAAAGTTCTGTCGTGATGAACGGCTATGTCCAGATCCCATCTATCACCACCGCTATTCGCGTAGGGTATTTCCCGGGACCACAAAAATCTTCGCGTGAGGTTCTTCATCTGGAGGCTGGCGAGAAGCATCGTTATACCTTTCGACGCGACGAGGTGGCTGCTGTTAAGCATTACAGCTCCGCTGTGGAAGTGGCTCTTTTGCGTTCCGATGGCAAGTGGTATCTTGCAACGGTCAATGCACGCAAGAGGCACCTGCTCCATCTCAGCGTAAGGCTGGATGCAGACGGGTTTCCTCAGATCACCGCTGCAAGCAAGGCACCTGTTGACGAGCGCGTCCTGACCAAGAAAGAAGCCATGGAAGCCCTGGGTGAGTGGGTTGTGAAGAAATAAGAGCTGGAACTTGCCGGGGAAACTGGAACAGTGTGCCATGGATGATTTTTCATGAAGTATTTGCAAAGCCGTACTATTCGTCTTAGAACTCTCCAAGTACAGGGTGCCACTACTCGCCGTCTTCGGCGCAGTAGTGTTTCTACAGATGGGCGAACCAAGCCACTACTGCGCTGCTGCGCATCGAGTGGTGGCACTTTCAGAATCAGAGCTTCAATAAACTATTGACACAGGCCTGAGAATCCAGTATGCTGGAGCAGATACATGATCATACCAACAATACTTCTTTGCTTATTTGTGCTGTGCATAACCATTATATTGTTCGCAATAGCTTACCGGGTCAGTTCAGATTCTCATAAAGTTCGTATCCAAGACCAACAAAAACAAGACGATATGTATCACATGGTGCGCATACTCTATGAAAAACACGAAAGAGACATGAAAAATCACGGGTCAGATCAGTCATAGCAAGAAAGGCTTATGCCCTGTGAGTGTGAGGGTTGGGTATTGTCAGGTTTGGCTGAAGTATGAATTATCAACCACACTCGACGCAACGACTCTCCAGGTGTGACGGGTCCGGCTTGTTTGCAGCATCATTTAATTTTCGATCACATCACTTGGGTACCATATCAACATGTCTATCACAATAGCAGTGTTTAGTATTGTATTCATTTCGATATCCTATTCGATCTATCATGCGATCAAGCTATACCGAAAATGGCATTCATATTATAGTGATGCACACTTTGAAGATAGGCGAAACAAGACGAACTGAGTGCATGGTGCATGAACTCTACGAATAACAATGAGAGAGGCATGATCAACCAGGGGGCGGATCAGTTTTAGCAAGAATGGCCAGTGTTCTGCCCGCGTGATCAGTGATCCATGTGTGCCACGCGCGACTCGAAGACTCGCTGTGCTTGGCACACAGCCATCGGAGAGTGTCGCAGGTTTGATTACTGGTTTTTTTATGGCTCATCGCATTTGCATGCGGAGTTGTTTTCGGTGTTGGGGCCGAAGGTTATGACATTCTTGCCTTTGCTTTTGGATGCGCGCAATCTTTCGTCTGCGTGGTCGAGCAGTTCGTTGATGGTTCTGCCATCCCATGGGCAGGTGGCCATGCCGCCTGAGATTGTGAGTTTGCCCGGGGCGTCTTTGCTGAGCTTGGGGAAGCGGTGTTGGCAGATCTGCTTCTGGAACCTGACAGCGATATCAAAGACGGATTCAAGCGGGCTGCTGGCGGGGTCGCGCGGGCCTTGCGGTTCGTGGAAGATGACAACGAACTCATCGCCTCCGATTCGGCACACTTTATCCTCGGGGCGGATGACGCTTTTGAGAAGCTGAACGGTGTGAATGAGGATCTCATCGCCCGCAGCGTGGCTGAACGAGTCGTTGTACGCTTTGAAGTTGTCGATATCAAAGAGCAGGATCGACAGCCTCTGCTTTGCTTTAAGAGCAGAACCGATGGCTGATTCAAGGAACATGGTGAAATAACGCCGGTTAAATGCGCCGGTCAGCGGGTCTGTCATGGCTGCATGTTTGAGCTGAGCATGTTGATGGTTCAGCGCCAGCCAGTCGCTCAGCCAGGAACCCGCCTGTTCAAGCGTCATGGTCGATGCGGGGCCGGGCAGGGCAACGAGTTTGCCCATGGAATGCTTGGCGCGTTTCATATCTACACCTGGCATGTTTGATCCGGCTGGTTCAAGCTTTGCTGCGGGGTCATCAAGCATGTGCCTGGCGATGTCTAACGCCAGGCTTGTGATATCAGCACCTTGCATGAGCAGCTGTACGAGCCTCTGGTCTGCCCTGAGCTGAGCAGCATCCACGGGTGGATTGGATGCTGAGCTGGTTTTTTTAACGCTGGGGGCTTGGGTTTGTACCTTCTCGCAGCGGCGTTGATTGAGTGCTGAGCGTATGGCATCCGCATCGGCCTGAGGCGTGATCACAAGTCGGCTTTGCCTCACTGAGGGATCGCTGGAAACTGTCATGACGCGGGCTGCGGGGCTGATCAGATGCACAGCATCTTGAAACTGGTCATACGCCTGATCATCAAGATCAACATTCCCAGGCAGCACAACCACATTCTGAATGTCATCAGACCCCATGCCGATTTCTGCGATGGCATCAAGCGTGCTGGGCACACGCACAAGTTCGATATCACGATCGCGCCTGAGATCAGGGTCAAGCCTGGCTCCGTTAACCAGAACAACGCGCAGCTCAGATGAACTTTGCATTTCGATGCTCTGTGTGTCAAGAGCCTGCCTGGTTGTCACCTGATCCTTGCGCATTACGATCTCTCATCCTCATCATCGCCCAGCAGCATCGCCAGCTCCTGACTGGTCAATACATCGCTTGGCTCCCCCTCAGGCACATGCAAAGCTTCATCATCACCAGACTCATCCACATCATGCTCCAGCGGGGCTGAGCCTGCATGGGAGGGGGTTTGGGAGGGGGCTGGTGCCTCTGTGGTCCTGCATTGCTCCCCCCGTTGGGTATTCCGAGCTGGAACAGTTATTTGATCTTTATCTTCACCATTTAGAACGATGGCTCGCAGGCTCGGGTTCGCGCTTTCTTCATATGCCCAGCAGCGTGCTCCTGCGATGTTTCGTTCCACAGCCTCGATCAACTCGCTCGATCGAGAAACCCCAGAGGGCTCGATAACCACCAGCACACAAGGACTGGCGGGCGCGGTCCGTGCCAACCTTGCCAGCTTGGCCATGGCGCTGAACACATCCGTGCAGATGCTGGGCACTACGCCTTTGTTGCTGAGGGCACGCATCAGAGCTGATGGAGGCGGGCAACTGGGGCTGTGCACCATCACGCTGGGAAAAACCCGGGACAGATTCTCTCCCTGTTGGTTGCCTGAGTCAGCCATATGCAGATTGTACCACCAAATCTGCAACATCCGTGCTTTGGCGTGCACGAGTTTGCAATCTTTAGCAATTGGCTGGGTGAAGTCCGAGAATTCTCAGCCTGAACAGAGTTGGTCATGTATGACAGCAACGGGCCTCGACCATGAGGGAGCGTTTGGCGTGGGTGTTGATATTCGAAAATCGCTCCCTCACGATCGTGGCTCGTTTGAGATGGCCTCTAAACTGGGCGCGGGCGTTGAAGATTTTGCAGAGCCTAGCATCAGGCCCAAAGATTTAATGGAGATACACCATGGCTTTTCTCAAAGTCAAACAAGCCCTTGTCAGTGAGCCCAGCCAGGAGGTCGAACTTCGAGGCTGGATCAAGACCCGGCGAGATTCCAAAGCTGATGGCGGCCTGAGCTTTCTGGCAATAACCGATGGCACCTGCTTTGACGCCATCCAGGTCGTGGCTCGCAATGACCTTGCCAACTACAACGATGAAATCACCAGGCTCACCACGGGCTGTAGCGTTCGCATCATCGGCCAGCTGGTCGAAAGTCAGGGCAAGGGCCAAAAAGTCGAGGTCCATGCCAGTGAAGTTCAGGTGGTGGGATGGGTTGATGATCCTGATACATACCCTGTGCCTCAAAAACGCCACACGATGGAGTATCTGCGTCAGGTCGCTCATTTGCGTGTGCGAACCAACACCTTTGGTGCTGGAGCGAGGGTTCGCCATGCTCTGGCAGCGGGGATCCACAGATTCTTTGATGAACGAGATTTTTATTATGTCCACACGCCCATCGTCACTGGCAGCGACTGCGAAGGTGCTGGCGAGATGTTCCGCGTTTCAACGCTGGACATGGTCAACCCGCCTTTGACAGCGGATGGCGAGGTGGATTTCTCGCAAGATTTCTTTGGTAAAGAAACCAATCTGACTGTCTCGGGCCAGCTCAATGTTGAGTCATATTGCTGTGCGCTAAGCCGGGTGTATACCTTTGGTCCAACCTTTCGGGCTGAAAACTCCAACACCAGCCGTCATCTGGCGGAGTTCTGGATGATTGAGCCTGAGATCGCCTTTGCGGATCTGGCTGACGATGCGGATCTGGCTGAGGAAATGCTCAAGTACCTGCTTGATGATCTGCTGACGCGTCGCGGGGACGACATGGCATTTTTCAATCAGTGGGTAGACAAGGGCATCATCGATCGGCTCAGGCATGTGATCGATACGCCTTTCCTGCGTTTGACATACACCGAAGCAGTCAAGGTGCTTGAGAACGCCAAAAAGAGCTTTGAATATGAGGTAAAATGGGGCACGGATCTTCAGTCTGAGCATGAACGCTATCTCACGGAAGAGCACTTCAAGCAGCCCATCGTGCTGATTGACTATCCCAAGGATATCAAAGCCTTTTACATGCGCGCCAACGACGATGGCGAGACCGTTGCTGCGATGGATGTGCTGGCGCCGGGCATCGGCGAGATCATCGGAGGCTCACAGCGTGAAGAAAGGCTCGACAAACTCGATCAGCGCATCGACGAGATGGGACTGGACAAAGACGACTACTGGTGGTATCGAGATCTTCGTCGCTATGGCTCGGTGCCTCACGCGGGCTTTGGACTCGGGTTTGAAAGACTCATCCAGTTCTGCACCGGGATTGCAAACATTCGCGATGTCATCCCCTTCCCAAGAGCACCCAAGCAGGCTGACTTTTAGCGCGAGTTGACCGAGGGCTGGGCGTCAATTCCGTAACCTGACGAGCCGCGACCGTGAGGGAGCGGGAATCGTAACAAGACAGAAAGACCACTACCTGACGATCGCGGCCGTAAGAAACCTGAATGTCAAACACAACTTGCCTGACGAAAACCTTCTGTGATGACCTACCATAGGGCATGTCACACGATCCCATTGAAACAGCGGTGCTTGGTCTGATTCGCACTCAGGACCCCCAGGTTGCTGCGATTATTGAAGCTGAGCAGGCCAGGCAGGCAACCACAATCGAGCTTATCGCCAGCGAGAATCATGTCTCGCCAGCGGTCAAGCACGCGATTGGTTCGTGTCTGACCAACAAATACGCTGAGGGCTACCCAGGTGCCCGCTACTACGGCGGGTGCATCCATCATGATGAAATCGAACATCTGGCTCAGGAACGGGCGTGCAAACTTTTCGGCTGTACCCATGCCAATGTTCAGCCTCACTCTGGAGCACAGGCGAACATGGCGGTGTTCATGGCATTGCTCGCGCCGGGCGATTCGTTCTGCTCGCTGCTTCTTAAAGATGGCGGGCATCTCTCCCATGGGATGAAGATCAACTTCTCTGGCAAGTACTTCAACCCCGTGCATTACCCCCTGCATGCTGATCCCGCCAGCCCGGACTTTGAAACCATTGATTATGACGCGGTGCGTGCGGTGTGCATGGAGCACAAGCCAAAGCTCCTGCTGTGTGGGTACTCTGCCTACCCGCGCACGATCGACTTTGCACGCTTCCGTGAAATCGCTGACGAATGCGGCGCTTTGTTGATGGCGGATATCGCCCACATCGCCGGGCTGGTCGCTGCGGGTGTACACCCTTCGCCATTTCCCCACGCACATATCGTCACCACCACCACCCACAAGACCCTGCGAGGCCCGCGCGGCGGGCTCATCATGACCAACGATGACGACCTCGTCAAAAAAATCAACCGTGCCTTATTCCCGGGTATTCAAGGCGGTCCACTGATGCACACCATCGGCGCCAAAGCGGTTGCATTTGGCGAAGCCCTTGAACCGGCCTTCCGCGCATATCAGATGCAGACCATCGCCAATGCGGAAGCTCTGGCAGCAGCCCTTACCGGTCTGGGCTATCGCATCACCAGTGGTGGTACAGACAACCACCTCATGCTGGTCGATCTTCAGCCTCGCTCAGCAGATTTGACAGGCACTGATGCGGAACTCTGGCTCGAAGCGGCTGGCATCATCACCAACAAGAACGGCATCCCCAACGACCCACGCCCGCCTCGCATCACCAGCGGCCTGCGCCTTGGCACACCCGCAGTCACCACCCGAGGCATGAAACCTGAACAAATGAACGACATCGCCCAGCTCATCGACCGCGTCATCACCGCTGGGCTTGAAAGCCCCGAGACACTGGCGTGCGTAACCAAAGAAGTTCGCGCAGATGTCACCAACCTTTGTCAGATCCACTCACTGCCTTGAAAGCCGATGGCTGAGAATCTCAATGACATTCAGCCCGTTGTGCTCGTCGGTGGCGAGAGCAAGCGGTTTGGCAGAGACAAACTTCTTGAACCTGTTGGGCAAGGCTTGCTGGTTGATCACCCCATCATGACATTGCGCGCGGTCTTTGGTCATCGCGTTGCTCTCATTGGTGATTGTGATCCACGCATTTCGTCTCGGGCAGACCTGATTATCCCCGATCAACACCCGGGCACCGGACCCATCGGAGGCATTGTCTCTGGACTGGTTCATTGCCAATGCGCAGTGTTGGTGCTGGCGGGCGATCTGTGCTCGATTGAGCCCAGTTCCGTTAAGCTTTTGATCCAGTCAGCACGCGATGACTCTGCTGCGGATGCGATTGTTGCAAAGACCGATCGGCTTGAGCCTTGCGTGGGGATGTATCGACTCAGCGCGCTGGATCACCTTGCCTTTGCACTGAATCAGAAAAGCTGTCGCCTGTACGAGGTACTCAACAAGATGAACACGCGCTGTGTGCCCATTGATGCAGCCAGATTGCGCAACATCAATCATCAGCAGGATCTTGATTGTCAATAACACTCAGATGTTGGACTTGAAAGTTGGGCCATCCTCTGCTTCAGCCAGGACTTTGAGCGTCTGTTCGCTGGCGCGGATGTACTGAGATTCCTTGTTTGAAGCGTGCAGCATGGGGCGTTTTTTGTTTACGCCGCGCTGAACCCAGTCTTCCTGACACAGCACCTCAAGCGCCTGAATACAGGCATCAAATGCTCGGCCACGGTGTTCGGGAGGCACGCTCAACTCGAGCCTGCGATTGATGTATCGCGCTAACTCGACAAAATCGCTGGAGTGTTCAAGTGCCTCAACCACGATCTGATAGTTCCCAGCCAGAGGCAGGCGTGATGACCCACGCACGAAGCAAGGGGTCTGCTCGATGCGGCCTGCACGCAGCTCACCCACATGGTCTTTGGTTGCACCGTAAAGATTGAGCTTGAACACATTGTGCCCATCAACCAGCACCTGACAGCTGCGCCCCTTGACATCAAACAGCTCAATGACCTGTTTGGCGGATGCAATGTCAAACGAGCCAAAGGTCGCAAGGCCAACTTGCTCGGTGGTAAACCCGCCCTGACTCAGCCATCGCCACGCCTGGCTCGGGCTGAGTCTGAGCCCTGCTTCTTTGGCGATCGACTGGCAATGTTCTTGCAGATCGGTGAAGCAGCCATTGGCTGAGTACCAGAACTGTGCAAAGCGGATGTGCTGGGAGATGTTGGTTGCGTTGCGATCCTGATAGCGATCCTTGATCCATTGTGCATCCAGTTCGCCACGGTCCAGTTCAAGAATCGAATATACTGCCTCTCTTGAGGACGAGTGGGCCAGGCTCAACCCTGCTGCCAGGATGGGATCAGCAAAGCCGCCCGCTTCACCACAGATAAACCAGTTTTCACCAACCAGTTTTCGAGCCAGGTGCGACCAGTCCTTACAAGACTGAACATCGCCAGAGGGTGTGCCTTGTTCGCACAATGATGCGATCTCAGGCTGCTCTGCGATCGCCTGGGCATAAAGCTCTGCAGGCGATTTGCCGCTGGCTTTGTAATATTCGCTGGGGCAGATCAGACCCACACTTGTGCGCGATGGTCCAAGTGGGATAAACCAGATCCAGCCATAGGAAAGGCTCCGTACCTGCACGCGGGTTGCGCCCACCCCGATCTCAAGTGCCCACTTGGCGTTTTCCCAGTAATCCCAGATGGCGATGTTTCTTAAAGCTTCAGGAGCATCGCTCTCGATACCCAAGGCTTTGCGCAGGATCGCGGGCGCTCCTGAGCCATCGATGTAGTATCGGCCTGTGACTGTTTCTCCAGTGTCAAGCACGAAGCCTTCGATTCGGTCGCCACGGGTTTTGATCTGATTAACCTGAACCCCCTGGCGAACCGTCACACCCATTGATTCAGCGTGTTCAAGAAGGATGTTGTCGTAGATGGCGCGATCGACTTGAAACGCAGAGTATTTTCGCTGGCCTTGGAACTTTGCGGGGCGAGCCTCATCTTTCCATTTTTGCACAGGATAAAAATCAATGTCCCATTGATCTGCGTTTGCGCCCCATGTATACGAAGCGCCGATCTTGATGGGAAACCCCGCAGCTTCGACCTTGTCCCATACGCCCATCTCGTCAAGAATCGGACAAACCGAAGGCAGCAAACTCTCGCCCACATGATCACGCGGGAAACGCTCTTTCTCCACCACCAGCACACTGAGATCAGGGTTGTGCTTTTTCAAAAGCGAAGAAACCGTCGAGCCAACAGGCCCACCCCCCACGATCACCACATCATAATCATAATCCGTGCTGTTCATCGCCTTTGCCCTTCCTCAAGCCTGTGTCTCTTGCCAATACCATGGTCAGTGTAACCATACATCGGGGATGTGGTGCTGGATCTTTGCATCGGCAGAATGCATTCAAGCCCAAGGCTGAGGGCTTTGAATACGGTGAATCATGGGTATCTCGTAATTGGCGGGCAACTGACCTGTGACTGCTTACTGATGTCAATAAAAGACGGCTCCGGAATATACCGGAGCCGTCTTTATTGCGATAGAGACCTTGTCGGGTGTGTTGTCAACTGATCAAATCAGCGACGACGACGACCTGCGACCAGACCACCGAGACCCAGAAGAGCCATTGATGCTGGAGCAGGGATAGCCCGTGTAGTCACAATGATGGATGAGTCTGAGAATATGCCATCGTCACCAGTATCATCGAATGTATCAATGATGAAGAGCTCCCATGCACCGGTCGCGACCATGCCTGAGAGCAGCGTGGAGTTGCCAGCAGCTGCATCAAAGCCGGTGTTGGTGGTTGCCCAGTTGAACATGATGTCTCCGCCAGGTGTGGCGTCAAATGCATCAGAGGGGCCACCCATGACGAATGAACCATCAGCATCGCCATCAGCGCCACCGATGCCATCAAAGACATCGTCGCGGGTGCCACCGGGTGCGGTGACCTGAAGACGCATCTCAGCGGTCCATGAAGCGTTGTTCACAGCGTCGCCAGCGGTGTAACCAATGACATAGTCAATGGAAACAACTTCCTGACCAGCATCTGCAATCATAAATGGCAGAGACAGACCTGTACCCGGATTGACCACACCGGTTAGATCAAATGTGTACACATTGGCACTGGCAGTACCAGCAGCAAGCGCAAGACCTGCAACTGCAATAACGGACTTCTTCATTCTATTTCTCCTGTTTTCACAATACTTTGCCGGCTCTCAGCCGATCCCTTCATTCTCATACCATCCAACCCGAGCTGAACAGCTACACACGAGGCTCACAACTCGAGCAATCAGGAAAAAGGATGGATGAGAACTTGCTCTCTTCCTCCAACACCTTGATCTGACTCTCGTTCCGAGCGTTGACGCACCGAATCGTCTAGTACCAAAGATGCACCACTTTTTATGGTTCTACAACCGTTTTTCCATTTTTTTTATCCCCCTGAATCAGCAGGCTTGCAAAGAACCCGAGTGATTTGCCCGGATCGCGTTCTTTTTGCACTCTTTGACCCTCAGAATGCTTTTTACAGGACTTTATATTTCCCGTCTCATGTTTGAGTTTTTGCTTTACCGCACACGAACAGGCCTGTCTGCGTACACTCAGCGTGCCCATGCCACCACTCATCAACTGGATTTTGCGTCTTGGACCAACCAATCCGATCGCGATGCGACTCGTTTCATCAGGATCTCGCCAGACGCGCCATCTTCTGATCCGTAGTGCCTATCTGGCTGCGCTGATCCTCGTGCTCCTCTGGGTGCTCTGGCTCAGCACGCTGGCGGGCTCGTTGAGTTACAAGCAACTTGCGGCTGCGGGAGCGACAAGTTTCGCCCGAATTGCCTATCTCCAGATCGGACTCATCTGTCTGCTTTCACCCGTGTTCATGGCGGGTGCCATCGCACAAGAAGCCAATCCGAAAACTTGGGACATCCTGCTGACCACCCCTTTGTCGCCGACACAGATCGTGCTTGGCAATCTGCTCGGCCGTCTGTTCTTCGTGCTGGCGCTGCTGGCAGCCAGTCTGCCTCTGTTTGCATTGACCCAGTACTTTGGAGGCGTGCCCGGGCGTTCCATTTTTATCAGTTCGCTCATCGCTGCCTGCGCAGCGTTACTGGTCGGATCGATTGCCATCTGGCTCTCAATCAGTCGAGTCGTTGGTAAACGCGCCGTATTCGCGTTTTATATCTCCGTTGTGACTTATCTGGCGATCACCTTCGCGATAGACCGCTGGTTGATCTCCTCGGGCCGAGGCGTTGGACCGACTGGCCAAGGCGTGACATGGATGACCGCAATCAATCCATTTCTCACCCTCCATGCACTACTCAACCCGTCCAGCTATGTGCGCGCAGAACCGGGCACACTTTCAGGCTTAAGCAGCTGGTTCCTTGGCAAACCCATCACCACATGGTGCACGGGAAGCATCCTGCTGAGTGTTATCATGATGGTTTTTGCAGCAGCCACGGTTCGGCTGGGCGGCGTGGCGGGCATTGGTGCTGGCAACTCGGGCATTCCGTTTTATCGTCGGCTTCTTCATCTTGGCGCCAAAGGCGCTGAGCATCGCCCCCCGCGCTCTGTCTGGCATAACCCCATCGCCTGGCGTGAAGCTGCAGCACGAAACTCCAGCTTCGGTCGAATCATCGCGCGATGGACCTTCATAGGCCTGGGTGGCGTTCTGGGGCTGGGGATCGTGGCGTCATACCACATTGGCAAACTGACCATCAGCGAGTATCGCCTGGCGCTGCTTGCCACGGTGGTCGCGGAGGTTCTCATCACCACGCTGGTCGCGATCAACATGTCCGCCACTGCGGTCAGCCGAGAACGCGAGGATGGCACGCTGGACCTGCTGCTCACCACACCCATTACACCCAAACAATATCTGGCGGGCAAGATGCGAGGCCTCATCGCCTATCTCCTGCCTCTGGCTGCGGTCCCCATTGCCACCCTCTCCATCGCAGGGCTTCATGTTCTGGCTGGAGGTCTTGGCGGGAGCGCCAGCGTCACGATTGCTGAGAAAATTGGGGCGCGGTCTATCGAAGTTCCCATCATCTTGCCCGAAGCGGGTTTGATCCTGGCGCTGACGATCGTGCCTTTCCTTGCGTTTTGCTGTGTCATCGGGTTGCAATGGTCGCTTCGAAGCAAAGGCACCATTGGCTCGGTCATCGCCAGTGTTTCTATCGTCGGCGCTATCTCCGTGGTTGTTGGGCTTTGCTCATGGCAGGCAGGCTCGCAAATGACGGTCATCGGCCCGATACTCACTTCCATGAGCCCTGCAGCGGTGATCTTTGCTGCGGTCGATCCGGTTCATGCGATGCTCGCCACCATCAACAACACCACAGGTGGGCTGGGCACCGCACGCCTGGCACTGGCTGCGGGTGCGGTGGTTGCAGGCCTGATCTATCTGCTCATCGTGCATCTCACACAAATGAGCATGGTCCGAGGGTTTGACATGACTGTTCGCAAACTCGCAGGGCAATCCTGACCCCCTCCTCCCACCCCCCTCCCACCCCCCTCCCACCCCCCTCCACTTCCCCCCCCCCACTTCCCGCCACAACTGAGCGTCTATCTCAGTTCAAACTCGCTTTCACTATTGATGCTCATGGATCTGATATAATCTGGCTTTGCACTCTTTGTACTTGCCCTCTGGAAAATCGCCACCATGCGTCGACGAGAAGGACTGGCCAAACTCACAGGCTCTGAAAAATACATCGATGATCTGAGCATCCCCGGCTGCCTCTGGGGCATGGCTGCACGAAGCCCCGTCCCCCGAGGCATCATCCGCCAGATCCACTTTGCCAAAGACTTCAACTGGTCAGAGTTTGTCGTTGTCGATCATCGCGATATCCCCGGCACCAATGAAATCTTCATGATCCAGAACGATCAACCCGTACTGGCAGCGGATCGCGTCATGCACATCCACGAGCCCGTCGTGCTGCTGGCCCACCCTGATCGCCAAGCTTGCCGACACGCCATCAACCAGATCAGCTTTGATATCGATCCTCTTCCTGCAGCGCTGGACTATCGCAAAGTTCCGACTACTGAGCAGATCCAGTATGCCTCAGACAATGTGTTCGCACATTTGAGCGTCACCAAGGGCGATGTCGAGCAGGCTTTCAAAGACGCGCCCCATGTCATACAGGGCATTTATGAAACCGGTGCCCAGGAGCATGTCTATCTTGAAAATCAAGGCATGGCAGCGTGGTTTGATGACCAGGGTGTCCTCACTGTCCAAGGCTCTATGCAGTGCCCGTACTATGTCGTCAATGCGCTCAAACACGCTTTGAAGCTTGACGAGTCCAGAGTCCGCGTCATCCAGTCGCCCACCGGTGGCGGCTTTGGAGGCAAAGAAGACTACCCCTCCAACCTTGCCTGCTATGCAGCGCTGCTTGCGCTCAAGGCTCAACAACCCGTCAAAATTATCTATGACCGTGAAGAAGACTTGGCAGCCACCACCAAACGCCACCCCGCGCGCCTGAAACATCGCACCGCGGTCGACGATCAGGGGCGCCTCATCGCTCAGGACATCGAGATGATCATCGATGGCGGAGCCTATGTCACGCTTTCGCCCGTGGTGCTCAGTCGAGGCATCATCCATGCTGCGGGGCCTTATGCGTGTGATCATGTTCGCATTGAGGGCAAAGCGATGCTGAGCAACTCGGTGCCCTTTGGTGCTTTTCGAGGTTTTGGTGTGCCTCAGGCTGCATTTGCGATGGAAAGGCACATGGACCATATCGCCCGGACTTTGGGGATTGACGCTGTGGAAATGCGAAGGCGAAACCTGATCCGCGATGGTCAATCTCTCTCTACCGGCCAGGTGATCAACGATGGCACCGATCGTGTTGCACTCATGGACTTGGCGCTCAAGGAATCTGGCTGGGCTGGGCATATCAAAGACCACGCAGCATTCAACCAGACCCATCCATACCTGCGAAAGGGCATGGGGCTTGCCTGCATTTATCACGGCAGCGGCTTTACGGGCAGCGGCGAAGTCCATCTGGCATCAAAGCTCCATGTCGCAGGCTTGTCCGATGGACGCATCGAAATCCGCAGCGCCAACACCGAGATTGGCCAGGGCATGCTCACCGTCTTTACCCGGATCGCGAGCCATCGACTCGGGCTTGAGCCAGAACAGATTGTGATCGCAGAAGCTGATACTTCTCGTGTACCCAACAGCGGACCAACCGTCGCATCACGCACAACCATGGTGGCTGGCAAGCTTGTCGAGAATGCCTGCAGCGACCTGCTTGATCAACTGGGTTTGCCAGTACATGAAACCGGGCAGGTGGTTGTTGACGCGATCACCGCCTGGCATCTGGACAATCCCGGGCAGGAACTTGTCGGCACGGCGCAGTACCGTCAGCCGCCGGGCATTAACTGGGATGACAAAACCTACAAGGGCGATGCCTATGGCACCTATGGCTGGGCAACCTACATCGCCCGTGTGCAGGTCGATCTGCGTACATGCACAACCACCGTGCTGGATTTTCACGCGGTGCAGGAAATCGGAACTGTCATCAACAACACGCTGGCGACAGGCCAGATCCAGGGCGGCGTTGTTCAGGGTATCGGCTGGGCACTCATGGAAGAATGCTGTTTCCGCGAGGGCGCCATGATCAATAATCAACTTACCAACTACATCATCCCCACTGCCAGCGATGTGCCTGGGATCAGCGTGAGCTTTCTTGAAAACCCCTACGAGCACGGCGCAATGGGGGCCAAGGGGCTTGGCGAACTGCCCATGGATGGTCCAGCACCTGCGATCGCAAATGCTGTGGCTGATGCACTGAGTCAGTTATTGATTGATCAACCCGATACCATTCCTCTTACTCCCGAAAGAATCATGAGCCTGACTACACCCATTCACGCATGAGCACCAACACCTGCACCAACCCGATCACTATTTCTTTGACGCTCAACAGCAAGCCTTTGAGCATCGCTGTGGACCCTGCTGAGAGACTTCTGGACACACTGCGTTATCAGCTGGGGCTCACAGGAACAAAGGAAGGCTGCGCTGAGGGTGAATGTGGAGCCTGCACAGTGTTGATCGACGATCAACCCGCCAATGCCTGTCTGGTCCTGACATGTCAGCTGGCTGGCCGATTCGTCCGCACCATTGAGTCCATTAATGTTGACACGCTGCACCATATGCACGAACAAGGCACAACCCAGTGTGGTGCATGCACACCCGGCGTGGTCATGTGCGCCCAGTGGATCAACGAACATCAAGATGTCCTCAAACACCAGTCCCTGCGACAACTCATGAGCGGCAACCTCTGCCGATGCACCGGGTACGACGGCATCATCCTCGGTATCGAAAAAACGCTCAACGAAACGAACCCTGCTACAGCCCACAAAGATCCACGATGAACATCCTCTCACCCAGCACAATCCAGCAGGCAACCCGCTTGCTCAATGAACACGATGGCGCCATCGTCATGGCTGGCGCTACTGATCTCTTGGTCAACTGGCCCAGCAACCTCAATGCCCACGAACGAACCTACCTTGATATCTCGAGCATCTCTGAACTGGCTTTTCATTCGTTCAGCGAAAACGAGCTGGTCCTTGGCGCTCTTTGCACTTACTGGGACATCATTGACGACCCTTGCGCCATGCAGCATACAAAGCTGCTGGTCGATGCGGCCCGTACCGTCGGGGCGGTTCAGATCCAGACCCGAGGCACATGGGCGGGCAACATCGCCAATGCCTCCCCTGCTGCTGATGGCGTCGCTGCACTCATGGCTCTGGATGCACAAGTCACACTCACCTCTGCAACAGGCTCACAAACTATCCCGCTGGATACCTTCTATCTTGACTACAAAAAAACCCGGTGCTCACACGATCAACTCATCACCGATATCCGTGTGCCTCTGGTTAGACCAGAGTTCGCCTCGTTCGTAAAGGTCGGTGCCCGCTGCGCTCAGGCTATTACAAAGGTCGGGGTGGCAATTGCTCAAACTGATGCAAACTGGCGCATCGTTGTCAACTCCATGGCTCCGGTCGTCAAGCGATGCGCAGCTATCGAACACCTGCTGAACAGTCAAACCCCTGTTCACTCTCCTCGTGACTTTGCGCAGGCTATTGAGGCAGATCTTGCCCCCGTCGACGACATCCGCTCTACAGCGAGCTATCGCAAAGCGGTGCTGGCACGCGTGCTCTACCACGAGCTTGCGCCCTGTTGCCCCTGGTTCAGCAAAAACGGGATCAGCAAAAACGGGATCAACCAATGACCGGCAGGCTGCACATCATCACTCAGGCAGCGAAACTCATCGAGCAGTCAACGCCTTTTGTCCTCATCACCGTCATCAAGACTCAGGGCAGTACGCCCCGCGACATCGGCGCACGCATGATCCTGATACACGACGATCTACCCACAGGCACCATCGGAGGCGGCGAACTCGAACGCCTGGCGATAGATGCTGCCCGCATACACCTGCACAATAAAACCTCAGGCACTGAAGAAGTTATCCTCGGCGCACATGCAGATCAGTGCTGTGGCGGCGCGGTACTCGTCTCCTGTGAATACATCGGTCCCAGGCACAAGCTGGTGGTCTTTGGCGCGGGTCATGTTGCGCATGAGCTTGCTAACTTGCTGGCTGAGGCTCCCTTTGAGATCGCCATCGTCGATGATCGACCAGACTGGAACACGCCTGAACGCTTCGCCCATTGCCAGCGCGTACTCGACTACGACCAAGGACTCACCTGTGCACTCACAGAACCTCAGAACACGCTGGTCTGTGTGATGTGCTACTCGCACGATCGCGACTTTGAGCTGCTCATCAAGTTGCTTGAATCTCCCCCGGCCTTCCTTGGGCTTATCGGCTCAAAGAGCAAACGCACCAGTTTCTTCACCAGGCTCAGCGCCCAAGGCATGGACGAAAAAACCATACAGCGCATCGCCTGTCCTGTGGGCATTGGTGATGTGGGAAAAGAGCCTTCGCTGGTCGCCATCTCGATCGCTGCCCAGATCCTGCTTGAAGCGAAGAAACTCAGGTGAGTTGCACGCGTCATCATATTCTGGTGCTTGCTGCGGGTAAAGGCTCACGCATGGGTGTGCCCAAAGCGCTCATGCGTGTTCATGACATGCTCTGGTGGCAATATCAACAGCAGCGACTTGCAAAGCTGGACATGCCTCAGACCTGGGTTGTTTCCAAAGCTGTAAAAACAACCATCCAGCAGCACAAGGATGCCCCCTCGCAACTCATCGAAGCAGATGAAAATGCGCCCATGTTCCAAAGCCTGCTCACAGGCATCAACTCGCTTGATCACACCACAACCCGGGGCATCTTCGTGCTGCCTGTTGATGTTCCTGCACCCATGCCCAGCGTATGGCAGGCACTTGCCCTGTTGAATGCTGTAGCTGTCCCCCAATACAACAATCACGCTGGGCACCCCATCTATCTGCCCTGGAATTTTGTTCAACAAGAGCTTCTCAATCGCCAACCATTCAGCTCAGACAAACCCAGACTCGACCGGCTGGTCGCGCCGATACTCAAACAAATAAAAGTTGGCGACCCAGACACAACAACAAACTTGAACACACCCAAAGAGCTTGAACTCTGGTTGAAGCGTCAATCTATTCAAGGTGGAATAACTGATTCTTCAACGCCCGTATGATGAGTCTGCCTGCACAGGAGCAATGCTCAAACGATGACCTGCATGACAACGCTAACCTGTATCTCGTGTGGAGTTGAGGCTCCAGCTCCAGATTCTGCGGGCACCTGCCCTGTCTGCAACGATCCCTTTGCTGTGCTTGATGTTCAATACGACATGGCTTGTGTTCAGGCAAACATGACCAGCCAAACCCTCAAGCAGCGACCCATGAACCACTGGCGTTACGCGGAACTCTTGCCTGTGCATCCAGATAAAACCGCCTTCACCTGGCCCGTGGGCATGACCCCCATCATCAACGCACCCAGGCTCGCAAACAAACTGGGTGCTGGTTCGCTCATGCTCAAAGACGATGGCAGAAATCCCACAGCCAGCTTCAAAGACCGCGCTTCAAGCATCGCTGTCCTTCACGCCCTGCAACAAGGCGCGACCCACATCGCCTGTGCATCCACAGGCAACGCGGCATCAAGCCTGGCAGGTTTTGCAGCCATCGCAGGCCTGAACGCAACCATCTTCATCCCCTATCGAGCACCCAAACCCAAAGTTGCACAACTCATGATCTATGGCGCCAATGTCATGCGCGTCCAAGGCACCTACGCCCAGGCATATGACCTCTGCACTGCTCAATGCGCAGAACATGGTTGGTACAACCGCAACTGTGCCATCAATCCATACCTTGTCGAAGGCAAGAAAACCTGTGGCCTGGAGATCGCAGAACAAACCGCTTCCAACCCGCCAGACTGGGTCGCTGTCGCTGTGGGAGATGGCTGTTCCATCGCAGGCGTATGCAAAGGCCTCACGCAAATGCACGAACTGGGACTTCTGGAAAAACTCCCCCGCGTCCTGGGCGTACAGGCTCAAGGCGTCTGCCCGATCGCACAAGCATTTGAAACCAGCACGCTCAACACCAAAGGGCACACCGGCACTCTGGCGGACAGCATTGATGTCCCCGTCCCCCGCAACTGGAAAAAGGCTGTCGCCTGTGTCGCAAAGACTCAGGGCGATTTCGTCTGCGTGAGTGATGATCAGATCACCACCGCCATGAAACAAACCGCCACACTTGCAGGCGTGTTTGCTGAGCCCGCTGCTGCTGCTGCTGTGGCAGGTGTGGGCCAAGCCGTTGCACAAGGCATCATCGACCCGGCCAGCAGTGTGCTCGCTGTCATCACAGGCAACGGCCTCAAAGACATCGACCGCGTCATCAAAATCACAGGCCAACCCAACGATATCAATCCATGACACCCCACCTGCACCCCCCTCAACTCCCCGTGCCCCCATCCAACACCTTGTGATCAATCATTTCTGCTATGATGTTCGATTGGTTCGTACAGGCTCTGACGGAAAGTAATTTGTTGTCATGAAGATAAATCAGACCGCTATTTCAAACGCTATTGGCCGTTGCAAAGAGCAAGGCGTCATCATTCCCACCTTCGCGCAGATGAAGAACCCTGATCTGGTGCCTCAAGGTATCCGCGATCGGCTCAAGACTACAGGCCTGTGGGATCTGGACCCCGCCAACCTCTTTCGCATCACCTGGAAGAACGAACCCCTTGCCTCGGGTGGTCTGTACAACCAGGGCAACTTCGTTGAGTTCCCCTCGTCTTTGACTGGTGTTGATGCCCGCATCGTCGGCATGGTCGGAAAATGGTTTCCCACCGGTGCCCACAAGGTTGGTGCTGGCTTTTCATGCCTTGTCCCCAAGCTCATCAATGGCGAGTTTGACCCCACCATGCACAAAGCAGTCTGGCCCTCCACGGGCAACTTCTGCCGAGGCGGAGCATTTGACTGCGCCCTGCTGGGGTGCCAGGCGGTGGCGATTCTGCCCGAAGGGATGAGCAAGGAGCGTTTCAGCTGGCTCAAGGATATTGGTGCTGAGGTCATCGCGACCAAAGGCTGTGAATCGAATGTCAAGGAAATCTACGATGCCTGCTGGGATATCCGCAAAAACAGGCCTGATTGCGTCATCTTCAACCAGTTTGAAGAGTTCGGCAACTCGATCTGGCATTACCACATCACAGGCAGTGCCCTGGGCGATATCTTCAACCAGATCACAAACCCCGGCGATCGCTTTAGCGCCTTTGTCTCAGCGACAGGTTCTGCGGGCACCATTGCTGCTGGTGATTACCTTCGCACCATCCATCCCGCGATCAAAGTCGTCGCGACCGAAGCCCTCCAATGCCCCACGCTCCTCCGCAACGGCTTTGGCGACCATCGCATCGAAGGCATCGGCGACAAACACATCCCATGGATTCATAATGTTCGCAACACCGATGTGGTCTGCGCCATCGACGACAACCGCTGCATGGACCTCATGAGGCTCTTTAACGAACCCGTTGGCCAAGCCATGCTCATAGACACGGGTGTTGATGAAAACACCATCTCGCAACTGCCCTTGCTTGGCATTTCCTCGATTTGCAATCTTGTTGCAGCCATCAAAGTGGCCAGACACTTTGACATGAATCAGCAGGATGTCATCTTTTTGCCCATGACAGATTCGATGGATCTGTACGGCAGCAGGCTTGAAGAACTCGCCCAGGCCCAAGGCCCATACGATCAAATCACCGCTGCAAGACACCTGGGCCGAGCCCTTGAAGCAATCGCAACCGACAACATGAAAGAGTTGACCCACAGCGACCGTTTGCAACTTCACAACCTCAAGTACTTCACCTGGGTCGAGCAGCAACAGCGATCTGCCAGCGACCTGCGTCAACTCTGGGATCCTGATTTCTGGACACAGACCTTCGCTCAGGTTGACACCTGGGATCAGCAAATCCAGGCATTCAATGAACAAATCGCTTCCTGATTTTTAACTGCTGCAAATTAAAAAGACTTTTATGATCCAGTTCACACTCAACAACCAACTCAGAGAATTCACAGGCGATCCTGATTCAACGCTGCTGGACTACATTCGCAATGAAGTAGGTGATACCACCGTCAAGGATGGCTGTTCCCCTCAGGCAGCTTGCGGCTGCTGTGCTGTGGAACTGGATGATAAAGTCGTTCTTGCTTGCGTCATCGCTATGAAAAAGGTTCAAGGCGGCTGCGTGCGAACACTCTCGGGGCTGGATCAACACATCCAGAACACTCTGGCTGATGCCTTTGCAAGCTGTGGCGGCGCTCAGTGCGCATTTTGCATTCCAGGCATTGCTCTTCGCGCAGCAAACCTCATCAAGCATAACCCCGAACCCACTGAAAAGGACATCGTCAAATCACTCAATCAACATCTGTGTCGGTGTACGGGCTATCAGAAGATCATCGAATCCATCCAGGCTGCAGCCCGCGCGCTCCATATCGGGCAACCGATTGAGCCATCCTGTGCAGAAGCTGGTGTTGGTGCGAGACTGGAAAAATACGACATCAAGCCTGCGGTGCTCGGGCGCAGGCCTTTCGTTGCGGATATGTCCCTGCCTGACATGCTCCATGGCGCATTGCGTCTCAGCGATCACCCCCGCGCACGCATCCTCTCTATTGACACTGCAAAAGCCTCCACCTTGCCTGGCGTGAAGCGCATTTTTCTTGCCCGGGACATCCCCGGCCAGCAGCACATCGGCTTGATCGTGCCAGACTGGCCTCTCATGGTCGCTGAGAATCAGACCACGCGTTATGTTGGCGATGTCATCGCATGCATCGCAGCAACCACCAGAGCTATCGCCCAGCAGGCTGCACAACTCATTGATGTTGAATACGAAATCCTCGAGCCTGTCACCGATGTTTTCAAAGCCATGGAACCAGGCTGTCCCAAAATCCACGATTCGGGCAACATTCTTGGTGTATCCAAAGCAAACAAAGGCGATGTCGATCAAGCACTGCAACAATGCGCCCACATCGTTAATCACACCTACCAGACCCAGCGCATCGAACACGCCTTTCTCGAACCTGAAGCCTGCCTTGCTCATCGCTTCGACCAGGGCATTAAAATCTTCTCCCAATCCCAAGGCATCTACGAAGATCAACGACAAATCGCCAGCCTGCTGAACCTGGATATGAATCAGGTCGTCGTCCATCTCGTTCCCAATGGCGGCGGCTTTGGCGGCAAGGAAGACCTCTCCGTCCAGGGTCATGCTGCTCTCATGGCATACCTGCTCAACCAGCCCGTCAAGATCGAACTCACGCGTGATGAATCTATCCTCATGCACCCCAAACGCCATCCCATCCACATGCAATACACCGTCGGGTGCGATGCTGATGGCAAACTCCTTGCCCTTCGCGCCCACATGGTCGGCGACACCGGCGCATACGCCTCGGTGGGCATGAAAGTTCTTGAGCGAGCGACAGGCCATGCCACCGGCGCCTACTTCGTGCCCAACATTGATGTCACCTCAACCGCGGTCTACACCAACAACCTGCCCTGCGGTGCCATGCGAGGCTTCGGTGCCAATCAGGCCAACTTTGCTCTTGAGTGCGCCATTGATGAACTCTGTGAAATGGGCAACTTTGACCGCTGGCAGTTCCGCTATGACAACGCCCTGACCGAAGGCAAATCCACCGCGACAGGTCAGATCCTCGCATCAGGCGTAGGCATCCAGACCACGCTGCTTGCTGTCAGGGATGAGTTTCAAAGCGCCAAATATGCGGGTATCGCCTGTGGCCTGAAAAACACCGGCATCGGCAATGGTATGGCGGACTCAGGCACCGCCAAAATCATTATTGTCGCGCCCGACAACATCCAGATTCATCATGGCTGGACTGAAATGGGCCAGGGCGTACACACCATGGCTCAACAGACCTTCTGCCAGGAAACCGGGCTGCCACCTGACATTATCTCCGTCTTCGTTCAGACCGATGCCAAGACCCCCTGTGGCATGACCACCGCTTCACGCGCCACCAGCCTGGTCGGTAACGCTGTCATTGATGCGTGCAAAGCTCTCGTTCAGGATCTCAAGACCAACGCGCTGGATCAGCTTGTGGGCAAAGAATACTTCGGCCAGTGGATCTGCGACTGGACCAACAAGCCCGGTGCTGCTGACGAAAACGACATCTGCACCCACTATTCCTACAGCTACGCCACACAGGTCGTCATCCTCAACGAAGATGCCTCCATCAACCGCGTCATCGCAGCCCACGACGCAGGCAAAGTCATGAACCCCATGCTCTTTGAAGGTCAAATCCAGGGCTCGGTCCACATGGGGCTGGGCTATGCACTCACCGAAGACCTCCCCATGAAAGATGGTCGCCCACTTTCCACACGCCTGCGCAAGTGTGGCGTACTCCGCGCCAAAGACACTCCCCCCGTCACTGTCATAGGTGTCGAAGTCGCTGACGAGTTTGGCCCCTACGGCGCCAAGGGCGTCGGTGAAATCGGCCTGGTTCCCACAGCCCCCGCTGTCGCCAATGCCTACTACGCACTCGATGGCAAACGCCGACGAACGCTTCCCATGAAAGACATCGCCCCTGGCGCCTGATCCTGGAATCACACCCATGACCCTCTACCTGAAAAATGCCCGCTACATCGACCCGGTCACGCACACAATCACCGACACCAATATCAAGGTTGATCCCGGGCTTGCAGGCACCATCGAGTTCGTCGCTGATATCCCTGTGGATGTTCAAACGCTCAACTGCGATGGCAAACTCGTCACCAGAGCCTTTGCAAACGCGCACCATCACATTTATTCCTGCCTGGCGCGAGGCATGCCCATGCCCGCTACGCCACCCGTCAACTTCGTGCAGATTCTGGAAAAAATCTGGTGGAAGCTCGACAAGGCTCTGGATCTGTCCATGATCCGGGCTTCAGCCACCATCTGCGCTCTTGAATCAGCCCGGGCTGGTTGCACATTCATCATCGATCATCACGCCTCACCCAATGCTGCCTCTGACAGTCTGCACACCATCGCGGATGCTTTTAATGAGGTCGGCCTGTCGCATCTTTTGTGCTATGAACTTTCCGACCGCGATGGCCCAGATCGCCTGGACCTCGCATTGCAAGAAACTGACAACTACCTGCAACATCATCAGGGACTTGTGGGATTGCACGCTTCATTTACAGCCTCAGATGCTCTGCTTGAGCAGGCAATGGATCTTGCCCGAACCCACAACACCGGCATCCATATTCATGTCGCAGAAGCTCAGTCTGATCAGGATCATTGCCTTGAACATTACAGCAAACGCTGTATCCAGAGGCTCGCTGATGCAGGTGCTCTGGATTTACCTCAAACTATCCTGGCCCACTGCATTCATCTTGACCATGCTGAGCGAGAAACCATCGCTGGCTCTTGTGCCTGGGTGACACATCAGGCTCAGTCCAACGCCAACAACGCTGTGGGCACACTCAATGCATCAGTCTTTTCTGATCGTGTGCTCATCGGCACCGATGGCATGAACTCTGATTGCCTTGCTGCAATGCAGGCTGCGTATCTGATGTGCCAGCAAACCGATGCCCCATCACCTGTACAAATCGTCGCCAGACTGCGCCGAGTGCATCAATACCTCGCATCCAGCAACTTCACAGGCGATGGTGCAAACAATCTCGTCGTGCTCGACTATCCCACACCAACACCTGTCACCTCTGACAACTGGCCTGCCCATCTTGTCTTTGGTCTCACTTCAGCACACATCCACACCGTCATAAGCAATGGCAACATCATCATCAATAACCACAAAAGCACGATGATCGATGAACAGAAGGCCTGCGCCACTGCCCGGGAGCAAGCATTGCGACTCTGGAAACAACTATGACAGACTTTCCCACGATTAACAGCCAAAGGCTCTGGCAAAGTATCCGGACACTTGGTCAAATCGGCGCTTACGACGCAAAGCCTCTGGCAGACCAGGGCGTGTGCAGGCTTGCTCTCTCTGATGAAGATGCCAAAGCGCGCACTCTCGTCACGCAATGGTTCAATGATGCAGAATTGCGCGTCTCCGTCGATCAGATTGGCAATACCTATGCCGATCGTGCTGGGACAGATCCTTCTCTTGCCCCGGTCATGGCAGGGTCGCACATCGACTCCGTGCCCACCGCGGGCCGATTCGATGGTGTGCTGGGCGTACTTGGTGCTCTGGAGGTCGTCCGCACTCTCAACGATCACAACATGACCACCCGCCGTCCCATCACCATCGCCTTTTTCACCGATGAAGAAGGCTGCCGCTTTGGCACAGACATGCTGGGGAGCGCTGTCGCCACCGGGCGCATCAATCTTGACCATGCCTGTGCCCTGACCGATGCAAATAACTGCACCGTCTTGCAGGAACTTGAACGCATCGGCGCCAGGGGCGATGAACCTGTCAACCAGCGCACGCCTTACGCCTTTGTAGAATGCCATGTCGAGCAAGGCCCCATCCTCGATCACGAAAAACTCGACATCGGCGTTGTCACCGGCGTGCAGGCGATCTCATGGCAAAAACTCACCATCGTCGGCAGCTCAGCACATGCAGGTACAACACCCATGTCTTACCGACACGATGCTGGGCTTGCAGCTGCACGAATCAACACAAAGATGCACGAAATGTGCCTCAGCGGGCACTTTGGCCCGGACATGCGCGCCACCATGGGCGTCATCACCCCCGAACCCGGCTCGATCAATGTCATCCCCGGGCAGGTCATTGCCACCGTTGACCTTCGCAACCCCGATGATGCGAGCATGCGCCAGGCTGAGCAGGAACTTGAACAATACTTCCGAACCACCGAGCAGGGACTGGGCGTTCAGATCCTGTCTGAGCAAACCGCGCGGACGCCTGCGGTCGCCTTCAGCAATCGCGTGCAGGATGTGATCGATCAGCAGGCTGCGGACCTGAATCTCTCGCACCGGCGCATCCTTGCTGGTGCGGGACATGATGCTCAGGAATGGTCGCGCGTGTGTGATACAGCCATGATATTCATTCCCGGCGAAAATCAGGGCATCAGCCATAACCCGCGAGAACATTCATCCCAGAGTCGGTGTGCTGCGGGCATCAATGTGTTGTGCCGAACCATGTGCGTTCTGGCGAGTGAACCATCATGAGCATTCTCAGAGCAGCCCTCACCCAGACCATCAATGCTTATCAGGCCATGCCTGATTTGATTGAAGACCTGCCAAAGCTTGAGCCTCAGCTTGATCAAATCAGGCAGGCCAATATCGAGCACCACCTTGAGTTGATCGATCAGGCAGCTCAGGCGGGTGTCAAGCTTCTATGTCTGGGTGAGTTATTCGCGGGGCCTTACTTTGCGCTTTCACAGCTGCCCATGTGGAAGAATCTTTCAGAAAATGCCCGCGAAGGTCCGGTTGCCTGCGCCATGACCGATGCTGCCCTCAGGCACAAGATGGTCATCGTGGCACCAATCTATGAGCTGTGTAAGATGACGGGAAACCGGTACAACGCAGCGATCGTCATTGATGCGGATGGCTCGATTCTGGGCACATACCGCAAGAATCACATTCCCCAAGGCACCAACGAACAAGCATCGTTCGATGAGGCTTTCTATTACCAGGCTGGCGATCCACCTGAAAACACAGGCTCGAAGATCCTGGGAAACAACCCGCACTTTCCCGTGTTTGATACCCAGGCGGGTCGGCTTGGCGTGGCAATCTGCTATGACCGACACTTCCCGGGTGTGATGGCTTCACTTGCAAAGGCTGGCGCCGAGCTTGTCGTCTGCCCTGCTGTCACATTTGGCGAAAATTCTCGCGCCATGTGGGAAATGGAGTTCTGCGTTGATGCAGCCAGGCACAATATCTTTATCGCAGGTTCAAATCGGCTGGGCGCAGAAAAGCCATGGAATCAGCCTTACTTTGGTGTCAGTTATTTCACGGGGCCCAGTCTACGCTGCAAGCCTGTCACTCACCATCCAAATCTTGTCATTGCCGACCTTGACCTGAGCACACTGAACAAACCCGACCCCTCAGGCTGGGATCTGGCTCGCGATGCCAGACCTGATATTTATGGTTGATCTAGAGCAGCCCAACTGAATTCGTAGCGCAGGTTTGGCGCATGGTCGGTTGCGCCTTGTGGCGTGGCGTTGTATGTTCACGGCTGGCCCTTGGACCGGGCCGGGAAGGAGCCATCAATGGCCGCACCGCTCTCACAGGATCTCCGTGACCGCATCCTCGCCGCCTACGACCGAGGGATGAAGACCGCCCAGATCGCCGAGGTCTTCTGCGTCAGCCCCTCATGGACTCGACGCGTCCGGCAACGCCGACGCGACTTTGGCGAGACCACGCCCAGGAAGATGGGCAGCCCCGGCGTCCGCAAGATCGACCGTGCCAAGCTCGCCGAACTCGTCGGCGAGCAGCCCGATGCCACCGCGTCAGAGTTGCGTGATCGGCTCGGTATCGAGTGCAGTGAGTCGGCGATATACCAAGTGCTCAAGGAGCTCGGATTGACCTTTAAAAAAAGACGATCCACGCCGCAGAACAGGATCGGCCCGATGTCGCCGAGCGACGCCTTGACTGGTGTCACAGCCAGGGTGATCTCGATGCGGCACGCCTGATCTTCATCGACGAGACCTGGGCCAAGACCAACATGACCCGGCTGCGTGGTCGTGCCCCGCGTGGCCAACGGCTGATCGACAAGACCCCGCACGGGCACTGGAAGACGACGACGCTGATCGCGGCGCTCGATGCCGAGGGCGTGCGGTGCTCGACCGTCGTCGATGGAGCGGTCAACGGCGACATCTTCGAGGCCTTCGTCGAGCAGGTGCTCGTGCCAACGCTGCACCCCGGCGATGTGGTGGTGATGGACAACCTCTCGAGTCACAAGCGTGCGAGAACGCGTGAGTTGATCGAGTCAGCCGAGGCCGATCTGGTGTTTCTGCCGCCCTACAGCCCGGACCTGAACCCGATCGAGATGGTGTTCTCGAAGATCAAACAACTGCTGCGCTCGCTGCGCTGTCGAACCAAGGGGGCCCTCTGGAACTCCATGCAGAGCGTGCTCGATCAGGTGACCCCAACCGACGCCACCAACTGCTTCACGCACTGCGGATACTCGATACGCTTTGACTGAGAGTGCTCTAGTGCGCAGGATCAGCCAGCAGATCGGGGGAGTTGACGGCGTGGACATGTCCGGACGAGACCTTTGCCAGCCCGGCGACCTTTGCCCCACACAAAAATCGCAGATTCCTTTCTTCAAACCAATCAAAGTACTCCAATTTGGAACAACAACCCAATTTAAGATTCAAAGCATTGAAAATCGGTAGTGCAAACAAGTTCTTTGCAGGCGCTTTGATCTGTATCCAGATCACTATTACGGCTCCATTCTGATCCGCTGTTTTTGTGCCCAGGACCGCCACTGTTGAGTCTCACCCCGGAGTGCGATCTCGTCGAGCAATGCTGCCGTGGAGCTGTCAGTCGCACTTGAACGGACCTGGAGACGGGCCAGGGCCTGGATCGTTTGGATGTGTCCGGGGTAGACCTCAAGGGCTGTGGCGTAAGTTGCCAGAGCCTGGTCGGTGCGGCCAGCCTTTTCCAGGACGAGCGCGAGGTTGATGCGTGGATCAGGGTGTCCGGGCATGAGTTTACTTGCCCACTCAAACTCGCCGGCGGCTTCGTAGAGGAGATTCTGTGAGAGGTAGAGTACGCCAAGATTATTGTGAGCAGGACCGTGGTAGAGATCGGCTGTCAACGCTTCTTGGAGCAGCTCTTCAGCTCGTGCAGGCTTCTTGTCAATGACCTCCATGGCGAGTGCGGTAAGGCGTTGAGCCTCAAGAGGGTTGCGGTTTTGCTCGCGCAGCGGGGAGTAAGATTTGCGGCTGGATGCGGTACAGCCACCGAGCATAAGAAGTCCAAGGAAGAGGCTGAGCAAGACTGTGGTTCGGTTCATGGTGTGATACTCAATCTGGATGAGTCAAGATAAGTTGCTGCAAACACGATGCGGGCGGAGAAGGCGTCGTTGGCATTTTGCCGACGAGATGATGCGTGGGTGAGTTCGATCTGCGAGGGGATCCACCCCCATCTTGGTCACAAGGGCCTCTTCCTGGACCGCATGGATTCAGGCATCACATCAACTTCCGGTGAAACACCACGGCTCGTGCCCTTTGCTCATGCCTTGTACCACAATCGCAACCGCGCCTATAGCCCGCAACTGGGCCGATTCCTGCAGATGGATCCAAACCAGACGGCGATGACGCTGCTGCAAACCGCGGCTCTGCATGGCCGGGGCTTTGGCGCCATCGCCATGGCCTTTGACATGGATGGCTTGTATGGCGACGGAGCGAATCTTTACCAGTACCTCGGGTCCAACCCGTGGAACAAACGCGATCCGCTGGGTCTCACCGCCTGGGATCCGTTCAGCATGGTTGATGATTATCTGGCAGAAAGCACGGGAAGTCGGGCAGCGTTCCTCAGCCAGATCGGCATGGAAGCCAAGGCTCTGGCCATTACCGCCGCGACGATTGCAAGTTACTTACCGTTTGCGGGTCCGGTTGGCGACCTTGCGCTCTATGCGTTAGGAACTCAATCCGGTGGAGCT
>JAJDCZ010000014.1 GCA_029260555.1 Phycisphaerales bacterium
CCTGCAGCGACACGCCTTCCATGGCGTCGTTGAACATCGCCTGGACCTCCGATTATGGTTGTTGCTATCACTACAACCTTCGGGGGTCCAAGCACTTACACATAAGCAATTACCGGATGGCCTCCTGTCCTCTGGTCAGTGCAAAAGTGAACGGTATATCACTGACCAGAGGACTGGTCAGTGGCACATGACTGGCATTTACGAGCCGCAACTGTCAGGGAGCGGTCTTGTCTTCGGTCAGCTCAACAGGCGTTTCATCCGTCCTGGCTTTGTTGTGCTCCATCTCCTCATGGTCACGGAACAGCCCCGTGCGCAGCCCCCAGATCGTGTGCACAATGCGCGTGATGATCAAACCCGTAGGAAATGCAATAAAAACCGCGTGTTCCGCCTGATATCCATGATGCAACAGAAATCGCATAAGACTCGCAGCAATCAGATAATACAACGGGCTGAGCAATGCCCGCTCAAACTGCACCAGCGAAGCACTGCGGATAAACGAAGGCGGCTTGGCTTCCAGAGCTGCGCGTTCTTTTTTCGTTTTGCCCGGTATTGGCCTCCAGTGGTTGGCGACCCAGTGCAGTGCAAAGAAAATGGAAACATCAGCACAAATATCCGCCATCACACTGATCAGCGTAAAAAGCCAGGCGTTTTCCGATTCAATCAGATTCCGCGCCACCCATACGATCCCTGCAGTAGGCAAGAGCGCAAGCAAACCCGCTGCGATGATGTTCGCATTGATATTGATAATGCGTTTGCGTTGATAAAGTCGAAACAGTCGTACTGGCATCGTTCACTATCGTATGCGGGCATCAGCAAGCCGATCACCCGCCACTGTAATCGCCTGCGAATTCTGATCCACCCCCATCACCCGCCTGCCCGCTTCAAACCCCGCCACCAGCGTGGTGCCGCTCCCACAACACGGGTCCAATACCACCCCGCCTGGCGGGCAACACGCCCGCACCAGCAGATCCAATAGCGACAAAGGCTTCTGCGTCGGATACCCCACCCGCTCCCCCGCCATGTTGTTGATCGCAGGCACATCAAGCACATCCGTCGCCTTCTTCATCTGCCCCTTCAAACGCTGGCTGGTCGCAGGCACCATCGGAGGCTCAAACCAGTACCTCTCAGGATCCACACAATAAAACAAAATATCATCGTGCTTCCTGGCAAATCGCCTCGGCGATGAACCACCCAGCCCATATCGCCAGATCAGATGATTCACAAAACGATCCGCCCCCAGCAAATCATCCAGCACACACCGCGCCAGATGACTCGTTCGCTGATCAAGATGCAGCAAAATCGAGCCTGTTTCCTTGAGCAGTGGCACCGTCACGCTCAGCCTTTCACCAAGCCAGTCAACAAACGCCCCCGTGCTGGCCCAGCGATCTTCATACCGGCCCGCCCGCCCCGTCTGCGCTTTGCCTGTATTGAATGGCGGGTCCACATACACCAGATCCACCGTCCCAGCTTCAAGGGTCTGCACCGCTTCAAGCCAGTCACCATGGCAAAGCTCAGCACTTGGTCCCTGCTCACTGGCCCGCACCGCGCGAAAAAACACCCCGCGATCAACACGGGGCGTGTGTGTATCTAAATCAGTCGAGATCGATGCTGAATCAGAGCGGATGGACCGAGGGGCGACCAACGGAATAGTAGTGGAATCCCAGTTCACCCATATCCTGTCGGCGGAAAAGGTTCCTGCCATCGAAAATCACTTGAGTTTTCATCTTCTGTGCCAGCTTGGCAAAGTCAGGGCTCTTGAACTCATCCCAGTCCGTGCAGATCACCAGCGCATCTGCTCCGTCCAGAGCCTCGTACATATCGTCGACAATGCCATACCCTTCGCCCAGCTCAGCCCTGGCGTTTTCCGCAGCGACAGGATCAAACGCACGAACGACTGCGCCAAACCCCTTGGCCTGACGCATCAGCGTCATCGCAGGCGATTCGCGAATGTCATCGGTCTGAGGCTTGAACGCAATGCCCCAGAATGCGATCGTCTTGCCACTGAGCCCGCCATCAGCCTTGAAATGACCCTGCATCTTGTCAAAGAAGCGTTGGCGCTGCCTCTGGTTGGATTCATGGACAGACTTTGAGACAGGGATCGGCGTGCCACTGGTCTCGCCCATCATGATGCAGGCCAGCGTGTCCTTGGGGAAGCACGATCCGCCATAGCCAAGCCCCGGGTGCAAAAACGCATACCCAACCCGGCTGTCTGAGCACATGCCTTCACGCACCCGGTTGATGTTCGCTCCGTAGGCTTCACACAGATTCGCCATCTCGTTGATAAAGCTGATCTTGGTCGCCAGGAAGTTATTGGCTGAGTATTTCACCATCTCGCTGGACAAAATATCCATGATAAAGATGGGGTGTCCGTTGCGTATGAACGGGTCATAGATGTCTCGAAAGAGCTTCTCAGCACTTTTATCGCCTTCAACCACGCCACAGACCACGCGATCGGGCTTGTTAAAGTCGCTGATCGCGGCACCCTCTTTGAGAAACTCGGGGTTGTTGCCGATGTGGAAGGGAATATCAGGACCAACCTTTTCACGAATACGATCACGCACCGCCAAGCTCGTTCCCACAGGCACCGTCGATTTAACCACAATCATCTTGGGAGTCTGGTTCGGACCCAGCTCAATAAGCACATCTGCAATGTCGTCAGCCGCGCCGTAAATGTATGACAGATTCGTATGCCCGCGTTCGTCACTTGGCGTTCCTACGCAGATGAAAATCACATCCGCTTCGCGATATGCCAGGTTCTTGTCGAGTGTGAAGCGCAGGCGATCCGCAGCGATATTCCGCTCCATCAACTCGGTCAGGCCTGGCTCGTAAATCGGGCATTTGCCATCGTTGAGAATGTCGATCTTTCGTTGATCCACATCCAGACAGACCACATCATTGCCGGTGTTGGAAAAGCACACACCAGAGACAAGCCCCACATAGCCTGTTCCCACCATTGTCAGTCGCATCATCCCATCCTTTCTTCGTGTGATTTGGTCACAACTATAGGCATTGACGCCATATCGGCAGCCTTCAACACCATATTCAATCAGCTTGCTCCGTCCGATACCATGCACAACAGGGATTCGCCCCCTACACTCTCTGTCTTATGGTCAAATCACCCAAAAAAAAGCAGTCCCCCCGCTTCACCGCAGCCTCAGCTGATCGCCATGTGCTCTATCAGCTCGCGGTCCAGAATGTCGAAGCGGAAATCGATTTCGTCGATGAGACCTATAAAGATCTGCGAGGGACTCACGCCACTAGTCTCCGCGAAGACTTCTGTGGCACAGGCAATACCTGCTGCGAATGGGTCAAAAGACGCCAAACCAACACCGCAGCAGGTTTGGACCTCGATCAACCAACGCTGGACTGGGGGCTCGCCCACAACCTTTCAATGCTCACGCCAGAACAGGCCTCTCGCGTTTCCTTGATCAATCGCGATGTCCTGTCGCCAGGTGACTGCACCGGCTTTGATGCCATCCTCGCCATGAACTTCAGCTACTGGATCTTCAAAACCCGCCAGTCGCTCCTGGCATACTTTAAAAGCATCCACGAATCACTCAACCAGGGCGGCATCCTGTTCCTTGACTTCTATGGCGGATATGAATCCTGCCAGGAACTTCGCGAAGAACGCAATGTCGAAGATGACCTCTTTACCTACATCTGGGATCAGGCCAGCTTCAACCCCATCACTCACGAAATGACCTGCAACATCGACTTTGAGTTCAACGATGGCTCAAAGCTCAAAAAAGCCTTCACATATCACTGGAGACTCTGGTCCCTCCCGGAAATCCGTGAACTCCTCCTTGAAGCCGGCTTTGCCCGCAGCACCGTCTACTGGGAAGGTGACGACGAGGACGACATCGACGACGAAGGCAACATGGCAGGCAACGGCATATTCGAGCCCGCTGAAGCTGGTGAGCCTTGTGCCACCTTCATCTGTTACATCGTCGCAGAACGATAAATCACACAAAAGTCCGATTCATTTGCCCCTTGCCCCCCTGCCCCCTCAATCCCCCAACCACCCTATCGTTCTACACTTCATTCAGGCGAGGTTGTGCTCGCCAATCCTTAGGCCGACAGGAATCATCAGCGTGAGCCCTTCCCTCCTTCCCGATGCCGCCGACCTCGCACCTGTGCAGCAAGCCATTACCGAGGCGCTGGATCGGGTCGCCAGACTCTGCGATCTTGAACTTCAGTGTGATATTGAGCCCGTCGCAACCCTCTGCTCCCATGTCGAGCTCTACCGCGGCAAAATGCTTCGGCCCACCATGGTCATGCTCTCAGGCATGGTCTGTCAGCCCGATCATGTCTCCATCTCGCCTCAGCACGACACCATTGCAGCGGTCTGCGAACTGGTGCACATGGCCACCCTCGTCCACGACGACATCCTTGACGAAGCAAAGACACGCCGAGGCGGGCAAACCGTCAATCAGCTTCATGGCAACGAAGCCGCGGTTATCCTCGGCGACTATCTCATCGCTGCAGCCTTCCACCTCTGCTCCACGCTTGATGACCCCCACATCTCAAGGCTCATCGGCCAGGTCTCCATGACCATGTGCGCAGGCGAACTTCTCCAGCTTCATCACCGCAACGATCTCTCCCTCACGCTCGATGAGTACCACCAGATTCTCAATCGTAAAACCGCAGCACTCATCGGCATCAGCTGCAGACTTGGTGCCCGCTGTGCCGGTGCCTCTCAGCCCATCCAGGGTGCTCTGGACCAGTTTGGCAAACTTCTGGGCGTTGCGTTCCAGATTCAGGACGATCTGCTTGATCTGACCGGCGACGAAACCGTCGTTGGCAAAACCCTCGGCAAGGATCTGGAAAAAGGCAAACTCACCCTGCCTCTCATTCACCACCTCTCCTGCCTGGATGATTCCCAAAGAACCCAGGCAGAAACACAGATCCGCTCCTGGTTTGACACAAACCCCCAAGATATTCAAGAGCAGCTCATCGATCGGCTCTCGTCAACCCAGTCCATCGAGCATGCCCGGACTCAAGCCGCCTTGCTGGTTAATAAAGCCAAGGATTGTCTGGCAGACTTGCCTCAAAACCCAGCCCACCGCTGTATGGACCACCTGGCCGACGCAGTCATCGCCCGTTCATACTAAACAAACCGTTCATAACGAGCCGCGACTGTGATGGAGCGGTCTTCATCTTGCTCTTCTCATCTATTCTGATATTGAACAGGCAAGCAGGGATTACTACTCGATTGCGTGTTCACTTTGTTCCACTGTCCAAGTGATCCCCTCACCCGTGCAATCAATATGCACCGCAAAGAACCCTGGAAGCTCCCCTCCGATGGTTGGCTCATGCTTTTGAACCAGAGGCCAGATAATTTGCCGATCCGTATCAGGCACTGGTAACCCTTCAAGCTCCTCAGGCTCAAACCATTCCAGAACGCCTTCATTCATCTCGCCAGATGCCACTTCCACCACCCCGAGCACCCGATAATAAAACAGCAACCAGTGCCCCGAGCCTTCAAACGAACACTCGCTGATCAATCCCATCAGGTGCAATCGATCAATTGGCACATGGATGCCAGCTTCTTCCATGATTTCCCGCTGGGCACACTGCGCGGGCGATTCACCCGTCGCCACATCCAGCTTGCCTCCGATCGGCGAGCACAAACCCTTGTTTGGAGCCTTGGATCTTCGCAGCAGCAGCAGCTTTCCATCCTTGTCTCGCAGATCACACAAACACGCCAGGCGGTAAGGCAAAGCCCCGGAGATACTGGAATCGTCGTGTGCTGCGTGCTCAGGCATGGTGAAATGACAATAGGCCCGCCCATCTCCTCAGCACCGAACACCATTCATGCAAAAACTGTGCATAAACAGTGAGTTGATTGCAATCTAATCCCCTTTCACGCCATGACCGCAATTTGGTCGATACGCTGTGGCGTCCATGGCAACCAAAGGCACCATCACAACCCGCTTCGGCACCCTCGACAAGCCCGTTCAGGTCGATCCCGGCGATCCCGGCGATTTCTGCCTCGCTGGCAAAAACGCCTACCTCATCGGCATCGGAGGCTGTGGCATGTCAGGTCTGGCGCGCATGCTCCAAAGCAACCGTGTCAATGTCCAAGGCTCAGACCAGACCCCAAGCCCCACCATCAATGCCCTCATCAACCGAGGCTTTGCGATCGACATGGATCAGCTCAAAACGCCGATCCCCAATGATTGTGATCTGGTCATCGCCTCCGCAGCGATCAAACCTGACCATCCCCAGCTCATTGATGCAAAAAAACGCAATATCCCCGCACTCACCTACCCCCAGGCCCTTGGCCAGTGCATGGCTGGTCGCACAGGCGTCGCCATCGCAGGCACACATGGCAAAAGCTCTACCACCGCCATCCTCGGCGTGGCTCTGGCCCATGCCGCTCTTGACCCGACAGTCATCGTCGGTGCCAACTGCCCCCAACTGGCAGGCACTAAAGACGACCGCGTCACAGGTTTTCGCCTCGGGGCTGATCTCATCCCCAGGGGAACACTCAAGGGTGAGCCCGGCATCCTTCTAGGCGAGGCATGCGAGTTCAACCGCTCTTTTCACAACCTCAGACCCATCGTCGCTTCCATCGCCAATGTCGAAGCGGATCATCTTGACATCTATGGCTCACTTGATGCCGTCATCGAAGCCTTTGCAGGCTTTGCCCGCCTGCTGCCCCCAGCCAGCGTTGGTGGCACGCTCCTGATTGCCCACGAGGGCGCCCACCGAGGTGTCATCACAGCGGGTCTGTCGTGCAAGGTTCAGACCATCGGCTTTAATCCCGCAGCAGATTGGGTGATCCATTACGATCAACTCCGCCGCCGAGTGCGTGTCGAGCATCAAGGCGCTCTGGCAGGTTCGTGGATCTGCCCCATGCCGGGTGTTCATAGTGCGACCAACTCTGCGGTCGCATTTGCATTGGGCTGCATCCTCGGTGCAGAATCTGTCGCTTTGGCCAAAGGCATCGAGACTTTCAAGGGGCTGGATCGCAGGCTTCAACGCCTTGGCGAGCGTTTCTTGCATGAAGGCGCTGAGCCTGTGCGTGTTTATGACGATTATGGGCACCATCCCACCGAAATCGAAGCCACACTTGCAGCATTACGCGAGCATGAGCAGCTGGATGAAACGGGCCGAAGGCTTGTGTGTGTGTTTCAGCCCCATCAGCATTCGCGGACCAGGCATCTGCTTGACGAGTTTGCCTGTTCGTTTGAGAAGGCAGATGTGGTCATTGTGCCTCAGATTTACTTCGTGCGTGACTCGGAAAAGGAAAGGCACGCGGTATGCGCGGGCGATCTGGTCGATCGGCTGCGGAACAAAGGCGTAAACGCCTTGCATGTCCACCCGTTTGGCGCCATTGTTGATCAGCTTGAGCTTGTCTGCAGGCCCGGCGACCTGCTGGTGGTCATGGGGGCAGGTCCTGTGTGGCAGATTGCCCGCGATTTTCTCGCAGCAGACGCTTCACCAGAGCCAATTGCTGAAAAAGTGGTGCACCACGCTCTAAAAACGCACCAATGATGAGCTGAGATCCGAATCAGTGGGAGTTTTTTGTGACAGCTCTGCTCAGTGATATTCAGATTCACCGCCATGCACCACTCAAAACCTGGATGGGCATCGGCGGCAAAGCCGATCGCCTGGCCCGCCCTGCCAGCGTTACGCAAGTCGCAGCGTGCATCCAGGCTGATGCTGATGCTCTGGTCATTGGTGATGGCGCCAACTTGCTGGTTGATGATGCGGGTGTTGGCCAACTGGTTCTGAATCTTTCAGCTGCGGAGTTTTCACAGATCAGGATCGACAAATCCAGTGGAGCGGTCCGAATCGGAGCTGGTGCCTTGCTTCCCAGGTTGCTGACAGCATGTGCACGAGCAGGACTGGCTGGCATCGAAGAGTTTGCGGGCATCCCCGGCTCAATGGGTGGCATCGTAAAAATGAACGCAGGAGGCGCGCTTCACCAGATTGCTGATGTCGTCAGCCGGGTTCATGCGGTAGATCGCGCGGGTCAGCTGGTTGTGCTGGAACGAAGCGAGATCGACTTTGGGTATCGGTGCTCGGGGCTGGATCAGCTTGTGATCGTTCAGGTCGAGCTGGCGTTGAAGCCTGATGATCCTGCTGTGATTCGTGAACAACTTTTGCACGCGATGGAACGCAAGAAGCAGACTCAGCCATTGGCAGACAAATCCTGTGGGTGTGTTTTTAAAAACCCGACACTGACAAGCTTGATTCCAGGTATTGGTGGTGCGGGCATGCGTGTTTCTGCAGGATTGTTGATAGATCGTGCCGGGTGCAAGGGTCTGGGTGTAGGCAGCGTGCAGGTTTCGGTTCAGCACGCAAACTTTTTCAATACTGCGAGTGGCACGACAACTGAAGATGTGTTCAGATTGATCGAGCAGGTGCAGAATCGTGTTGAAAAACGCTTTGGGGTTGAGCTTGAGACGGAGCTGGTGATCTGGAAACGCAAGCTATGAAAACAGTGCTGGTATTGGCAGGTGGTCCTGATCTGGAGCGCGAGGTGAGCCTTGCCAGTGCAGCAGCGGTGGCTGGAGGGCTTGAAAAGAGCAAGCGATTTCATGTAAATCACCAGATTGTCGATGCGCTGAGGCTTGATGAACTGCGTGATTTGCAGGGCGATGTGATTTTCCCCGTGCTCCATGGCAGTTTTGGCGAGGGCGGCCCGATGCAGGATCTGCTGGTGGCAGATGGCAGGCCTTTCGTTGGCAGCGGCCCCGCTGCAGCTCGGCTTGCGATGGACAAAATGGCAACCAAACTTGTCGCAGCAAACATGGGCATTCCGACACCCGGCGCATGCGTGGTTAATCCGCGTGACAGCATGTGTCCGCTGGCCCTGCCTGTGGTTGCAAAGCCTGTCCATGAAGGGTCCAGCGTGGGGCTGTTCGTGTGCAAGAACGAATCAGACTGGCAGGCTACGATCAAAGCCATCGCAAAGCAGGCACTGGGTGCAGAATCCCGCAACTTTATGGTTGAATCGTGCATCAATGGACGCGAGCTGACGGTTGGCATCGTCGGCGCGCAGACGCTTCCGATTATCGAGATCGTTCCCACCAGCGGCGTGTACGATTACGATGCCAAGTATGAACGCGACGACACGAGCTATGTAATTGAGCCGAACATCAGCGCGGGTGTCAAAGAGCAAATCACAAGCTGGTCGCTCAAGCTGGCACGCGAGTTGGGGGTGAAGCATGTCGCGCGGGTCGATTTTATGCTTGACGATTTGAATCAGCCCTGGTTATTGGAGATCAACACCATGCCCGGGTTTACGGATCATTCGCTGCTTCCAAAGGCCGCTCTGGCGATGGGAAAACCAATGCCCGACCTGTGCGCGCAGCTGGTGGATTTGGCGCTGGGTGAGCATCTGGAAGTTCAAGTCGTGACAGATCATCTTCAGGAGCATGCGTGATGGCAAAGAAAAAAGCAGCAAAGAAGCCAACCCAAAGTGCAAGGCAGAAAAAAGCGAGCAAAGCAGCGCGAATCAAAGCACGCAAGGAACGCATAGATGCAATCAAGCCTTGGGTTGGGCCTGTGGGTTCGACTCTGGGCGTGGTGGGTCTGGTTGTAGGCGTGATTGCCGGGCTTGGCTGGCTCAATAATCGTGCGACTCATGTGCTGGGCATGCAAGGGCGGGTGGTGCAGATTGACTGGCCTGCGCTTTCGGGCAAGGCTGGGGAACAAAGGACATGGCTGCCGGTGAGCGAGCAGCAGGAGCTGCAGGTTCTTGCAGAGATGTCATTGCATCAGGAACAGAATCCCTTGAATGCTGACATGCTGGCGCAGATGTCTGCAAGGCTTGAATCCTCGGGATGGTTTGCTGAGCATCCCCGTGTATCACGCGAGCAGGAAGGTGTTGTTCGCGTGAAGGGTGAATGGCGTGTGCCTGGTGCTGTGGTGCGATCTGGCAACAAGGATTATCTGGTCGCGACGGATGGCAGATTGCTGCCTCCGGTGTATGCAAGGGATGGCTCGGGTTTGCCGGTGCTCATGGGCGCATCGTTTGATCCACCTGCGGATGGATCTGGCTCGATATGGGTGGGCGGAGATGTGCAGGCGGGGCTTGCGCTGGTTGGTGTGATTCGCACTGAACCCTGGTTCGGACAGGTGGCTGGTATAGATATCTCAGGCTATAGCGGGAAGGGGATTTTGGAGATCGTGACAGATACCAGCAGCAGGGTAGTGTGGGGTGCTTCGCCGACGCAATGGGTTGCTGGCGAAGTGAGCACAGCACAGAAGATTCAGACGCTGACAGAGTTACAAAGGCGCTTTGGACGAATCGATGCAGGCAAGAAACGCATCGAGATCCAGTTCCAGGAAGTGCTGGTGGACGATACGCTGGGTGGCTGAGTGGATTTAGAACATGACAACGCGTTGATTGATGACCTTGTGAACATGGATGACAATGGACAAGGCGATGTTGTGCGCCCCGGGGATGATGGTGGGCTGGACATTCTGGTGGATGATGGTGAGGGTGCTGGGAAGGTTGGTGGGATGGGTGGGGATCCGTGGGCACATCGTCGGGGTGAGCCTCGGGTATTTGCGTTTGTGTGGATGGTTTATTTGTTGCTGGCGACGCTGGGGACATTTGCGTCAGCAGGTGCATTTGGGGGTTTTACGATAGACACTTATCGGCCTGCGGTGCAGAAGTTGATGCTTTTGTTGGTGGTGGGTGTGTGTGTGGTTTGGCCGATGATTCGGTTGAGTCAGAGGGCGCCTGAGCGGGTGGGTTTATCAGTATTGAAGGATTATGTAATTTTGGTGGGGCCGATGCAGGCGGTGATTTGGCCTCAGATCTTGCTGGCGAGTTGGCCTGTGAGTATTACAGGAGCGATAAGCCTGTGGATTGCGGGTTGGGGCCTGGTAACAGCAGCACTTCTGGCAATGGGGTTAAAAAAGTCAGGGCGTGGTGGGATGGGATGGTGGATGGCTGCTCATGTGGCGTTGATCGGGATCGGTGTGATTGGGCTGGTGGTTGTGGGTGGAAATCTAAGTGATGATCTGGGCTGGGGTTGGATGATGTCTCCGATTTCAGGCGTGTTTGATATCTCGCTGGAGAGGCAAACGATGCCCGGGGGAATGGGCACGCTGGGGAGGCACTGGATAGCAGCGGGGATAATCTGGGCAATTGGGCTGGGAGCATGGTTGCTGATGCAGCCCGGAGGGCATGGGACGGAATATACTACTGACTGAGCGCAGAGTTGCTGGCACTTGTATTCAGTTGATCAGCAATGAGCGATGTTGTTGGACTTGCCCAGTTGGAGATTGATTTCATGGAACTGATCACGAACGAAGAAAAAGTTCAGCTTCAAGAGCGCGTGGATGCGTTGATTGCCAACCGAAAGGTGCTGGTTGCGCGTATTGCTGAAGCACGGGCGCAGGGTGATCTGAAAGAAAACGCAGATTACCACGCAGCCCGTGAAGATCAGGGGATGGAAGAAGCGGAAATTAAACGCTTGCAGGAAAAACTTGATACTGCCCAGGTTGTGGACCAGGCAGCAGCTGCTGAAGCTGCGATGGTTTTCGTAGGCTCGATGGTGCGGATGCGTGAAGTCGAGACGGATGACGAAGATGAGTTCCGCCTGGTGGGTGAATCATCTGGCGACCCGTTTGTGGATTATGTCGAGGTGACGGTATCAAGCCCGATGGGGCAGGCGATGCTCAAAGCCCAGGTTGGCGAGACGATCCGCGTGGATACGCCTCGAGGGGTCAAGAGATTCGAGGTTCTTGAACTGCTCTGAGCATGAATCTCAGTATGTTCACGATCTGCTACTACAATTTCCAAAAGATCGAACATTAGTGACATTCCATACTCGGTTGATTAATGGCTAAGATTTTTGGGAAGCAAGTGTACAGGAGGGTTTGAAGCCCTTTCGTGTTTGCCGTACTGGCAGGCTTCGACATCATGGAGGATCTGTTGATGGGAAACCATATCAAACCTGTGTTTTGCGAGACCTTTTTCAACTGTCCTCATTGCGGAGTTTGTGCCACGATGGATTGGACTTGCTATTTGTATGGAACTCATGGCTGTGCACCATTTGCAGAAACAAGATATACACTGATTACGACAAAAAACGCCTCTCAACAGCCAGAGGATATTTGTTTCGCTGGCGCAAAGTGTAAGCATTGCAAGAAGCTATCAATTTGGGTTTATGGAACAATGCAATTTCCCGTTGGAGGAAATGCTCCACCGCCACATGGCGATATGCCCGAATCCGTTTTGGGAATATATAGAGAAGCGGCATGTGTATTTCAGTACTCGCCGAGAGCTGGCGCCGTTCTTCTCCGTCTTGCTCTGGAACATTTGATGCAAGAACTTGGAGCCGAAGGCAAAACAATCAATGATCAGATAGGTGATCTGGTAATAAAGGGATTGAGTCCTGTCATTCAACAGTCACTTGATTCTTTACGCATTCTAGGTAATGAGGGTGTTCATATTGGTAGCATAAATGTGAATGCTGACACATGTTTATGTTTGTTCAACTTTATCAATCTGATCGTTAAAGAGATGATTGGAGACCCAGGGCAAGTTCAGGCTGTTTACGCCACTCTTCCGAAAGAAAAACGGGACGGGGTTGAAAACAGAGACAGAGGAAATGGCTGACCAACCTGAAAATCAAAAAACTTTGGTTGTATCCAGTGCGGGTTTGTGTGACTCTTGTTTTACAGGCAGGTGATGCATGAAGCCAGGTTCGATTGATATTTCAGTTCGATTTGTTGTTGCGTTTGTGATTTTTGCATGGGCGGCTGTTGCGCCTTTGGGGTGTGCAAAGAAGCAGGCGGGTGTTACGCAACGGGTGACGGAGGTGGAGTATCGCAAAGGCTCGCCATTAAACATCAAGACCAAAGGCTCGGTGTTGGTGATTGCCATGCCAGGCACGAGTGTTCGGGTGGAAGCCACCTTTTTTGCCAGCAGCGACAAGCGATATCAAGCGACAGCAATCAAGACAAGGTATGAGGATGATGGATCGTTGACGATCAAGCCGCGCTGGCCCGAGGGGGGCAGGCTCAGTGGCGAGTCGTGTGATCTGCGCATTGAAGTGCCCGGCGCCAATGGCGTGACTGTTTTGACCAAGAGCGGCTCGGTGCTGGTGCAGGGCTTGAGTGGCCGAGCGGATCTGACTACGACCAAGGGGCAGATCAGTGTTAAAACCCACATGGGATCGGTATTCGTGAAAACGACCAGTGGGCGTGTTGATATTGCTGGTGTGAAGGGGGCTGTCGAAGCACAATCAGAGACAGGCACGATCGTGATCAGGAATGTCACGGGTTCGGTGGTGGCAAAGACTGACGAACGGATCGAGGTTTCAGTAGCGGATCAATCGACGGGACCTGTAGAGCTGAGCAGTAAAATCGGGCCGATTGAGCTTGAGACCGGAGTGCGGTTTAAAGGGTCCATGAGCGTACAGACTGGCGAGGGAAATTTGACGCTGCCGAATGCGGGGCCTCGCGTGACAAAGCAAGGTTTGTCTGCGACGCTGAAGTATCGATCAGGGGGTGGTGCTTCAACCATCAATACGGAGAAGGGCGATATTACTGTGCGCGTGCGGGGGGGATGATGGGGGAGTGGGGTGGGACGGGGAGAGGATGGGAATATATGTGGTGTATGAAAAAGCCCAACCTTCAGTAAGGCTGGGCTTGTGTTTATGGGTGGGGTTTATTGGTAGTGGTGGGAGTTATGGGCAGCCTGCACTGAAGAGTGTGATGAAGGTGAAGAAGTCCAGGACATCGATGGAGCCGTTGTTGTCTAGGTCTGCTGCAGGATCGCCAGCGTTAAAGAAGACAATGAAGGCGAAGAAATCAAGAACATCAAGCACACCATCGCCATTGAGATCAGCGGGGCAGTTGGGAGGTGCTGTGCAGAGCTGAGCTGTGAGTCTGAAGTCATCAATGCCAGCTTCAGTGACAGAGTCGTTGGGGTTGTCCGTGGCGCTGAAGCGAACGCGGATTTGTGAGTTGAGAGTGACAAAGTCGTCCAGGAGGAACTGCTGTTGACTCCAGTTGCTCCCGGCGATGCTCATGGCCTGGGTCCAGCTGGCACCGTTGTTGTTTGAGACATGGACATCAAGGCGGTCGCCGTCGCCATCGTCATTGGTGAACCATGCAGCAAAGGAGACGACAACGCGAGATTGCCCAGCCAGATCAAAGGTTGGTGAGAGGAGCCGGGTGGGGCCACCATCGACATCAGTGTTGCCGGGGCCGTTCTCGGTGATCCAGCAATTCCCTGAGCCATCAGCATCAGAGGTGGGGTCGCCGCGGTCGCCAAGACCATTGGGGGTGCCGCGTTGCCACGAACCGCCAGAGATGGCGATGTCCTGGACAGACCAGCCAGCATTGGTTTCAAAGTTGTCGACAAGGATGTTGTTAAAGCCTGTGATGACAGCGGTGTTTTCGGTGGAGCTGGTGAACTGGTTGCCGAGGGTTGTCTGGGCAGCGACGAAGAAGCTGAGCTCATCAAAGCAGTTTGAAGGCGGCAGGTCCGCGGTGAACTGGTTGCTGCCGATGCTGGTCATGAGGATGTCAGCTGGTGTGCCGTTGTTTGTCGTGACGGTCATGAGCACGGAGGCAGGGTCGAGAGTGACATTGGTTTCGGTGATCTGGATTGTGATGGGGGTGGGGGCTGCGGGGTCAATGTTGGGGGGGATGGAGCCAACGAACTGGAGATCGAGTCGTTGTGTGGTGTCATTGGTGACATCGAGGATGAAGAGACCGCGTTCGAGGTCTGAGACAATGATGGTGCCGCTGGGCAGGTAGGGGTAAACGCTCCAGGCGCCGTTGAAGTTGGGTGAGTCTGAGCCGGGGAAGGTATCAAAGAAAGCGATTTCGGTGGGGTTGATTGGGTCTGTTGCATCAAATACGCGTAGACCAGAGCGGTAGTTGGCTTCGTAGATGAAGTTGCCTTTGGTGTAGAGATTGTGATCGATGGAGGGGAGGCCAGTGGTGAAGGTTCCAAGCAGAGAGGGGTTTGCGGGGTTGGAGACATCGATGACATGGGTGGTGGTGGTTGAGACCAGGCCGTTCATTTCGTCTAGTTCATCGTTGACATAAAGAAGCTGGCGGTCCTCACTGAGCCAGCACTGGTGTGAATATCCCGCGTTGGGCCATTGCACGGTGGCGATGGTCTGCATGTTGTTTTTGTTTGTGACATCGACGACGCGGATGCCTGGGGAGCTGAAACCGCCATTGAAACCTGAAGCGCAGTAAGCGATTTCTTTGCCAGCCATGGGGCCTGAGGTGTATGAGACGACTTGTGCATCGTGGACATACATGTCTGACCAGGCACCGACGATTGTGGGGTTGTCCGGGTTGGTGGTGGAGACAGCGACGAGCCCGCCATTGGAGATGTTGCCACCAGACAGATAGAGGAAACCAGAATCCGGGTTTGCCACGATGTTGTGCGTGGTTGAGTGACCCGCCTGGACTTTGTCGGTGACATGAACGACATTGCCGTTGTCAATGTCAGAGAGATCAATGACCTGGATACCAGAGCCTGCCTCGCTGACGCCATAGGCGCGATCGCCGATGATTTTGATGTCATGCCAGAGGCTTTCAGGGCCGGCGATGAAGCCGACGATGACCGGGCTGGTGGGGTTCGTGACTTCCACGAAGTTGTAGCCATTGGATACGCCCATGATGGCATACTCACGACCTGAGGGCGATACATAGCCCCAGCAGTCATTACCAGAAGCGGGATTGCCCTGGAAGTTGTTGAGGGGGATCCATGCCTGGAGTGTGACATTGGAGGATGTAAAGGAGGCTCGTTGGTCCATGAGCAGTTGAGCATCTTTGCCTTGAACGATCGGGCCGTTAAAAGCAGGGAGCTTGTCAGCGAGTTTACGCCAGTCTTCATCATGGGCGATCGAGGTCGCAGCGACAGCTCCGAGCAGACCAAGAGCAGCAAGATGGACGAGTGAGCGGGCTTTGAACAGGGGCATGTGCAGAAACTCCATGGGGACGATTCAGCTTTGACAGGCTGAAGTGATATGCGGACGGATTGTATGATCGGCTGAGAACCGACCGTGCAGCCATACGGGCAGTTTCTTATTCGTGCTTTTTGTGTTGTCGGTTGCCAGGAAACAGTGGGGGATGGCTCTGGGCAACCGAAAGAGGGTTCATTGCGAAGCATGGGTGGCTGCGTGTGATATTATGGATGTGCAAGCCCGTTATATGAAAGGGATGAGCCATATGAGGCGTTTGAAGCTGATATTTGCAGCGATTTTGAGCGGCATGGTGTGCTGGGGGGCCTATGCGGGCTGGCCTTTGTTTCTGGTTGATGATTCGAGTGTGCCTCGTGCGTCGATCGCATGGCCCACAACACAGGGCCAGCGGGTTGAGCTTGCTGGGCAGTTGGGGTATCACGCGCCAGCTCAGCGCAAAGCGATGGGGCGAAATGTTGCAGGATTCATCACAATTGGAGGCACACGCGTGGATAAAGGGGTGGCAGACCCACGCGGGCAGATTGTGCGGGTAGGTTTTTACAAGATTGATGCAAAAAAACCGTTTTTTGAGGATCTGGCGGATAATGCGGTGATCGAAATTTCGCTTGAAGATGTCCGGTTCAACATGAAAGGGCATCCGCAGATTCAAACGGTGCTGCAACACTGTAAATATACGAAAGAAGATGTGATCGCCTGTGGCCTGTCTGCAAAGCAGGTGGATCTGTACAACACCTATTCCAGAACTGACACACTTGAAGGGGTGGTGCTGCCTGAGGTGGGGCGGATGGGCGTGCTGGGCGAGAAGGATGAACGGAAGCCTCGGGTTGTGATTGAGGTTCAGGAGGATGGTTCGATTTCGATGCGGGCACGGATTCCGTATCGACTGCTCAGGCATGTAAAGGACCCCTGGCGGCGGACAAGCCCGGGCGGGTTTCGTGAGCCTTACCACTTTCATGTGGAGTTTCAAGTGATCCCCGAGGCGTTCAAAGGCACGCCAAACCCCATGGCTCTGGCCAAATCTGTTGATGGTGATGAAGAAAATGCAGATCAGGTAGAGCCAGCAGCATCAGCTGGTGAAGATGCCGACTGAATAGGTGGGGGGAAAGGGGGGGAATGGGGGGGAATGGGCCCGGAGGGACTCGAACCCTCACTGAGATTTACCTCAAGCGGATTTTAAGTCCGCTGCGTCTACCAGTTCCGCCACGGGCCCGTGGCAACTTTCAGGCTGAGCATAGGACACGATGGTATTGAGAGAAGGGCGAGTGTGTGCCCGGGTTTGGTTTGGGATAGAGTGTGTTCATGTTTTTCCGGGTGATGATTGTGGCGTTGGGCGGGGCGATCGGGGCTGTGCTTCGGTATTCGATTACAGGGTTTGCGGTGCAGCGATGGGGGAACATGTTTCCTGTGGGGACGCTGATCGTGAATGTGCTGGGGTGTTTGTTGATCGGGGGGCTGGCATTTGCGGCCTCAGAGCGAGAGCAACTGAGTGAGGCGACAAGGTTGCTTTTGATCACGGGGCTTTTGGGTTCACTGACGACATTTTCGACATTCGGGTTTGATACCTTTGAGTTTCTCAAGCACGGGCACATGATGCGGGCGCTGAGCAATGTGGGGCTGAATCTGGTCCTGGGGCTTGTGAGTGTGGCGATCGGGTGGTATGCGATGAGGCTGATACTTGGGACTGGGGTGGCACCAACGGGGTAGAACCAACTCATTTTTGCTTGATAAATCTTCGATATAACTCAAATTTGTGGTGTGGGCGTGACATAAAACACAAAATTGGCAATATGCGAATTATATATAATGGAAGCTCAAAAATTGTGTTGACAAACTGAGGGGGGGGGGGTAATCTGTCGATTGTCAGGTGGTTAAAGCAACTTTTCGATGCGGTGTTCGATAGAACTGATAACAGGGAGCAACTGATGAAGGATGACCGATTAAAAGTGCAGAGACATGGGGCTTTCAACAGAGCAATGTTGGCATCGGTTGCTCTCGTATTTGCTGCGGGTCAGGTTGAGGCACAAGGACCGCCTAGCCAGCCAACATACGATAATTGCCGAACTACTTATTTAAGTCGCCTGAATAGTTGCTGCGGTATTCAAGATCAAGGAGTCAGAGCTACTTGTTTTCAAGGTGCCAACCTTCTATTGCAACATTGTCTCAATAGTTTACCACCCGGCGAGCATCCGGTGGATTGCTGGGATTCTTTTGGACTTTTTCTTACCGATTGTGTTGCAAATGGTGGACCTTGCGGCACATCTGAATCACAAAACGCATGTGCCGATGGCGCCTTTACGATGCTTGAATGGTGCGCCGCGAGCACCTCCACATCTCTTGGAATTAGTGATGAAGATGGAAATTTGGACTGGAAACATGATAAGCCAATCCTGCTGGGCAAGACATATGAACTGAAGGTTCAGGTTAAGAGCGACATCATTAATGGTGTGACTTTCTGGGCTATTGATTCATCGAAAAAAGGCAAGGACATGGTCTACCAAATCGGTGATGCTGCTTTGACTTATCGATCAAAGGAATGGTTTGGTATTCCTGTACCGATGTCGTTTTGGGCTACAAACATCGACACGAGGATGTTTGAAGGTGTGACGGGGCAAGTGCAGATTCTGGCACGGGCGGAATTCGATGGTGTGCCTGTGCGTGTTGCGATGGCGCGTCTTGAAGTTCGCTATATGGAGAATGATCTGAACCGCGACATGATGGTGACGGAACTTGATGCACAGGTTGCGGTTCAGAGAGGTCTGGGTCCTGAGCGGGTCAAGCAGATCATTGAAGAGGCAACTGGAAACATGAAGTAAGGGTATTTTTTTAGGGGCATTGATCTTGGGCATATTCTGCGGTGCTGGTTGAGCTGGTGGACTAAACTGCAGGCATGGCTGAACCACAGACGGAAAATCCAGTTTCGGTTTCATTGCCTGTGATTGAGCGGGGCAGTGACAGGGGGAGGGCGATTGCAAAGAGCAAGGCATCGCGTTGGCGAGCGGGGGTATTAATTTCGATTCACATTTTGATTTTGCTTCATATCGCGCAATGGCTGATCACAGGTCGGACACTTTCGCCGGTTGAACCGAGCGAATCGATGGAAACGCTGGAACTGGGGAAGATCAACGCGGGCTTCATCATGCTGTCGCTGGCGGTGCTTTCTACGGTTGTCTTTGGGCGTTTTTTTTGTGGCTGGGGTTGTCATCTGATTGCGCTGCAGGATTTATGCGGGTGGATGATGCGGAAAGTGGGGGTGAGACCCAAGGCATTTCGTTCAAGGCTTTTGGTGTATGTGCCGGTGGTGCTTGGGTTTTACATGTTTTTGTGGCCGAACTTTAAACGGCTGGTGCTTACGCCTGCACTGGGCAGCATGGGGTTTGACTATCCGGTGTGGCTCATTGCTGTGCCTGAGCATGTTGGCTTTGAGACGGAGTTGATGGTCAATGATTTCTGGACCACGATGCCGCCCTGGTTCATTGCGATTCCGTTTCTGGTGGTGACGGGTTTTGCGACGGTGTATTTTCTGGGGTCGAAGGGTTTTTGTACATATGCCTGTCCGTATGGGGGGCTGTTTGGGCCTCTGGATCGGGTGGCAGTGGGGCGGATTCGTGTGAATGACAGCTGTGAGGGGTGCGGGCATTGCACAGCTGCGTGTACATCAAATGTGCGTGTGGCTGAAGAAGTGCGAGACTTTGGCATGGTTGTGAGCCCGGGGTGCATGAAGACGCTGGATTGTGTCAGCGTGTGCCCGAACGATGCGCTTTCGTTCAGTTTCGGGTTGCCCAGTGCATTTGCCAAGCCTGTTGATGAGCAGGCAACAATCAGGCGCAAGAAGATCAAGCGAGATCCCAAGCGTTATGACCTGACCTGGGGCGAAGAGGTGCTGTTTTCAGTTGTGTATGGCGGGGCGTTCTTTGGATTCAGAGACATGATGCACAGCGTCCCCATGCTCTTTGCAGCGGGGATCGCAGGCATTGTTACTTTTATTCTGTTCAAGCTCTGGTCGATGGCGCGCAGGCCAAGTGTTCGGCTGATGACCTTTCAGCTTCGGTACAAAGGGAAACTGACGCGGGCGGGGCTGGTGTACATTGTGTTGGGGATTGGGGTTCTGGGGCTGACAGCGTGGGGAGTAACGACAAAGGGACATCTGCTGCGTGCGAGAGTGACCTATGCGTCGATGAAGACGCCGGTGTCTCATGCGATTCGACCTGACTATGCCCCGGCACCTGATGCGTTGAAGCGGGCACTGGGAGGGATCAGGGACTATCAGCGTGCGGACTCGTTTTCGCGTGGGGGGTTGGGGTGGAAGCTCACGCCTGACAATCTGAGGCATATGGCGTATTTTCAGGTGGTGGCGGGGCAGTATGTGGAAGCGCGGGTGACGCTTGAGGAGATTGTCGAGCGGGGCAAGCCTCTGGATACGCTGGTGATTCAGCTGGGGCAGATCATGCAGCTGCAGGGGGCAGGGCCTGCTGAGATTCTCAGTGCATATCAGCATGCGCTTGAGCTTCATCCGAAGCTTGATGGTATTCGGGGGCAGGTGGCAATGGGCAGAATGCAGATGACGGGTGAGCCTGAGGCGGGGATCAGTGTGTGGGAAGAAGCGATGGATACCAGGCCTGAGGATGCGAGGTTGCTGGTGCAGGCTGCGTCGTTCTTTGGTCAAGTTGGGGATGCTGAGCGGAGCAAAGCGACGATCGAGCGGGCGCTGGAACTTGGACTGGATACACTTTCGCTCAGGACGAATGCAGCGTTTGTGTTGATGGGGCTGGGAGAGGTGGAGAGGGCAGTTAGTTTGATTCAAGAGGGGCTTGATGAGCCTGGGCTTCGTGATGCAGAGCTGATTGCTGCAGCATCGGCACTTTTGCGTGGGGGTGCCAGTGAAGAAGCGAGGCAGATTGCAGATGGCATTGTTGTAGAGGATGTGACGAGTTCGGGCACTTTGTTGTCACTTGGCATGTTGCGTTTTCAGTTTGGTGAGCTGGAAGCGGGGCTGGGGGTATTAGAGCGTGCGGGTGAGGCTGCGAAGGATGAGCCTTGGGATCTGTTTTCGGTAGGCGGGTCATTGTTTCAGGCAGGGCTTTCGTTGAATCAGAAGGATGCTCTGGAAAAAGGGCTGGGCATGATGAGGCGTGCGAGTGAAGTTCTTGGCTGGTCATCGACGATTCAGCATGATCTGGCACTGGCGCTTTTTCGAGCAAACCAGCCTGAGGAGGGACTTGTGAAGCTTCAACGGGCTGCGGAGTTATCGGGAGATGCTGGTACCCTGCGTCAGTTGGCAGAGGTGCTGGACCAAATGGGCAGGAGCGATGAGGCTCAGCAGTGGCGGAATCAAGCTGATGAGGCAGAACAAAGCGAGAACAACGGCGGGTAAGTTCTGAGCAAGAGGGGTGAGGATTTGTGATTTATTGTGGATAATGCGGTAGTTAAGGCTGCATATGGGGGTGTTTTGCGTTAGAATGCACAGATAAAGGGAGTCAGATGCAGTATTTGGCTGCGCTAGCGGTGCGGGCAAGTGTCTGGCATTTTGAAATTAATTGCACGATGTTTGGAGAGAATGGTGATGAGGATTTCGCTAGTTTTGGCAGCAGGTCTGGTTGCGTTGATGGGGTCATCGGCGCTGGCGGACAAGGATCTGATCGTTGGTCAGATTTCGGGTATTCACGAGTATGGCACGGTGGGTGGGATTTCGTCGTATGCACTGGGTACGACAGCGTGTAATAACGGGAATCAACTATTGAGTTGGCGTAACTGGGGGGCGGCTGCCAATCAGCACCCGGTGATTGCGCAGAATATTTATCGATTGAAGGATGGTCAGTTTGAGCAGCTTGGTGCGTCCTGGCTCAAGCATGGTTTTTGTGCTGCGGATTCAACAGTCTGTGGTTCTTGTCAGTCGCAGGGTTCATGTGACTGGCTGGGTGTTGGTTGCTCGGATACTTATTGGGACACCCTCAATGGGAGTCAGTCTGACCTTGGGCCTCGGTCTGAGGTGAATCCTGTGACAGGCTTTTTCAATATGCCTCACAGTTCGCCGGGCTTTGGCACAATCAATGGCAGGATTCAGATTCTTGAGGTTGATGTAAATCCATCGCTCAATGCAGGGGCGCTCTACTTTGCAGAGGGGCAGTATGTCACGCCTGATGATGCGGGAACAGCTTTTTCCTATAACAACAGCACATATCGCAATGTCACGGTCAGCTCGATGATCAATAATGCGTGGAACCTGACCATGACGGGCGCCACCATGGCTCAACAGCCTGCGATCTTTGCATGGCAGGCCAACGACGCGGGGGTTAATCTGTTCAATGTCGATGTGCCTGGTGATGGTCGTTTCTGGGTTGGCTCAAGGGTGACGGACAACGGTAATGGAACCTGGCACTATGAGTACGCGGTGCTGAACATGAATTCGGATCGAGCGGGTGGTTCGTTTGTGATTCCCATTGGTGCAGGAGCTAATATCACAAACGCGGGGTTCCATGGCGTGAAGTCACATTCGGGTGAGGGGTATGACAATACAGACTGGACTGTTGCTGTGACATCCAGTGAGATATCGTTCAACTCGCCAGAAACCCATAGCCAGAATGTAAACGCCAATGCGCTGCGATGGGGAACGCTTTACAACTTCCGTTTTGATGCTGATACGCCGCCTGAGGCTGTGACTGGGACGATGGGATTGTTCAAACCCGGCGCGCCAGTCAGCATGAGCTACAGCATCAGTGGCCCAGGTGCGGGCGCATGTCTGGTTGATCTTGATGGTTCAGGTACGGTTGATGTGCTTGACTTCTTTGCGTTCATCGTGGCGTTTAACAACGGCGATCGTGCAGCGGATCTTGATGGTTCGGGGATCATTGATGTGCTTGATTTCTTTGCGTTCATCGTGTTGTTTGATGCGGGTTGTCCATGATCCCGGATTGATGGCAGATGTAAATCGTGTCCAGAAGTTGCGCTCGATGCTGCATGTTTTCGGTGACCGAGTGTATGTGTGAGGTATTTGACAGGTAAAGTTGTAGATGCAGGCAGACTAGGTCACCAGGCCCCCTGTTCATGGGTTTTCATTTTGTGTATTGTTGACAAACACAAACATTACAGGAACAAATCTTCCCCTGTGTGGTTTCAAGTTGATTCAACTTTGGCCATTTGAGATAAAATTGGTCAAAAAATGCCCGATGGTGGGTAGATTCAAGATTTTTTTGTTGTATATAGAGGATGATGTCTGTAAGATCGGATTGCCCGTGGGGGGCACAGGCGGTGAGCCTGCATTCGCGTTTTTTGTCCATTCGGGCCTGAATACAAAGGATTAAGTAGAAATGAAGAAACACGGTATAAAACGCACTGTCGCAGCATTTGCGCTGTTGGCAGGGTTCGGCCTTGCTGGAAGTGCTTTCGGGCAGGCTGATGTGATTGTTGGAGATATCACGGGACCGAGCAACTCCAACGGCATCGGGCCGAGGCTTTACGGATCCAGTGGGGGCAAGATTGCCTATTCCATCGGAACCACTTCCTGTAATGCTGGTAATGTCAACCTTAACTGGGTTGCCAATGGATTAAACCACCCTGTCATTGGGCAGAACATCTATCGCATCAAGGATGGTCGATTTGATCAGATCGGCATGTCCTGGCTCAAGCATGGCTTCTGTGCTTTGCAAATGACGGTTTGTGGTTCATGCCAGCCAGCGGGTGCTGGGTGTCCCCAGGCGCTTGGCCCGGGATGCTCTGATCCATACTCCTCTTCACTCAATGGCTCACAAAGCGGGCTTGGCCCCAAGAGTGAGGTCAATGCCAACACTGGTGTGTACCAATGGCCTTATGGAAGTGGTTCGGGCTTTGGCGTGCTTTTCAAGCGAATTCAGGTTTTGCATGACGACCTGAATCCTGCACTGAACGCGGGCGCGCTGTATGTTGGTGAAGGCCATTATGTTGCCCGCGATGATGCGCTGGCAGGCAATCAGAACAACAACGCTTCGTATCGCATGATCACGGTGGGTAACGCGGTTGGTTCAAGCTATAACCTGGTCTGGAACGGCGGCACAGTGCGTGAAGCCCCCGCAATTCAGGCCTGGCAGGACAACGATCCCAATGTTGACCTTATCCCGGTTGCGGATCCTGATGGCGGCCGTTTCTGGGCGGGTGTGAATGTTGTTGATAATGGTGATGGCACCTGGACATACAACTACGCCATCCACAACCTGAACTCAGAGCGATCTGGCGGCAGTTTAACCGTGCCGATCCCCTCTGGAGTGACGGTCACCAACATGGGTTTCCATGATGTGGATTATCACTCTGGCGAGCCTTTTGACCCGACGGACTGGACAATGAGTGCCAGTGCTGGCAAGGTTAAATGGACATCGCCTGAGTCATTTGCCCAGAATGTTAACTCAAACGCTCTGCGCTGGGGTTCGACTTACACTTTCTGGTTCACAGCTGACACCGCTCCTGTCATGGGCTCCACCACGCTGGGGCTGTTCAAGACAATGACTGGCGAGTCCATTTCGATCTCGCAGGTGGTCCCCGATGCGTCTGCGTGTCTGGTCGATATTGATGGCTCGGGCACGGTTGATGTGCTTGACTTCTTTGCGTTCATTGTTGCGTTCAACAATGGTGATCCGGCTGCAGACCTTGATGGTTCAGGCACCATTGATGTGCTGGACTTCTTTGCATTCATCGTGCTGTTCGATGCGGGTTGCCCGTAATCTCGAACTGACAACAAGCTGATCCTTGTTCAGAGAGCTGTGCTTTGGCGCAGCTCTCTGCTTTTTTGCAATTTTCAAAGCTAATTGGGTTTTTTTAGGAATAAGCCTCGCTTCCAGGTGGTTGAGGTGGTGGTGCATTCTCTATAAAGCAGAGGCTCAGCATGAAGAAATCACAGCGACGGCCGTTTTTGTTCACATTGTGTTCGGTAGGCATGGGCTTGGCTCTGCCTGTTTTTGCTCAGCCGACGCTGGACTATTCTTGGGTGGTGATCAGTGGGGATACGGTGCTGGCGCCGGGGGAGAGTGTGGTGCTGGGTCTTCAGGCGGAGTTTACCGGTGCCAATGGCTACGCAGGGGGGGTGTTTTCCATAAGCATGGACAACTTTGCAGCAGGCGATGATTCAGTCTGGGTCGCAGGCACGCGAGGCGTTGACAATCTGTCAAACAATGGCGATCAGCAAAATGAAGTGCATGAAGATGGGATCGGGCGTGTCTCCATATTCAGAAATGCTCCAGGCAGTGGAAATGAAATATATACCTTTTTGGACAATAAAATATTAGGAAGCACTTCACAAGGTCTAATAGAACATATCCAATTCGGTCTTTTTGCGGGTGGCGATCCGGATCGGAGCAATCCCATCACCTTTTTTACACTGGAGTTCTTTGCGGGCAATACGCCTGGCAATCGGATATTGAGCATGAACTCTTATCTTGGCTTAGTTTTGAATGGTTCCCTTGATATACCCTTGACTGTCGACAAGGTAACAACCGATCCAATCACACTTGTAATTGTGCCAGCTCCTGCACCGGTTGCGATGATGGGATGTGCCAGCCTTACACTTTTGAAACGAAGAAGGAAAGTGTTATGAATATGACGCGCCGAGTTCTACTTCTGAGTGTTTTGATTTTGGTTCCAGGGCTTACAATTGGGACTACAGCCGGAGCTCAGTCTGTGCCGACGCTGCACTATTCGTGGGTGGTGATCAGTGGGGATACGGTGCTGGTGCCGGGGGAGAGTGTGGTGCTGGGTCTTCAGGCAGAGTTTACCAACGCCAATGGCTACGCGGGGGGGGTGTTCAACATCAGCATGGACAACTTTGCAGAAGGCGATGATTCAGTCTGGGTCGCAGGCACGCGAGGCGTGGACAATCTGTCAAACAATGGTGATCAGCAAAATGAAGTGCATGAAGATGGGGTTGGACGCGTTCCTATTTTTAGAAATGCTCCATCCGTCGGAAGTGAACGCTACACACTTTTGGATAATCGAATATTGGGTAGTTCACCAAAAGGTACGATTGAGCATGTTCAGTTTGGTCTAATTTTTGGTGGCGATCCGGATCGGAGCAATCCCATCACATTTTTTACGATGGAGTTTTTTGCAGGTGATACGCTTGGTCAGCGGATTTTGAACATGAATCTTAATGTTGGTTTGTTGTTTTCAGGTCCTGTTGATATTCCTGTGAATATAGGTGATGCATCCACCGACCCGATCACACTCTCAATTGTACCTGCACCAGCTTCACTGGCCATGTTGGGATTTGCCAGCATTATGTTTTCAAGGCGAAAGAGGAGTGTGTTATGAACATGGTACGCCGTACTCTATTCCTGAGTGTTTTGATATTGGTTCCGGGGCTTACTTTGGGAACTTCAGCCAGAGCTCAGTCTGCGC
>JAJDCZ010000015.1 GCA_029260555.1 Phycisphaerales bacterium
CACACCCCAAGACCACACGCAAATGGGCACGAAAGAAAATACAGTCGCCTCCGGGACATCCCGCCATACGCCACGCAACCCTCGCCGAACGCCGCAAGGCACAACCACTCCGCGAATAATAGTTCACGGCGTTGAGTGGCATGGAGCCGGGTGCCAGAGCCGCTCAAAGCTGTGGTCTCAGTACCCGGCATCGAGTGCAACAGCCAGCGGGCAATCGCAATCGTGTGCCATGGCCAGCGAGTCTTCGAGTCGGCCATGCCGGGTGCCAGGTGGATCAGATGTCATCGCTTAATATCGCATTGAATACCCATGCTGTGACTCTGATGCCGTAAACACGCACGACTCGAAAACTCCCTCCTCTCCTCCTCCCCTCCCTGTGCATGGCACACAGGACCACTTCGCATTCCTCGCCACCTGCCATTTTGTTTTGTCTTTGTTGGCATAATTGTGCCGATAATGTACAATCAGATGAGGCGAATTGCCTATATCAATCAGACATATATCAAGGAGGTCTGTATGCATTTGAGAAACAGAGACACTTTGAGACATTTCGCCCTGGTCTGTATCGTTGCTTGTTCAGCTTCGCCGGTTATGGCGCAACCGGGAGGGGGGGGGTTATTTTCCTACGCAGAAGGTGGCGAAGATTCGGCCGATGATTTCGTCGGGGTGGACTTTACCTGCTACGGTGCTCACGGCATCAAGGGCGTCGCGCAAGCCTGAGGCGACGAGTTCGGGCTGGGTGATGAACTGGGCGTTGGGGGCGATCAGATTGAGCAGGCTTGTGATGTGGGCGGCGGCCTGGGTGAGCGCGAGGTGGTGTCGGGACGAAACCAGACCCATGTCTGAACAGGCGCAGGCGGCGTCGGCGATGGCACTTTTGAGGATGTGCAGGTTCCAGCCATCAAGGGCGCAGACGGCGAGGGGGGCGTTGGCGGCTGGGTGGTTTGAAGAAGAGGGGAGGTCGGCTTTGGTGCGGATGCGGATGATGGGGGTGCTGGAGGTGATGGGGAGGTTTTGATCGAAACGGGCTGAGGGATCGCACCAGATGATGACACTTGCGTGTTCGATGAGATCGCGGGCGTTTTGTGATGCGAGTTGGTCAAGAGGGGTGTTGAGATCGGCGTGATCAAATACGCCTGGGAGGTCGGCCAGTTGGACGGTGGCCCCGCCTGGGGCGACATCTTTGAGATCAAGTGTTTCAACGAGGGCATCGCGGGTAGTGCCTGGCTGATCACTGACGACGGCACGCGAGCCTTGCAGGAGGGCGTTGAAGAGTGTTGATTTGCCGGCGTTGGGTCTGCCTGCGAGTACGGCGATGGGGGTTGCGCGAGATTGAGGTTCTTCAGCGTGGGAATGGATTGTGCTCTGGATTTGGGAGAGGAGGTTGGTGAGGGAGTGGGTGAGGTCGGGAAGTGAGATGGGTTGGACATCTTCCTGATCGGAAAAATCTATACCGGCTTCGATGAGGGCGAGGAGGTTTGCGAGTTGATCGTTCCAGGACTGGAAGGTCTGGGTCCATGAGCCTTGGAGGAGGTTGCGGGCGGCGGCGAGTTGCTGATCGTTGCGAGCGGCGATGAGGCTTGCTACGCCTTGGGCTTGTTGGAGATCGAGCTTGTTGTTCATGTAGGCGCGGGCGGTGAACTCTCCGGGGTGGGCGAGGCGAACTGAATCCAGCTTGAGCAGTGCTGTCATGACCTGATCGAGGATGGTCTGGTTTTGAGGCAGGATCAACTCGGCGGCATGCTGGCCTGTGTAGGAGGCGGGGGCGACATATCGAACCATCAGTATGGGCAGGGGATGCGCCAGGCATTTGAGCCGGCAGCGATGGGCGCCGCGTTTGTTAATATTAATGTCTGGGCTGGGATTGAGGATCGCGTTGAGGGCGTGATCCAGGTTTGGCCCTGAGAGGCGGATGATGGCGCGACGGGCGGCGCCTGCGGGGGAAGCGAGGGCAGTGATGGTGTCGGAGCTGTTCATATGAACGCGCGAGTTTTAGTTTTGTTGCAGAGAGGGTCGGCTGTTTTTAATAGTTAGCCGGGTGATTATTTACGAGGTTTGTGTTTTGTTTTTTGAGCGGGTTTGGATTGTTGTGATTTGGATTTGGCCATGGCATCTTGTTGTTTTTGTTCGGCGAGTTGTTGCATTTTGGCCATGAAGCCGCCGGAGGATTTCTTTTTGGCGGGTTTGATGTCGAAGAGGCCGTGTTTTTCGGCGTGGGCGCGGATGCGTTTGGATTCAACGATGCCGAAGGTTGAGTTGCAGATGAAGTAGAGGGCGAGGCCACTGGGGGCGTTGTACATGATGACGGGGAACATGACGACCATCATGACTTTCATGATTTTTTGTTGTTGTTCCTGTTCTGGTGTCATGGTGGCAGATGGAGGCGGGGTCATGTATTTCTGATGGACGAAGAAGACGAAGCCCAGGAGGAGGGGTAGGACATTGATGGAACTGATGGGGCCTAGGATGGGGATGGTAACGATGGTTTTGCCGAAGTAGATGAAGCGATCAGGTTCAGCGAGGTCGCCCAGGAATGCCCAAGCGCCGCCTGAGATATTCTGGAAGATGCCGAAGAATGCGGCTTGCTGGCGGAGGTCGACATCGAAGTAAAGTGAGGCGTAGAGTGCGATCCATACGGGTGTCTGGAGGAACATGGGGAGGCATCCGAGCATGCCAGCGGGGTTGAGTCCTTCTTCTTTCCAGAGTTTGGACATTTCCTGTTGCATGCGTTGTTTGTCGTCGGCGTAGCGTTCCTGGATTTTCTTTTGTTTTGGTGCCATGCCTTGCATTTGCTTGCCGAAGCGTTGCATGCGGATCTGTGACCATTTGGTGACGGGGTGCAGGAGTGTGCGGACGATGAGTACGAGGACGACGATGGCCAGGCCATAGTCAAAGACGACATTGTTGTAGAGGAAGCTGAGCAGGCCCAGGAGTGCGGAGGTGAGGAAGGGGAAGGTGCAGGTGGCGCATGGGCCTCCGAAGTTGTAGACGATGATTTCATCGAGTCCGACTTTGGCGAGGACGGGTTCTGCGTTGATGGCTGAGCGAGAGAGGGGGCCGGCGTAGAGCCCGAGTTTTTCGTGGGTTTGTTGCCCTGCGGGCACGATGGTGGGCTGGCCTGTCATGCGTAAAGCGACGACGGGATCACCTTGGCCCTGCAGCAGGATTCGGTCGATGCGATCGACGGTGTGAAGGGTTTTATCGACGGAGAGTGCGGGGTCAGGGTCGACGATGGGATGGAGGGCTACGCCGAAGTATCGGCTGGTGAGACCGACCCATGTCAGGTTGTATTGGGCTTTGAGTGATTTGGTGTTTGGCCAGACCTGCTTTGAGGGTTGATAGAGGCCTGTGCTTTTGTCTTTTTTGCCCAGGACTTTGCCGCTGGAGCGGTTCCAGAGGAAGTCTTTGCCGGAGACGACTTGTCGGCTGGGGTTGATGGAGGGTCTGGCGAGATAGCCGAAGCGGAGACGGCGTTTGTCGCCGCCATAGCCTTGGGCTTCGCGGGGGGGATCCATGGGGCCGGTTTGATCCCAGCTGATTGCGAGGCTGGAGTCGGTGAGGTTGTGGAAAGATTGGTCGAGGATGAGATCGTGTGAGCCTTGGACGATGGTGAAGGTGCGGATGACTTTGCCGATGATCTGGCCGGCGTCATTTTCGATGGTGGCGGAGAAGGAGGCGCTTGATTCGGTGAGGGTTTCTTGCTGCCAGACGGGGGCATTGATGCCCAGGAGGTTGACGCGCTGTTTGTTGATGGTGATGGCGATGAGTGCCATGGGTGTGAGGGCCTGGGCGCCTTGCTGTTTCTGGACCTGGAGCACTTTGTGGCCGATGCCTTGCTTCATGGCATCAACAGAATCAAAGGCATTGGCGAGTGTGAGCATGGCGATGCCGGCACCGATGGAAGAAAAGCGGACCTGGAACTCGTAGGGGCTGGTTGTGTCCAGCTGGGAAAGGGCACCGATGACCGTTTCTGGCAAAGGTTCGACGATGCGAGCAGAGAGTACGCCAGTGAGCTGGCTGGGTGTTTTTGTTTCTGTCGCAACAGGTTCAGTTGTTTCAGGCTTGGGCTGAGCTTGCTCGATGGCTGATTCAGATGGTACAGCGGTGTCTGGGGCGGGGGGGGCGGGGGGGAGCTGAGCAGTCTCAGTGGGTGAGTCAGGCTGACTGGGTTGGGTTGGTGCTGATTGAGGTGGTGTGGTTGCGGGTTGAGAGCTTCTTTGATTGTTCTGGCGGGCGGTGTTAACGAGCACAGCTGCTGCGATGCCAAAGCCTGCGATGATGACAATGATGGGGACGAGCACTCTGAGCAATGTGTTTTTTTTGCGGGGCATACGCGGGTCCGGTCGTCTGCATTCTGAATCTGAACAGGACGCTGAGGGTTTGAATGAATCAAGGGGACTCAACAATAGCAGGCACAAACACCCATTGAGCATGTTGAGCGGGTGCCTGGTGAGGAGGTTCTGGCAACTTGTGAGCAGTGACTGTCAGGGCGGGGGGGAGTTGGGATGAAAACTTTAAGACTGCTTTGTTATGGGGGCGGCTTGTTAGAGAGCGGGAATGGTGGGAATACACGGGAAAGAACACTCCCTTACGGTCGTTGCTCGTTAAAATACCGGGGAAAGACTGCTTCCTCACGGTCGCGGCTCGTCAGAGAAGATCCATGACACAACTTAGCGTCCTTCATAGAGTCGATCTGCCAGCCAGTCGTGGAGCGCGGAAATCTGTCTGATTTTTGAAGCTGAAATGTCGATGTCGTATTCAACACGGACAAACTCAACGCGATCCGGGTGAAGGATGGCATAGCTGGCACGGGGGTCAAAGTCTCTTGGCTGACCCACGGATCCGACATTGATGATGGCTTTTTCACCATCTGCGAAGGTGTAGCCTCGCTCACCGAGTTCATCGGGTGGATAAAAGTCGATTTCATTGGTGAAGACGCCTGGGACATGGGTGTGGCCTACGAAGGCGAGGCGTTCGACGCGTTCAAAGATGGCATCGATTTTTTCAGGGGCGTTCATGACATCATCGGGGAAGATGTATTCATTGATGGGTCGGCGGGGTGAGCCATGCACGAATAATACGGGAATATCAGCTTCTGGCACGGTTTCAGCAACGCGAACGCGGAGGCGGCCCAGGAACTCGTATCGCTGGGCCCGGAGTTTGTCGTCGGTTTCTGCATCGAACTGGTCGCGGGTCCAGTAGGCTGCGGATTCGGCGGTGGCGTTGAAGTTGGTGGGTTCGTAGAGGACGCCGAAGTCGTGGTTGCCCATGAGTGACCATTCACAGCGTTGTCTGACGAGGTCAACGGAGGTGAGGGGGTCTGGTCCGTAGCCGATGATGTCACCCAGGGAGATGATGCGCTGGATGCCTCTGGAGTCGATATCGTCGAGAACGCGTCGGAGGGCCTCGGCGTTTCCATGGACATCGCTAATCAGGGCAGTGGGCACAGGGTTGTTCCTGTTCGTGAAAAGAGGGCTGACTGGATCTGGCAATATACGGTATTGGCAGGAGCGATAGTAGGATTCCAGTGCCGGGTATGCAATCTGGTCCAAAGAGAGGGTGTTGGACTGGTCTGGAGGCTTGTGATTGCCGATCAGAGCAAGGGTCTATGATTGGGTCTCGTGCTGGCGTATTCCGATAATGCGTCAGCCAGGCAAGAGCAGGCCAGCAAGGAAGGAAGCCCCACAGATGCCAGCTGCGAGTGTGAACTATCAACGAACCCGTGAGATGACGATCGACGAGCTTTTGCTTGAGAATCGGATCGTCTTTCTGATTGGTGAGATCAACCAGGCATCCGCTGCCCGCGTGATGATGCAGATGCTCTATCTGGAGAATCAAAAGCGGGGTCAGGATGTTCATCTTTACATCAACTCGCCGGGGGGGGCTGTGGATGACACTTTGGCGTTGTATGACACCATGCGATTCCTCTCGAGTGATGTATGTACATATTGCCTGGGTCGGGCGTATTCTGGCGCCGCGGTGCTTTTGACTGCGGGTACCAAGGGCAAGCGGTTTATTCTGCCTCATGCCAAGGTGATGATCCATCAGCCTTATGGGGGGATTACGGGCCAGGCTGAGGATATTCGCATTCAGGCTGAGCAGATTATCAAAGCGAAGCTTCAGCTCAACGAGTTGATTGCCAAGTGCTCGGGTCAGCCTCTGGAGAATGTCCAAAGGGACTCAGAGCGAGACAAGTATTTCACAGCGATGGAAGCCAAGGAATACGGGTTGGTGGACGAGGTGCTTTCTGAGCCTCCCAAGGGTGCATCCTGATTGTAAGGGTTGCGGGTCTTCGCTGAGAGCGGGAGAAATCCTGCTGAACATAAAACACTATTGAGGTCGAGAAAAGTCATGTCCCATCTGGTTCCGATCGTCATTGAAAAGTCAGGCCGAGGCGAGCGTTCGTATGACATCTACTCGCGTCTGCTGAAAGATCGCATTATCTTCATGGGCGGAGGTGTTGATGATGACATCGCCAACCTGGTGGTTGCCCAGCTGCTGTTTCTTGCAAATGAAGACTCCAAGAGCGATATCCACCTGTATATCAACTCGCCGGGTGGGTCGGTGACAGCGGGGCTTGGGATTCTGGACACCATGGGGTACATCGAGTGCGATGTCTGCACATACATCATCGGGCAGGCAGCATCGATGGGAAGCCTGCTTGCGTGTTCGGGCACCAAGGGCAAGCGGTATGCCTTGCCGAACGCTCGGAATCTGATGCACCAGCCATTGCTTTCGGGGGTGATGGAAGGACAGGCGACGGATATCGAGATTGAAGCTCGTGAGATGTTGAGGCTTCGAGATCGGCTTTATCGTGTGTATTCTGATGCGACGGGCCAGGCGCTTGACACAATCGCAGCGGATTGCGATCGCAACAAGTGGCTGGACGATCAGGAGATGCTCGAGTATGGGCTGATCGACAGGGTGTTGACGCGCATGCCCGACATGCCTCACGCAGCCCAGTCTGACGATGATTGATTTTGAGCTGTAACGAGAATCTGCACAGATCCCAGTGAGCCTGCTTTTTTTCAGGCGAGCGAAGCATTGCAAAGCATTCAGAGATGACTGCTTGCGTGTGGGTGCTGGTATTGATGCGCTTCAGGGGGGACCCAAAGCGTGGGATCAGGTGGAATTATGGGATCAGATCAGCATTTTCGGGCGAATACCAACAAGACCGGGCACGAATCGGGCCGATCTGGCGTGTTTCGGGTCAATTGCGGGTCGTATTCCAGTCCGATAACCAAGCATTAGTATGGAGTATGATTCGAATGGTCCCAGCGTTCTGCACCGAACGATGAAGTGCGTGTTGTTCGGCTTTGTTGATTTGATTTGAGCTGATGGTTACGGGCTGGAGAGCTGACATCGGCAAAAAGTATTGTTATTAGGAGTAAGAAGAGCCATGTCACCATCCATTTCCTGGAACAAGTTTATTGTGCCGACCACAGCGGGGCTGATGCTTTCAGCGGCTTTGGTCGGGTGTTCGAGTCAGAATCTGGCTCAAAGGCAAGGGGTTTTGGGCAGTCAGGCGATGCCTGTTGCGGCGCAGCCGTTTGAGCATCCGTTGGCGGATTTGCCGGGCGAGTCGTTTAGCATGTTGCCTCGGATTGATTTGACGCGTGAGAATGTGGCTTCACAGATTGTTGTTGAGGCGACGATTTTTGATTCACGGACGGTTGTGCCTCAGATTTCCGAGTTTGTGATGGATCCGCCTCAGACGATCAAGCCTTATTTGCCGGCGCATCATCGTGACAAGACGCTGCAAGCTGGTGTACCGAATGATTTGCCACTTGGGAATTTGATTGATGAGCCTCGGGTGGCGCCTGATGCGAGTTTTCCGGGGCTGACCAATACGGGCTGGAACCCGCCTGATCCATCTTTGGCGGTGGGGCCGAACCATGTGGTTTCGGTGGTGAACTCTGATATTGCGTGGTACACCAAGACGGGTACGCGTCAGTTTTTGAATCGGCTTGGGGTGCAGGGGAATCCCGGATTTTTTGAGCCTGTGGGTGCGGGGAACTTTACCTTTGATCCCAAGTGCATGTACGACCAGAAAACCGGACGCTTTATTGTTGTTGCTCTGGAGGTGTATACCTCTACAGCATTTATTGATATCGCGGTTTCTGATGACAGCGACCCGAATGGTGTGTGGTACAAATATCGCACGCCTGCGGTTGTTTCCATTGGGTCTACGACTTACTGGGTTGACTATCCGGGTATTGGATATGACGACAATGCATTTTATGTCTCTGGCAACCTGTTCAAGCTTCAGGGCAACGGCGGGGGTTGGGGTGGAGTGATCTACCGGATTTTTGATAAAACCCCCATGCTGACAGGTGCGCCGGTTACGATCTCGGATCTGCGAGATGCGAACTCGGCCAGTGTGCAGGTCGGCCAGGTGTTTGGGCCTTCGAGTTTGCCATTTTTTGTCTCGCTTCAGTCTTCATCTGCATTGCGGGTTCAGTCCATTACCAATCCGCTGACAGCACCCGCGTTTGCAACCACGACTGTGACTGTGCCTACAGGGACAAATCCTGTTGATGCGCCCAACAATGGCGGGTTCATCAGCACGGTGGATCGGCGCATCATGAATGTTCACTGGCGTAATGGCAACTTGTATGCAACCCATACCACATTGGCTGCGGGCAAGAACCAGGCGCGGTGGTATCACATGGACACGGGCAACTGGCCTACCAGTGGCGGCGTGACACTTGTTCAATCCGGCAACATTGATGGCGGGGCTGGCGTGCATACCTTCTTTCCTGCGATTGCATCAAATGCAGCGAACAGTGTTGCGCTTGTGGCTGCGGGATCAAGCAGTTCGCAGTTTGCATCGGTCAACGCGACGGGTCGAGGCGCCAACGAGCCTGCTGGCACGATGGGCGCCTTGACACAGTTGATCATTGGAACCCAGTCAGCCAGCGGTCGGTGGGGTGATTACTTTGATATTGCTGTTGATCCCAATGATGATTCAACTTTCTGGATGGTTGGCGAATACCAGGTCAGCGGCGGGTGGCGCACCACGATCAACAGCTTTGTTGTTACGCCTCCCACGCCTGATGTGACCTTTGAATGGACGGCATCATCAACAACTGTTTCACCCAACCAGTCTGTGACGCTGACACTGAGTGCGAACCGGGCGACGGGCGAGTGGTATGGCGGGGGCAAGTTTAATGTCCGGGTTGACGGGCTTGATGCGGCGGATCTGTTTGATACCGGCGGGGGCTTAATCGGGCCTGAAATTGCAGGTGATTTTACGGTTGGTCGAGCACAGGCATATCGAAACTTCCCGACGGACGGAGCGCTGATTTACAACCTGAACAGTAACATCATTGAAGGATCTGGTGATGGCGGTTCGATTGATCATGCGGTGATTCCGCCTTTGCTTGGAGGCAGTCCGCCTTTGATCAACCCCACACCTGTCTGGAGCATGACCTTCACGCCGGGTGCAACGCTGGGCGACCGCGTGTTCTCCTCCCAGTTCACAGATGCAACCCTCGGCCAGGGCGGGATTCCCATCAGCACGCTGTTTGCTGACGGGTCGATCACCATCAGCGTCGTGGCGAACAACTGCCCGGTGGATCTTAATGGTGATGGGAATGTCGATGTGCTGGACTTCTTCGTGTTCATCAGCCTGTTCAACACGGGCGATGCGCAGGCTGATCTGAACAACGACGGCATTGTCGATGTGCTGGACTTCTTTGCGTTTATCAGCTTGTTCAATATTGGCTGTTGATTGCAGCGAATAAACTTGCCTTGTTCATCAGACCCGTCCCGATGTGGGGCGGGTTTTTTGTTTGGTTGGCAGGTTGGTTGGTACCTGTGCTGTCAATGCATGTTTTGCACCCAAACGGGGTGTTTGCGGCTTATTTTCATTCCTGTGTGCATGACTCACATTTTCTGATGAGTTTTTGCTGAATGTTTGTGTTTTTGCAGTTTTGAGCATTGTGGTGCGGCTCATTTTCAGTGCAGATGACACAGCAGGTACACACAGGCAAGATTTGAGGCAAAAACAACAAAAGCTGGCGAAGATTCTGGTTTGTTTTGATTTCTGGTTCATATTCATAAGGAGATCAAGAGAAAAGAAGAAGTTCCCGGTCATGCTTGATGCATCAGACATGCCACTTGTGGTGGGCGAGAATGGCTTTGAGCGGCTGGCAAATGAGGAGTTTGAAAAATGAAGAAGGTTGCAATTTCATTGGTGATGGCAGCACTGTTTGCGAGTACCTCGAACGCCCAGATGATGGGGCAGTCCATGGATCTGGATACGATCTTTGGAGCGAACAGAGACAGCGTGTTTGGCAACTATGGCGTGATGACTGTTGGCAACGGGGTCGAGTGGGCTTCGCTGCCGGGTTACAACTCGAATATCTCTGTTGATGTTTCTGATACACAGGTCACGATCACCGTGCCAGATACATTCTTTTCCAATAACAACTGGAACGGGTTTCGGTTGACTGATGCTGGTGGCACGATTCCTGCATTTGCGGGTCTGACTCAGAATCCTGCCAGTACATTTAATGCTGTTGCGCTTGAGTGGACCAACGATGTTCTTTATATCAATGTCGTGAATCAGAGTGTCAGCAATGGTCAGCAGCTTATTCTTGATGTTTCGTTTGTTCCTGCACCGGGCAGCATGGCATTGCTTGGTGCTGGCGGACTGGTGGCTGTTCGTCGCCGCAGACGCTGATCACGCTGGGGGTGATCTCACAAAGTATGCTCAACAAGCCCGTCCCGATGTGGGGCGGGTTTTTTTGTATCTGGTATGGGCATCTCCTTGTGTCGATGTTGCCAGGAAGGCTGCTGGTGCGATCTGAATATTGAGAACAGGCGGTACAAACTGCACAAACAGCGCGAGATTTGAGGCAAAGACAACAAAAGCTGGCGAAGATTCTGGTTTGTGGTGATTTCTGGTTCATATTCAAAGGAGATCAAGAGAAGAAAAGAAGTGCCGGGTCACGATTGAAGCATCAGATGTGCCACTTGTGGTGGGCGAGAATGGCTTTGAGCGGCTGGCAAATGAGGAGTTTGAAAAATGAAGAAGGTTGCAATTTCATTGGTGATGGCGGCACTGTTTGCTGGTGCCTCGAATGCCCAGATGATGGGGCAGTCCATGGATCTGGACACGATCTTTGGTGCGAATAGAGATAGTGTGCTCAACAATCAGGGGGTTGTGGTCGTCGGGAATGGGATCGAGTGGAATGGCCTGCCCGCGTATAGCATGGATATCACCGTTGATGTGTCTGACACACAGGTTACGGTTGCTATCAACGGCACTGCAAACTTTACCGCCAATGGCTGGAACGGGCTTCGCTTGTCTGATGCTGGTGGCACCATTCCAGCGTTTGCAAGTCTGACTCACAATGCGGCCAGTACATTTAATGCTGTTGCACTTGAATGGACGAACGATTTTCTTTACATCAACTTTCAAGGTCTGAGCCAGGGTGCTGGTGATCGACTTGTGCTTGATGTTTCGGTTGTTCCTGCACCGGGCAGCATGGCGTTGCTTGGTGCTGGGGGACTGGTGGCCGTTCGTCGCCGCAGACGCTGATCGCGCTGGGGGTGATCCCACGAAGCATGCTCAACAAGCCCGTCCCGATGTGGGGCGGTTTTTTTGGTGGCCAGTGTGCATGTTGGGTGTTTTCAAGCTCAGCTTGTGGCTGGGTCTTGTGATGAATCCTGGTCGCTGAGTGCGAGATCGCACACGACCTGAATGCCTATGAGTTGAAGATCGGGCACGATGTTTTCGATGAGGTCGTCGCCTTTGAGCAGTCTGAGGGCGTCGCCACCGGTGGCGATGACACGGGGGTAGGCATCGTAGAACGAGGCGTAGCGATCGAGCAGTTCGTGGACCATGCCTCGGATTGCGGAACGGACACCCAGGAGCATGGCAGTGGGCGTGTCTTTGCCCATGGGTGGGAGGTCAGCGTTGATGTCATTGGCGTTGAGCTGGGGGAGGGAGGCGGTGTGATTGTGGAGGGCGTTGAGCATCATTTGGGCACCGGGGGCGATGGCGCCGCCATGGAATACGCCTTGACCATCGATGAAGTCGACGGTGATAGCGGTGCCTGCGTCAACGATGATGCAGGCCTGTTCAGCGCGGGTGTGGGCTGCGACGGCGTTGAGCAGGCGGTCGAGGCCTACGGTCTGGTCGTTTTGGAGTGTGTGGGTCAGATTGATGGGGACATCGCGACCGATGCGCCATATATCGCTGATGGACTGGCTGGCTGCGAGTTCTCGCTCGAGTTTGTCAGCGTGGTCGTTGTTGACAGAAGCGATGACGAGGCTGGCTGCGGGGTGGCGTTCTTTGAGTGCTGCGATGAGTTTGAGTTGAGCTGAGAGGTTGGCGTTGTCGATGGAGACGGGGTCCAGGAGTTCTTTATCAGAGAACAGGCCGAGGCGGGAGCGCGTGTTGCCGACTGCGATGGCTAGGATATTGAGTGTCTGGGCTTGCATTGAACCGTAGGGTAGACTCGGTTCCAGGCTTGGGATGAGAAGTTCTCATTGAGATGGGGATGAGCTGTGTTCACTGGCCGATGTGAGATTGACCCTGCGTTGCAGCGATTGGTTGTTGAGGGTTTTGAGTTTCCGCTGGGCGTGTATCCGGTGGTGTCGATGGAGCCTTGCGCGGGGTATGTGATGGGCTTTGAGCCTGCGGATGGTAACGATACCGAGGGTGAGTGGGAAGAATGGCCTGATCGGTATGTTTTTGACATTGTGGTGCCTGAGAACCGAATTGCGTCGGTGTGTCGATCGCTGTTTACGCTGCTTCCGGGGCGGGTGTACCCCATTCTGGACATTCTGGGGCACGATGCGTTCCGGGAGATCGATCCGTATATTTCCTACTGCCTGGTGGGGCTGGACCACCTGACCGATGCGGTGCAGAGATATAGCGCTTTCTTTTTCGAGGATGGGATGTGCGGATTTGGAGCCATGTGCGACGATCCGTTTATCTATATCTTCGTTGATGAACACAAGATTATTACCGTCAGGGTGCAGGAACAGGACAAGGAGCGTGTAGAACGGGTGTTGCAGGCGTATGACCTGTCGCTGGTTGATGAGCCTATGGGAGCGGATGCGGTGATGCACGAACACCGCAGCGTGCTTCGCACCCCGGGAGATCAACCGAGACTTTTGGGGGTGGATCAGGTCATCGAAAAGCTCAGAACCAACTGGCATCTGACACTCAACATCGATATTGAGACCAATCTTGATGATGATGCCAACGAGCTTGGTGTGACGGGGTGGCGCTGCTTTGCCCGGCTGTTCAATGATGATCCAAATCAGCACCAACTGGTGGAGATTTTGTTGACAGCGGACTCTTTGCACCATCTTGAAGATCTAGTGTTTGAAGTTACCGATCAAATCCCTGCTCCGGATGATAAATCCTGGGATGAAATTGTCATCCTCAGTGCGGATCGGCTGGAAACGGCAGATTTTTTGCGTGAGTGCAAAACGGATTCAAATCCGGAGAAGGTGGCGATGAAAACCGGCAAGGTCATAAAATACAAGCTGTTATGATAGTTTGCTTGATCTTGTTGGGGGTTTTTGATGGGTTGAGTGTGACAAGATGGTGTGTTGGCTGTTCTGTTGTGGATCCAGAGGGGGTTCAAGAGCGAAGATGCTTGCCCGGGCGCTCGGTGTGGTGTGCGACAAATGTAGAATGATGGACAAAAAATAGATTTCTTGACCCAGAACGGGCTTCTGGGTTTGCGTTTGGCGATGAAGGTGATTATCTTCTCGCTCTTGCCTTTGCTTTGCTCGCGGCTTTGGAAGACCGTGCGCAGCAGCAAAACCGGATTCAAACAGGGGAGAGGAGCTGGGTCGATCCTGCTTTTGGGCGATCCGTATAACTTGGTTTGTCACGATTTTTCATCATCCACGCGGTGCGGAGGGTGGTTTTGGTTCGTGCCGTGGATAGAAATAGGGCAGCTTGACATAGCTTTGAGATCCAAAGCATGCATCAAGCGGACTGGAGAAGCACATGTTCCAGCATTTGAGCGGGGTGAGGTGTCGTGTCAGTGCTCAGCGTCTATTGGTCGCAGCAACACTGGCGGTGGTGGGAAGTAGTCTTTCCATATCGAGCGTTGCCTTGGCAGATGGTCCTGAAGCAAGCCGGACTGAGGCGTCCAGCCCACGGGTTCGTCTTGATGATGCATCAAGGCTTATTGCGAAGGGCCGGGTTGTTTATGCTCTGGAGTTGCTCCGGAATCTGACAATAGCTGAGCGTGCCAGTCGATCCATGACCAATGAGGAGCTTTCTGAGACCTTTGATCTGGTCGCCAAAGCCCAGAGGCAGATGCGTCAGATGGATCCATCTGAGCTGAGCCTGCAAAAGGCTGAGCTGGCACTGAGCAAGCAGGATCTTCGCGAGGCTGAGAGGCACGCCAAGGCGGTTGCAGCGGGTCGTGATTCGACTGGCCAGCAGATCACTCAGGCCAGCACCATGTTGAGCCGAATCAGCGAGTTACGGACTGAGTTTGCACCGATGGTGCCTTCGATGCTTGAGCGTGCTACGCAGGCATTTGAATCGGGTCGTTATGCTGAGTGCCGGGGAGTGCTTGATACGATTCAACGGTCGGGCATTGAGCTTTCACTGACACAGCATTCGCGGATGTCGTCGTATCTGGACAAGATCGTGAATCTTGAGCTGGCGCGGGGCCAGGTTTTTTCGACGGATTCAACGCTGGCGAGCATGATGCAGCCGGGGCTGATTCACCCACGCGACAAGAAGGCCGATGACAAGAAAGCTGACGATCAAAGAGCGGGTGATGAGCCACCGGCTTCGGGTGATGAAAGTGCCCAGCCTGTTTCTGAGGAAACGACCTATCTGCATGACCATGATCAGCATGCTACGGATGAGGCGAGTGCTGACGATGCTACGGATATGCAGAGCATGGCATCTGAGCCTCCAGCGACTGAGGAAGCTCCTGCAGCCTCTGAGCCTGCTGCTGAGCCTCCGGTTCAGGAAGCCCCCCCAGCAGAGGACCCCATTACCAGAGCGATGCAGATCGAATCTCAGCGGATTCTGGCTGAGGCGGATCGGGCTTATGACGAAGCCAAGTATGGTCTTGCTCGGGACAAGTACACAAGGCTACTCAATGAGTTCCCCGGTTTCATGAATGAAGAGCAGCTTCAGCATGTGCATGACCGTCGGGATAATGCGGTGATCCGCATGGGCGGGCCTGGCATTGATCTTGATTCTGTGGCGGGCACACGCGCCCTGGCCAAGGAGAAGGTTCTCAGCGAGATCGACAGCCTGCTTGGGCAGACGGTCAAAGCCATGAGTACCGGCGATATTCAGGGTGCTCAGGGCCTGGTTGCCAAGGCCAAGCTCACGCTGAGTTCTGGTCGAGATCTGTTCCCTGAGGCTGAGTATGCTGCGCATGATGATCGCATCAGTGCGATGGGTACGCAGATCAGCCTGGATGCTGAAGCGCAAGAGCGTCAGCACAAGGCAGAGATTGAACGACAGATTCAGAAGCAGGCTGCTGAGCGTGAAAGGCAGTCGCGCATGGATCGCCAGAAGCGCATTAATGAGCATCTGGTGCGAGCCCGGGCATTGCAGGCTGAGCGTAAGTGGGACGAGGCACTTGAGATTATCAATCAGGTGTTGTTTCTGGACCCCAACAATCCTGCGGCGTTGTTCTTGCGTGACATCATCAGCGACATTCGCATTTATGTTGAATACAACGAGATTGATCGCAAGCGTCAGATTGGTTTTGCGATGAACTCGCTGGACAATGCGACGGCAACGATTCCGCCTATGGGTGTGATCAACTTTCCTTCGGACTGGCCATCGCTGAGTATTCGCCGGGGTGAGCCTTCGGCTTTTGCCGAGTTGCCGGAGAACCGCCGTGTGCTGGCTGAGATTGAAACCCGTCGTATTCCTGCGAACTTCAACGAGAACGCACTTGCGGATGTATTCGGGTTTATTGAGTCCATCACACAGCTGGATATTGATATTGACTGGGCATCACTTGAAGAGTTGGGCATTACGCCTGATTCCACGGTTACGCTCAAGCTTCGTGAAGTGCCGGTGCGCACCGTGCTGGACCGCGTGCTGGACAAGGTCAGCGAAGATCCCTTGAGCAAGGCTGACTGGGCGGTGACGGATGGCATTTTGACGATCGCATCGGAGGATCAGCTGCGCCGGAACACTGTGCTGCAGATTTATGACATCCGCGACCTGCTTATTGAGATTCCCGATTACGACGAGGTGCCTGATATTGACCTTCAGTCGGTGCTTCAGTCCAATCAGGGTGGTGGCGGTGGTGGTCGAAGCCCGTTTCGTAATGATCAGCAGAATGACGAGCTTGATACCCGGCCTCTGGATGAGCGCATTCAGGATATCATCGACATCATCGAAACCCATGTCGACCCGGAGGGCTGGGAGGACAACGGCGGAGATACTGGTTCTATCCAGCAGCTCCAGGGTCAGATGATCATCTCCAACACCCCCAAGAACCATCGCGCCATCGCGGGCTTGCTCAGCAAGCTTCGTGAAGTTCGTGCGATGCAGATCAATGTTGAGACTCGCTTCCTGTTGGTCAATCAGGACTTCTTTGAGCAGATCGGGTTTGATCTGGATGTGGTTGTCGGCAGCAATAACAACCAGGTCCGCTTTGCACAGCAGAATGACCCGACGATTCAGGGTGGTGACTTCTTTGATTTTTCTGGTGCGGGCGGCGGCAATGTTGGTCTCCAGCGTAATGTCACGGGTGCACGATTTGACTTTGCTGACAACGATGCACCCTTTACGCAGGGAGTTGTGAATCCCCGGCCTTTCTCTCCGATTGGCTTTGGTCAGAACTCACTGGGATTGACTCAGGCACTTGCGCCGGCGTCTGGCATTGCTGCGGATATTCTCAGCGGTGCTCCTGCACTTGGTATTGCCGGGCAGTTCCTTGATGACATTCAGGTTGACTTTCTAGTGCAGGCGACGCAGGCGGATCGGCGTTCGGTCAACCTGACGGCACCGCGACTGACCTTCACCAATGGTCAGACAGCCAATATTTTTGTGGCGACGCAGCAGTCGTTTGTTTCTGACCTTCAGCCTGTGGTGGGCGATTCTGCGGTGGGCTTTGACCCGACGGTCAATGTCGTGACCGAAGGGGTGACGCTGCTGGTGACGGGCACCATCTCGGCGGACCGTCGATATGTCACCATGAATGTTGATGCGGGTGTGAGCCGAATCGATGGCTTTGCCTCACAGCCTGTGACTGCGGTTGCAGGTGGTCAGTTGGTCAACTCTGCGGATACGCAGTCGTTCATTCAGCTTCCCACGGTCACTGTTACTCGCGTTCGCACCACGGTCACCATTCCTGATCAGGGGACGATCCTGCTGGGCGGACAGCGTGTGATTACCGAGTTTGATGTTGAGACGGGCGTGCCTGTGCTTTCCAAGATCCCGGTTCTCAACAGATTCTTCACAAACCGCATTGAGTCCAAGGAAGAGCAGACGCTGTTGATTCTCATGAAGCCCACCGTGCTGATTCAGAACGAGGAAGAGGAAACCCACTTCCCGGGCCTGCTTGATCGCCTTCGCAGCGGGTTTGGCAACTAACCCTCCCCCACCCCCTCCCCCACCTTCCCGATCCCCTTCTCGATTCTCTTCGCACTTTTCTTCATATGCCTTGCATGCAAACTTCTGAACCGCCCGAACGACTGTTCGGGCGGTTTTTTTGAATGCCTGCAACTTCGTTCCAAAGTCAAAGTAGAGCTTTTTCAGCGTCGCGAGTGGCTCAAAATCGGACAAACTAGCATAAAGTCGCTATGCTATACGCGGCCTGGAACTTTCAATGAGGAGATGCCCTATGGCTTCTGGCGATTCACGGTTGCGTGTGAAGCAAGACAACAGCGTCACCATCATCGAGTTTATCGATCGCAATATCCTTGATGAGGCGAACATTCAGCTCATCGGCGAGGAGATCGCGGCGCTGATCGAGGCTGAGCCTGAACCAAAGCTTCTGATCAGCTTTGCCAATGTCGATCATCTCTCGTCAGCTGCGCTGGGAACGCTGATCACGGTCAACAACAAGATCCGGAACAGCGAAGGCCTGCTCAGGCTTTCTGATATCGACCCGCAGATCTACGAGGTCTTTGTGATCACCAAACTCCACAAGCTCTTTGAAATCCACCCCACGACCGAGCAGGCACTGGCGAGTTTCAACTAAACGCTGTTGATTCGTTCTGGTTCTTTGAGTCTCTGTTTGCACAATGGGCCCTGGCGGGGCTGTTATTTGCATGGCACCAACACACCCACAACCCGATGCTGGCCGATTGGAGATCCAGTCCAGCCGTGATGACATCGACATGGTGGAGAAGGTCATCCTTGAGGCTGCCCAGCGTCATGGCTATCAGGATGCATCGTGCTTTGCCATTCGCCTGGCAGTAGAAGAGGCTCTTGTCAATGCATTTCACCACGGACACAGGGATCTGCCCAAGAGCACGCCTGTCAGCATCAACTATCAGGTGAACCCCCAAAGGATCTGCATTGTCATTGAGGATCAGGGGCCTGGGTTTGATGTTGAGACGCTGCCTGACCCCACGGCTGAGGAAAACCTGCAAAGACCCACCGGCCGCGGCGTGCTCTTGATCCGTGCCTATATGACCCGCGTGAAGTTCTCGAAGAATGGCTCACGCATAGAAATGACATACGAACAAATGTCTAACTGATCTGTGTGAGCATTCAGATTCATGTGATGTGCTGATCAATCGTGGACAATTTGGTTGCCATGGATGGTTCGGGATTCTATACTTGAATGATTCTAATATTCAATACCCCGTACTCCATTAATTGGGTGCGGATATGGAGGGTGTGATGGTGCTGAAGACCCCGATTTACATGGACCATGCTGCGACGACGCCTTGCGATCCTCGGGTGGTGGAAGCGATGTTGCCTTACTTTACGGAGAGCTTTGGTAATCCGGGAAGTCGCAACCACAGCTTTGGGTGGGCGGGCGAAGAGGCTGTCAAAAAGGCTCGCAAGCAGGTTGCTGATCTGATCGGTGCTGACCCCAAGGAGATCATCTTCACCAGCGGCTCAACGGAGTCGAACAACCTGGCGATCAAGGGTGCTGGGGCGATGTATGCCAGGAAGCCTGTGGGTGAGACGGGGCGTGGGCATGTGATTGTTGCGGTTCACGAGCATAAGGCGGTGCTTGATCCTTGCAAGTGGTTGATGAAGCAGGGGTTTGATGTCACATTTCTTGAGCCTGCGATTGATGGGATTGTGACTGAGGAGATGGTCAAGAGCGCGATTCGTGAAGACACGATTCTGGTGACGGTCATGTGGGCGAACAACGAGCTGGGGACGATTAACGAGGTGCCTGAGATTGGTGCGCTTTGCAAGGCTCGCAACATTGTTTTTCATACAGATGCGACGCAGTGGGTGGGCAAGATGCCTGTGGATGTGAATGCGGACAACATTGATTTGCTTTCGTTGTCGGGTCACAAGATTTATGGGCCTAAGGGAGTGGGGGTTTTGTATGTTCGCAGGCGCAGGCCTCGGATTCGTCTGGTTGCGTTGCAGGATGGCGGCGGGCAGGAGCGGGGGTTCCGGTCGGGCACGCTTAATGTGACGGGCATTGTTGGTTTGGGCAAGGCTTGCGAGTTGTATGCGCAGGAGGCGGATGCGGAGCGTGAGCGTTTGCTGGCGATGCGAAATCGCATTGAAGAGCAGATAACAGCACGCTTGAGCAATGTTCAGGTGAATGGACATCCCACGCGCCGGCTGGCACACTTGACCAATATTTCCTTTGGTTTTGTTGAGGGCGAGAGTCTCATGATGGCGACCAGTGAAATCGCCATGTCCAGCGGATCGGCCTGCACTTCAGCATCACTTGAGCCCAGTTATGTGCTTAAGGGGATTGGTGTGGGTGATGACATGGCGCACTCATCGTTGCGTTTGTCGCTGGGCCGATGGACGACTGATGAGCAGGTCGATTTTACGATTGACAAGATTTGCGAGGCTGTCGACAAGCTTCGCAAGCTCAGCCCACTTTGGGATATGTATAACGAGGGCATTGATCTGACCAAGATCGAATGGGCAGCCCACTGATTGACGATTCAGCAAATAACACCAATGAGGTGACACCATGGCATACGGCGGAAAAGTAATCGACCATTATGAAAACCCACGCAATGTGGGAAACTTCGGCACGACCGAAGAAGTCAAAAAAAGCACGGACATCGGTGTGGGGCTGGTGGGGGCACCTGAGTGTGGTGATGTGATGCAGCTTCAGATCAAGGTTAACGCTGAGACGGGTGTTATTGAGGATGCCAAGTTCAAGTGCTTTGGTTGTGGATCTGCGATTGCAAGTTCATCGCTGGCGACAGAGTGGATGAAGGGTCAGACGCTGGATGATGCTGAGGCGATCAAGAACACGCAGATCGTGGAAGAGTTGAGCCTGCCTCCGGTGAAGATCCATTGTTCGGTGTTGGCTGAGGATGCGATCCACGCGGCGATTGAGGACTATAAGACCAAGAATGGCATCAAGGTTGAGCAGCGTAAAGCCGCATCGCTTTGAGGGTTAATTTCTGCTCTCTTGCAGCAGAGGCTGATTAGAGCCCGTAGGATTTGGTGAATAAGGAGCATGTCGCCATGAGTGTGATTCTTACCGAGAGCGCTGCACGAGAGATCCAGACCATTGTCAAGCAGCAGGAGCTGGACGGGGAGAAGGTGTGTTTGCGTGTGGGCGTCAAGGGTGGCGGGTGTTCGGGGTTCAGCTATGTTCTGGACCTGACGGAGACGCAAAAAGAGCATGATGAGGTCTTTGAGGTGCAGGGCATCAAGGTGATCTGTGATCCCAAGAGTCTTTTGTATCTCAATGGGACCACGATTGACTTTAAGGACGAGATCATGGGCCGGGGGTTTGTGTTCAATAACCCCAATGCATCGACCAGTTGCGGTTGTGGTTCAAGCTTTGCGGTTTAGGCTGAGTTTGTGTAAAAAACTGAAGAAAGCACGCATCGGTCTTCAAGGGCCGATGTTTTTTTGTCGAAGCCTTGAAAGGCCCATTGTGGCCAGGATCGATCCGTCAGCCTCAGTGCATGATTATTCATTGACGGACCCAAGATAGAGAACACAATTCCAAGAAAAGTCTTGCATCAGACCCCTTGTTATCGGTATGCTGGGTTGTGGATGAGAGGGGGATGGTCCGTTCGTGATCAGGGCGTGCCCGGGTTGGCTGATGTGAACTTGGGAGTGGCAGGGTTTTATGGCTGTCCACGCTGAAGAGTATCGCAGGTGTGCCCAGAAGTGGTCCGCGCGGGCGATGAGCGCCCCGGCGCGGTCGATTGCGGGTACTATGGAGGGCTATAAGGAATGGAAATGAGTCAGGCACCGACGCCAATGAGCACAACGCAGGGATACGCGCCGCCGACTGTGACGCAGTTCAGTGTGTTTCTAGACAATACTGTGGGCAGGTTGTTCGATCTGGTCGAGTCATTTGATGGCGCGTCCTGTCGGGTTTGCGCATTGAATGTTCATGAAGCCTCGGACCACGCGGTGGTCCGGATGATTACCAACAACTCGACGATGGCCAGAAGTCTGCTTCGAGATGAAAATGCACCGTTTACCGAGCGTGATGTGCTGGTGGTAGAGCTATCAGATGGGCATTCGCTGGCCAGCCTTTGCCTGAGCCTGCTGGGGGCGGAACTGAATATCCACTTTGCTTACCCGCTGATGCTCAGACCCAACGGCACACCCACCATTGCCCTTGCGGTTGACGACCCCACTTTTGGCGGGCAGATCCTGCGCCGAAAGGGATTCCGCCTGTTCGGAGAGCATGACATCCTGGATGTCCATTAGAGTGGGAATATCCACGAGTGTGTAACAGGCAGCCTGGTTCGCTGGGTCTTTGTTGGTTTGCCTGTCTGAGATGAACGCTGGGGGGAGAGGCTGACGACGCATGTTGAAGCAGCCTGATGCACTTTGCCAAAAGTGGCGATTGTTACAACAAAAAACTGGTATCTTGTGGGATTCTGATAGACTTTACTCGCACTTGCGATGTGGCCTGGTTTTTGAAACCAGGCTGACTGGTGTGCAGTATACATGATGGCACTGAGACTCATTCAATAGACAAGGAGAAGCACCCATGAGAAATAGCAATACCATTTTTGCTGCGGCTGCGGCATTGGGCCTGATGGTCAGTTCCACAGCTCTGGCGCAGCAGGATGATCAGAAAACCCAATGCGCCGCTGATTGCGCCAAGGCATGTTGTGTTGATCTGGCATCACTTGTGCCTGATTTTGAACTTCCCAAGCTCTGGATTGGTGACAAGGCGCCTGAGCTGAAGATCGCGGAGTTTGTCAAGGGTGAATCCGTGCAGCGATTTGAGAAGGATCAGGCTTACATTGTTGAGTTCTGGGCGACATGGTGTGGGCCTTGCATCCGGGCTTTTCCGCACATGAGCGAGATTCAACACACCTACAAGGACAAGGTGCGTGTCATTGGCGTGAATGTCTGGGACACCAAGAAAGAAGAATCCCAGGGGCAACGCATTCAACGCGTCAGCGAGTTTGTGACCAAGCAGGACAAGCGTATGAGCTATACCGTTGCGGTTGAAGATGGTGAGTTGATGGCCAAGCACTGGATGAAGGCTGCGGGTCAGCGGGGGATTCCTGCTGCGTTCATTGTTGATGGAGCAGGGAAAATTGCCTGGGTGGGTCATCCGATGCAGATCGAGGAGCCTCTCAAGCAGGTGATGGCGGGGAAGCATGACTATGAGAAGACGGCTGCGGGTCTTAAGGAGGGGTTGATTGCCCGGGCTGCCCAGAGCAAGTTCAACAAGGGCATTCGCTCAGAGGATGCCAAGGATGCTGAGAAGGCGTATCAGATTGGGCGGGCCTTGATTGCTCAGAAGTATGGCGAGTCAGCAGACATGCTTAACAGTCTGGCGTGGCCTGTGCTTGACGATGCGAAGATCGTCCACCGTGATCTGGACTTTGCTTATGACGCATCGAAAAAAGCCTGCGAGTTGACGGAGTGGAAGAACCCCATGATTATTGATACTTTCGCTTTGGCCTGCTTTAAGAAGGGCAAGGTGACGGATGCGATCGAGTATCAGATGATGGCGATCAAACTGCTCGAGGACGAAGAGCTCATAGAGGAGTTCCAGGATCGACTTGACATGTTCAAGGCTGACCTCTGACCAATCCTGATCTGCATCATGCGAAATACAAAGGGCGTACATGGGGATGTGCGTCCTTTTTTGTGCTTTGATTCAGGGGTGGGGGCATGGATGCTTCAGGCAGGCATGATGAAAAAGGGTTTAGCGCAAAGCTCCAACGCTGACGAACAGGGGCTTGAGCCAATATGAATTACAACGCAAGCAAATACATTACAAACCGGTTGACAATTGCTCAAATCGGTTAATCTGATCCGATTTGGACAAGCCAGACCCTATAAAATGACTCTTTTGGGTGGTTTTTGTGCAATTTGGGTTGCATTTCCCAAAAACCTGTTTTCAGAGGCGGGGATTGCTGTATAGTGGTGCCCGGCAGGGTTCGTTTGCGAGGGCGAATAAGCCTGCTGAACATAGTGTAGGAACAGAGAGACCCCTTAATAGGAGACAACGAGATGCGTAAGACACTTGCTGCGGTTGCAGCGATTGTGGCTGTTGCTGGCTCAGCACAGGCCACGATTTACAATGATGCTGCGGGTGATCTGGCCGCGACATTCACTGGCTTTGATCACCTGGATATTCTTTCAGTTGATATCACCAACGACGCGACCAATATCACCTTTGATATTCTTTTAGCTGGCGATCTTGATGCTACCAACTGGGGCAAGTATGCCCTCGGTATTGATACCGGCGGTGCTTCAGTCAATGGCAATCCCTGGGGCAGAAATGTCGACTGGGCTCGTGGCATTGATTACTGGATCGCCACCTGGGCAGACGATGGCGGCACCGGCATTGGTGGTCAGACCTGGAATTATGATGGTGTAAACTGGAACCAGACTGCTGGCGTGACTGGAGATGACACACAGCACGCTGCTGGCCGTCAGATCTTCTCAGTTGCCCTTGCTGATCTTGGCTTGGCTGTTGGCGATACATTTGACTTTGATGTCATCACCACTGGTGGTGGCGCTGACCCGGGTGTTGATCACCTGAGCTTGGCGACCGAAGCAACACCGGACTGGGGCACGACCTCTGTTTCTGGTGCATTCCTGTCATACACCGTGGTGCCGACACCTGGTGCGTTGACACTGCTCAGCCTTGGCGGGCTGGTTGCACTTCGCAGACGCCGCTGAGTTGATTGAGTGATCATTTTTAGATCAGACAGACCCGGGCTGAAAGGCCCGGGTTTTTCATTGCGCCGGTGCAGGCTTGGAAGCGGGCAGGTGTTTGGCGATGGCAGCGCGGATGCTGGCGAGGGCTTTGTCTTCGTCGAGGAAGTTCTCTTGTCGCAATGCGAGTTTGCTGTCGGGCGTGATGATTACGACGGTGGGATAGGCACGGATGCGGTAGTTCCGGGCGACGGGGGCACCATCAAGCAGCATAGTCAGTGTGACTTTTTGGGAGACTGCTGAGGACACGGCGCGTTGATTGTCTCGGTCGCGGCATGAGATGAGGAGGACATCGACGGGGGTGTCTTTGAGATCGTCACTGAGTTTTTGGAGGGCTTGCTCGACGGGGGCGCATGGTCCGCACCAGGAGCCTCGGAAGCAAAGCACGGTGACTCGGCCTTTTTGTTTAATCAGCGAGAACTCGGCGCCTTTGTCGTCCTTGAGTGAAAAGCTTTGTGCCAATGGCAGCATGGGCACAATGGGTTTGATCACCTGACGATTGGCCAGGCTGGTTTTGTTGGGGCTGGTGGATGGACGAACTGTTGAGGTTGCGGCTTTGGGGATGGTGCTTTCGAGGATGTAGCCGGGGGGGGTTTCGATGGCAAAGGCATCTGGTGAGATCTGAGTTTCGTGTTTGAGGTCGAGCAGTTCGAGCACGATGCCGCCTTCGAACATGCCGGTGCCTTCGAGGCGTTTTTCCATTTTGCGGACCAGGCCATCAGCGACCCCGATGTACCAGATTGTGAGCTGGGTCTTGGCTGCGCGGACATGGATGACATCGCACATGACGCCATCAAACTCCTGGGGCGCGACGAGTTTGATTTCTGAAGCTTTGAAGTCTTCCTTGAAGGGCGGGTTGCCGAGGGTGCGGGGGAGGTCGATGAACTTCATGGCGTATGCACCGGGGCCATTGGCGCGCCGGGCGGGGGTATACATGACTTTCTTTTGATCCTTGTCGATCCATTTGGTGTTTTGCGAGTCGGTGAAGATGGTGAAATCCAGGGGGGTTTCTTCGCCAGCTTTGAGGCTGGTGCCTTGGGCGAGTGTCCACCATTTGCTGTTGGTTTGCTCGTTCTTGAGCATGATGACGGAGGCTTGAATGTCGGGGTTGAAGCCTTTGAGTTGAGGCGAGCCTTCAGCGTAGCTTTTGATGCGAAAAGAGAGGCTGGTGGTGTCCTGCCAGACCTGGGCGGCGTGTGTGAGTCTTTCTTTGGCGGATTCATCGATCTGGGCGAAGCTGGGCAATGTCCAGGTCAGCAAGCCAGCGATCAGAAGTACTAAACCTGCATGCATCTGCGTTTCTCCATACAACCAGTGAAGCGTGATGAAGCCCGGGACGATCACGCTCGCCAGAATCTTTGTACCGCGATGTTAGGACGCGGGTTCAAGCAAACGGTGCAAGGCTTCGCCCGGGTGTTCGTGCTTCATGAGATGTTCGCCTACGAGAACGATGCGAACATCTTCATCGCGAAGTTTTTTCAGATCGCTTTGGGCGGTAATGCCTGACTCGCTGACGAGGATTTCGCGTTGCTCGACCATGTCAGCCAGGCGAAGTGTGTTGGCCAGATCTACCTTCATGGTCTTGAGATTGCGATTGTTGATGCCCAGGAGGCAATAGCCGGGGTGAGGGAAGCCGACATGAGGCCTGACACGCAAGAGGTTGTCCAGAGAATGTACTTCGAGCAGGACGGTTAGCTGAAGCCTCTGGGCGAGGATGAGCAGGTCCACGAGCATGGCCTCGGTCAGACATTCTGCGATTAAAAGGACCGCGTCGGCCCCGGCAGCCCGTGACTGCCAGAGCTGATAGGGATCAATGATGAAATCCTTTCGGATCACCGGCAGGGCGACCGCGGCTTTGATGCGCTCGATGTAGGACAGATCGCCTTTGAAGAAATCACGATCGGTCAGGCATGAGATGGCTGAGGCTCCTGCCTGTTGATACTGTTCAGCGATGCGCTCAGGACTAAACAGATCATCATTGCCATACTCGGGGCGGATCAGACCCGCTGAGGGGCTGGCTCTTTTGACCTCGGCGATGATTGAGGTGTGGTTGGCAATGGGGTGTCTGGTGACCGCTGCGAAGAAGTTGCGAGGCGGCTCAGCCTGGGCGACCATTGCTTCGAGTTCGGCAAAGGAAACTGCCTGCTTTGCCAGGGCGATTTCTCGCTGCTTGGCAACCACGATTTTCTGGAGTACGCCTGTCATTGCTGGAATCTTTGTCGTCACGACAGCCTATGGCGCTGAACCCGTTGACACAACATTGCCCGCTGTTCAACAAAACAGCTCGATTCTATCGGGCGTGATCTCGCTTTTGATACTGGTGCTAAGCCCGATCGCGCTGGTCATAGTCTGGAAAAGGCACTGGCTTAAACGAAAGGCGGGGCAAGGGGTGGCAGAGCGTGAGATCTTGAGCCCGGCGTGGGTGTGGTTTGCGGGGGCGATGCTGATTCTTTTTGTGCAGGCGCTGGGTGCGAGCATGGGTGGCCAGATTGCCTTGATGACCCAGGTCAACAGCTTTGAGGCTGCTGCGGTGCAAGGTGCGGGGATGCAGATCGCGGGTTTAATCGCAGGCGTGATGTTTGTATTGATGCTGGGGCAGACAACTGAGCGGGCGGGGATGAGCCTGAGGCGGGGCGGAGGGACGGGCAAGGCTGGTGTGCAGGGCCTGGGGGTGATGCTGATTATTGCGCCGTTTTTGTTTGTGGTGCCGATGGGTGCGTCGTGGGTGAGCCAGTTGGTGACGGGCATTGCGCCTGACCCTATTGCACATGAGACACTGGCGCGGATCGTGGACGAGCCGGGCAGCTGGGCGGGGTTGATGATGATTATGACAGCGCTGATCGGAGCGCCGATCGTGGAAGAGATCATATTTCGAGGCTGTGTGCAGACATCGCTCAGGGCATTGGGTGCCTCGCCCTGGATTGCAACGCTGATCACGGCGGGGTTTTTTACTGCCATGCACATCACAGCGGTGCCTGTGCATGCACTGGTTTCGATCTTTGTGCTGGCGATTGCGCTGGGTTGGGCGTTTGAGCGGAGCGGGAAGCTGGGCGTTTCAATCGGGATGCATGTGGGGTTCAACGGGCTGAACCTTATGTTGGCGATATTTGGCGGGTATTAACACTCCTGAGGTATCATGGGGAGGGGGGATAGGTGGAAATTGGGGAGCCGCTGAGCAGTCTGCTGGTCAGTGCTTCCGCACCAGACGCTGCCGCGTGCCACGCACAGGGAGGGGGTGAGTATTCGAGTCGTGCGTGTTTCATCACAGTACCAAATGCATGGACTACACAGCCAACGAGTAACCGGGCAAACTTGGCACTCGGCGCCCGAGCGGAAGGTTCTTCTTAGAGTTTGGATGTGCTTTGGCACAGCTCTTTGCTTTTTTGCAATTTTCAAATCTATATGGGTATTTTTAGGAATAAACCCCGCTTCCGGGTGGTTGAGATGGTGGTGCATTCTCTATAAAGCGGAGGCTCAGCATGAAGAAATCACAGAGGTGGCTATTTTTATTCGTATTGTGTTCGGCAAATATGGGCTTGGTTCTGCCTGTTTTTGCTCAGCCGACGCTGCACTATTCGTGGGTGGTGATCAGCGGGGATACGGTGCTGGTGCCGGGGGAGAGTGTGGTGCTGGGTCTTCAGGCAGAGTTTACAAATGCTGATGGCTATGCAGGCGGGGGGTTTACCATCGGCATGGACAACTTTGCAGAAGGTGATGATTCAGTCTGGGTTGCAGGCACGCGAGGCGTGGACAATCTGTCAAACAATGGCGATCAGCAACAAGAAATGCAAAATGACGGGGTCGGGCGAGTTCCCATCTTCAGAAACAAACCACCCAACGGAAATGAACGCTACACACTTTTGGATAATCAAATTCATGGAAGAGAGTCACATAGTCAGGTTAAGCATTTTCAGTTTGGCATACCTTTTAGAGATCCAGATCGAAGCAATCCCATTACATTTTTTACGATAGAGTTTTTTGCGGGCAACACGCTTGGCCAGCGAATTTTCAATATGGAACCCAGGTTTGGGGCGGTGTATATATTCAGCGGGTCTCTCGACATACCTGTGACTCTTGATATGGTGACAACCGATCCAATTGCTCTGACAGTAGTACCTGCACCAGCTTCGCTGGCGATGTTGGGATTTGCCAGCATTATGTTTTCAAGGCGAAAGAGGAGTGTGTTATGAACATGGTACGCCGTACTCTATTCCTGAGTGTTTTGATATTGGTTCCGGGGCTTACTTTGGGAACTTCAGCCAGAGCTCAGTCTGCGC
>JAJDCZ010000016.1 GCA_029260555.1 Phycisphaerales bacterium
TGGAACACCTCGCGTTGACATCAGCCACGCCAGGCGTTCAAGCACATCGTCGCTGCGAAGATTCCTTGCAACATCAATCCCAAGACACTCTCTTGTGTATTCATCAATCACCGCCAGCATCCGGAAGCTCCGCCCATCATGTGTTCGTGCTTGCACGAAGTCGTAGCTCCCTGCTCTGATCATGTGGAGAGCAATGGTCCTCGTGCCAAGCTCACGCTCGGGGCATAGCCGCCGGATTTCATGAACCGTCCACCGCACCGCCTCATGCAGCCGATTCCATGGCGGCTCGCCGAGTAATCGTTCAGCTCGTCCTTTATCTCGCAGGGCTCGACGCCAGTTGCGGATTGTGTTGGGATGCACCCCGAATCGAAGTGCCGTTTGCTTCGAACTCCACCCTCTTAATACCGAAAGTTGGAGTATCTCAGCCCGCTGTTTAGGATCGAACTGAGGCCGTCTTCGCGGTGCTTTCGCCATCCGCTGAGCCCTGAAGATAGCCACCTCCCGCTCAAGCATTGCCGTCTCTGTATAGAGATGATCTCGCTGTCCCAACATTCTCGTCATTGGAGCTGCATGGGACAGTGCACGGGTTCGCGCCAGCCCGTATCCTTGAGCCATGGCGATCGAAATGGACTCAATCAGGTGCCACAAACTCCGCGAGTTAGGCGACACACGCCGTGTTTTGCGATGTCCAGGTCTCGGCGTTAGGACAGGGTTCAGATCGGCAGAATTCGTTGTTATTGACCCATTCATGGCCGATTCTAGCGAGATTCAACGCCATTTGTCGCTCAAAAAAGCGGACAAAACGGACATCAAAACCCACAACAAACTGCTGGCCCCCCACGGTACGGGGCAAAGAGGCTCGTAATACTGGGGCTCGAGGGAGCCTGAGAGACGGGATGCCATATGTGGGATCTCACCCCGTTGAACAAAGCTCTTGCAATTGCAAGAGCTTGTTTTCCATCACCGAAACGGGATATCCCGCACAAGATTTAGTGATCGATGCTGTGGGTGTCAATCAACCCGGCTCACCAATATGGCAAGCTCAATATGTCAATCAACTTATGGGGCAGCTTCAAGCAATGGATGCCCGGTTCGTCGTCTGGTTCCTTCCAAGAGATCACGATTGGCTCAACGACCGACTCTTCCCCAATGGCGTGACCGATCCAGTTATGCTCATCTGGCGTGATACCGGGCTGCTCGACGAAAACGGCTTCATTCGCCCCGGACTTTTGCTCTGGGATCGCTGGCTGGAGAACTGATTGAGCGAGCTCAATGCAGGTAGGTATTGCCTGATGAATACCACCGGATTGGCCAGAATGTCCATGGAGCCCAATCCACCCTCATCGCGGTGTGGCATGATATTGCTCAGATCCTGCTGTTATCAGACTTGTCAGGCAAGCGGAAGTGCCCGGCTGTGTGTACCGATACTAACTACATCGTAAAACTTGATTATTCTGACCAAATTGCCCGCCAATCATTTGCGTTAGCTGCTGTAAATCGCTACATTACTAAAATAGGATCATTTGATCCGCTGTCCAGATGTGTCCGAGAGGAGAGATCATGCAAGCCAAACGAGCCATTTTCGTTTTATCTTTGGGTACAGCATTTGCCATGCTGGGAATTGGCACAGCCAGTTCACAGCCTGCGGTATCTTCAAGTGATCTGAGCAAGCAAAAGGCTGCCAAGAACTCGGTGACCCAACAGGTTCAGCCCCCGACTCTGGAGCCTGTCGAGGCTCCTGATGGCCGGCTCATTCCTCAAGTCGAGCGTGGCGATGGATTTGGCGGTGGCAGGGTCTATCCCAAGTGCCTGCTTTGCCACAGTGCCATCGAAAATGCTACGGAAGTGATGGGATTTGATCTGGATTGCACCTTCTGCCATGGCGGCGATCCGGATGCTGAAGTCAAAGATCTTGCCCATGTGATGCCCACACTTCCAGTGATCATGGACAAGACGGTTGCACCGCTTGACTATGACCTGCCCTATCAGCGATTTGTCAACCCGACGAATCTGCGCGTCGTGGGCGAGACCTGTGGTTTGTGTCATCCAGAACGATTCGAAACCGTCCACAAGAGCATGATGGCGACCGCAGCGGGACACTACGCAGGCGGGCTTTATCAAAACGCTGTCCAAGATACCAAGACACCGATTTACGGCACCTTTGCGGTTGATGATCTGGATGGCTATGTTCCCGTCGAGCGTGGAGCTGTCCAACATCTTGATGATCTGATTGAATACGATCCGCTGGGCGATCCTCAGGACATCGCAACACACTTTGCAGCAGTGCCTGCCCAGGCGTGCGCCCGCTGCCATTTGTGGTCGCGAGGCAAGGGCTATCGCGGTGCATTAAATGCTGATGGGGTTTATCGCGCCGATGGCTGCGCTGCATGTCACATGCTTTACGCAAACGACGGGCTATCTCAAAGTGCTGATATGACAATTGATCATGCAGAGACCGGGCACCCGATCATCCACAAAATTACCAAGCAGATCGATACTGAGCAGTGCATTCACTGTCATCATCGTGGTGCGCGCATCGGGTTGAACTTTACCGGCCGGGCACAGATGCCACCGAGGCTTCCCAGCGGGCCAGGGGTCGCAGGCACGACAGATGTTCGATTCAATGGCAACTATCACTATACAGAAAGCGGCACAAACCCGCCGGATGCACACCGCACAAAGGGTCTTGAATGTATAGATTGCCACACAGCTCGGGGAATCATGGGCGATGGCAACATCTATGGCCACATGGATCAGGCAACCAAGATTGAATGCCGCATGTGCCATGGTCTTCCCGGCCAGGCACCGACATTCGTCGACCACGACGGTCTGGAACTCAGAAATACGCAATACGACGGAACTCAGGCAACCTTGACAGGCAAGGTCGATGGCCAGGTTCACACTATCCCACTGGTGAAGGACATCGTTGATCCGCTTTCTGACAGGTATAACCCCAGAGCAGCGTGTGCAATGAACAATAATCACCTTAAAGCTGCAGGCGGGCTTGAGTGTTACTCCTGTCACTCAGCATGGACACCCAACTGTTTCGGGTGCCATTTTGAGCGCGACGAACGCTTCATGGGTGTCAATCTCGTCACGAGGAATGAGGAAGTCGGGCGTGTTCGCACGGGGAACAAGGTCTTTGAGACATTGCGTCCATTTTTCATTGGGCCTAACAGCGAAGGACGCGTAGCGCCCTACCTCGTCGCATGTCAGCCTATTGCTGATGTCACTGCACCTGATGGCTCAAAGATTCTTGATTTCAAGATGCCCAGAACTACCAAGGGGTTGTCTGGTCTTGCGTTGAACCCGGTGCAGCCTCACACGGTGCAGGGGCCTGGGAATGTGCGCACTTGTGCTGAGTGTCACCGGACACCTGTCACGCTTGGCATGGGTACTGGCAACTATTCACTGGCACGAAATTATGCCTTTCTTGCTGCACCAGGTGGCGTGCGTGTTTATGACCGCAAGACAGACCCTACGATGCCTGCATTCGTTGCAACGCTTGATGTTGCTAATCCCATGGGGATAGTGTCCAGGCCTGATGTTGTTGAAGGCACAGCCGACGCGATCTATGTGGCTGCAGGCACGGATGGACTCATCGGGTTTAATCTTCAAAACGGACCCAACGCCTCGCCACAACCACTCATCAGTGGTATCAATGCCATCGGCGTGGCTCGTGTTGCCAGGTATTTCTACATCATTGATCAGGGTGTGGGCGTGCATGTCTACGACAGTATGGAAGGTCCAAGGCCAGTCAGCGACAGGCCATCTCCGCTTCTCATTAATGGAATCAGAACGCCGAGATATATCACAACTATTGCAACTCCAAACGCTCAGCGTGTGCTTGTCTGGGGTATCCACTTGTTCATCGCGGCTGGCGAAGATGGTCTTGTGATCGTCAATATCGCTGATCAGGAAAACCCGGTGATTGTGGCGTCAATTCCCAGCATCAATGCTCAGGATGTCACTGTTTATTCGCATTATCAGCAAGGTCAGGCCTTTGAAGTGCGGGCATATGTTGCAGATCCAACTGCAGGTGTGCATGTCATCAACCTGCTGCCAAATCTGAACGAGCCCGTGTTGGTGCAGACAATTCCGATGCTTGGTGCATCCGGTCTTGATACATACGCTGCCTGGGTAACAGGCGATGGAACGACTCCTTCGTTTGAACATGATTATCTCTATGTTGCTGCGGGTTCCTCGGGGTTGAACATCATGGACATCACGGTTCCAGACAGCATCTACCAAGTCGCAGCCTTGCAGAATCTGGGTGGCAGCGTTGTGGATGTGGATGTTGCAAGTCAGATGTCGCCTCCGGGTGTTGAGGACTACGCCATGCTTGCCAACTCTGGCTCTGGTTTGCAGGTCATCGATGTCACGGACCCGACAAATCCTCAGCTTGTTGACTCACTCCCTGCTTCTGGAGCTGGTGAAGTGTTCGTTGAGGTGCAGCAGCTCGATCGGTTCTTGAACGAACAAGGCTGGCCTCTCAAGGAAACCTCTCATCCGTTCATCAAAAGCTTTGTCCGAGCGGATATTGTGCGAATCCTGTCGACAGACATAGTGTGTGGAAATGGATCTCGAGGCTCACCAGACATCAACTCTGACGGCGTAATTGATGTTCTTGATGTCATGCTTCTTATCCGCGCCCTTGGTACACGCGATGCTACTGCGGATCTTAATGGCGATGGAATCGTCAATGAAGTTGATTTCCAGATCATACTCAACGCACTGTAAAACCAGTCCGGTTTGAGCATATTCTGTTTCGCACTAATCCTGATCACTGGACCAATATAAGTGTATGGCGGACGAGACTTCACGCTTTACGCGACTCGACTATATCTGCAATAGCTGCTGCGAGAGACGCAAAGTTCCGCTGAGGCGATTCGATCAGAAGAGGCCAGCCCACCTGCTCAACAGCATGCGTTGTTGTTGGTCCTATGGTTGCTGCTGGAATGGTAATAGTGCCAAGTTGCTCTGCCACACTATGCACCGCTGACGGGCTTGCAAAGCAGACAACATCGACTGTCTGCATAATATTTTGATCAAAGCAGCGATTATTGACTTCATACAGAATCGGCGAACACAAATCTACGCCTTTGATCCTGGCAAGGGCTGTGCGCGATGATCGCGGGAAGCAAACTCGCATCCCGACGGCATTTTGCTGGATGTGTTGCCACACACCACTGGCATCACCTGTTGAACTGACAAACTCAACGCGAAGACCAATCGAACGGGCAATCTCTGCAGAAACCCGGCCTACAACGGCAACCCGTGGCACAAGTGCCTCAGGCAAGGCAACAGCGAGTATGGCCCGGGGACTCGTCAGAACAAGCCAGTCATCAGGTTCTAGCGTAGCGATCTCTTTGCGGGCATCCGAGACTGCCTTGGTTTCAAGGACAGGCTCAACAACAGGCGTAAGCCCTGCGTGTTTCAACGCCATCGCAAGAGGGCCATGAGAAGGCTCATCGCGAGTCACCCAGACATGGGTCATGAATCGGTCCATTTTAGAGCTCTGACACCAACCATAAGTCCTAGTGAAAGTGGGTCTGTACCCTTTGCGTGTTCTTCAAAGAGATCGCCATTCTCATTGAACAGTTGAACATGCAGATTGATCGTTCCATCAGCCTCTATAACAGCGCTGGCAGCAACCGGCGTGTGACACCCTGCATCGATCTTTTGGATAAACGCTCGCTCTGCCATAACGCAGCGCTGCGTTGGTTCATGGTTAATGGTGATCCCAAGTTCAGCTGTTGGTGTGCCCTCGCGGGCTTGCACTGCGATTGCTCCCTGAGCTGGTGCTGTGGGAAACCGATCGATTGGAAGCACCACTGTGTGCAGCGGATTGAGACCAAGCCTTTCAAGTCCCGCAGCTGCCAGACATACCGCATCAAGCTTGCCTTGGGTTGCAATCGCGACTCTCGTCGGGACATTTCCCCGGATTGGATCATTCTGGCAACCTAAAGCATGCAAAAGCTGGGCTGTCCGCCTGGGGCTGCTGGTTCCGATGTGCAGCTCACTCACTGATCCTTCACCCTCTAATGCAGAGTTCAGCCTTGCTGCTGATTCGGAACCTGATGCGACAAGGACATCATGCACAGATGCCCGAGGTGTGGTTGCGATCACTTTCAACCCCGGCTGTGAAACCGTCGCCAGATCTTTGAAACTGTGCACTCCGATATCGATCTCGTCATCGACCAGGGCTTGTTCTATTGATGTGACAAACGCTCCCGTTGGCCATACGCCTGAGGTCATGGGCATCTTAGCATCACTATCACCAGGCGTCTGAATGATCACAATCTCTGTCACAACCCCGGCGCATTCGCTCAGCCTGGCTGCGATATCTCTGGCTTGCCAGAGTGCAAGATCACTCCCCCTGCTTCCAATACGCACTGTCGTGTTCATGACATCTCCTGAAAAGCTGATGTAGCTGCTGCGATGACAGCATCAATATCTGTGTCAGTGTGTGCTGCAGACACAAAGCACGCTTCGTATCCAGACGGGGCAAGCCACACCCCCCGATCGAGCATGGCGTGGAAGAATCGTCCGAATCGATCATGATCCGCAGCCTGAGCATCTTCAAAGTTGCAGATCGGCTGACTGCTGAACGAGAAGCCCAGCATGCCTCCAATGCAATCAGTGACAAGATTTATGCCCGCATCCCTTGCACCCTCAGCAAACCCTTCAGCAAGACGAGATGTCAACTTTGTCAGATGTTCGTAGAAACCATCCCCCTGGCAAAGTTGAAGCGTCGCCAACCCTGCTGCCATTCCTACCGGGTTGCCACTGAGTGTACCCGCCTGATACACCGGTCCCGCCGGACTGACTTGATCAAGCAATCGTGCTGGACCTGCATACGCAGCCACTGGCATACCGCCACCGATAACCTTGCCCAGACAAGTCAGATCCGGCTGCACACCGCAGACATTCTGATACCCACCCCATGCCACTCGAAAACCAGTCATCACTTCGTCAAAGATCAGCACTGTGCCCCATGTATCACACAACTTGCGCAAGTATTCCTGGAACCCAGCTGCGGGTTTGATCAGCCCCATGTTGCCAGCGACTGGCTCGACGATGATCGCAGCAATCTCTGATCCCATCTGTTCAAAGACCTTCGTAACCGCATCCGCATCGTTGTAGCGAACCACCGTCGTGTTATTGGCGGTCGCCTCACAGACACCCAGTGATGTCGGCACCCCATGGGTCACGGCTCCTGATCCTGCTGCAACAAGCATCGAATCAGAGTGGCCGTGATAGTTGCCTGAAAACTTGATAACCTGTTGCCTTCCGGTCGCACCTCGTGCCAGACGCAGAGCGCTCATGCACGCTTCTGTGCCGCTGTTCACAAATCGCAGCCGATCATGTCCTGGTAGTGCTGACAGAATCAGCTCCGCCAGATGCGTTTCATCCTCGCATGGTGCGCCGAAGCTCAATCCCCGTTTGACCGCATCGTGGACCGCTGCAATCACATCCGGGTGTGCATGCCCAGCAATTGCAGGCCCCCATGAACCCACCAGATCAATGTACCTTTGTCCATCAATGTCCTCAATGTATGCCCCGCATACGCTTGACACTGTGACTGGTGTTCCACCAACCGAACCAAACGCTCGGACCGGGCTGTTCACACCACCCGGTAGAAATCTGCACGCTTGTGCAAACGCAGCTTCTGAAGCAGGCCGCCCAGCATGGGTTCGCATGGTTGCAATCTGTTGATCTGTAGTCATTTTACAATTACTCCTTGATTGATCGCTATTCCGCAAGCCCATCGCACATGATGCTGCGCTAGGCCAACCCCTGTTCTCTACGCCACCAAGCTGCATAATCCAGGGCGCCGTATGTCAGAATCACCCGCGCCCCTGCTCGTGCAAGGCACAAGAGTGATTCAACAAGCCCCGCTTCATAATCCATAAGCCCCTGCGCCGCTGCGGCTCGCAGCATGGCATACTCACCGGAAACATGGTACGCAGCTATCGGAATTTCATGCTCTGATGCAAGACGGCTGATCACATCCAGATAAGGCAGCCCAGGCTTGACCATCAACATGTCAGCCGCTTCAAGCGCATCAAGACCGGCTTCAAATGATGCCTCGATAATATTGGCCGGGTCCATCTGGTAGGTTTTCTTGTCCTTTGGAACATCTGCACGCTCGACCGGCACCGACCCCAGCGCCCCACGAAACGGGCCATAGAAACTCGATGCGTATTTGGCAGCATAACTTAAAATAATCGTGTCGGTTAATCCCTCAGCATCAAGCACTGAACGAATCGCCCCTACTCGGCCATCCATCATGTCAGATGGCGCCACGATATCCGCTCCCGCCCGGGCCTGCACCACCGCCATCTTCGCCAGGATCTCAACTGTCTCATCATTGAGCACGCAGCCATCAGCCACAATCCCATCGTGCCCATCAGATGAAAACGGATCAAGCGCCACATCAGCAATCAGACACGCCTCGGGAAGTGCCTTACGCAAAGCACGCAATGATCGACACGCCAGATTGTCATCACGCAGTGCTGCTGATCCATCGGCTGTCTTTTCACTGTTCAAAACTTTTGGAAACAACGCAAAGGAACGAACGCCAAGCTCACACGCACCCTCTGCAAAACGGATCGCCTCGTCAATCGAGAAACGATCAACGCCGGGCATGCCTGAAATCGGCTGGCGTTGATTTTCTCCTTCAACCAGAAAAACAGGGCAGACCAGACGCCCGGGTGGCAACTCTGTCTCGCGAACAAGCTGGCGAATCGTCGCAGTGCGGCGAAGACGGCGCGGACGATATACAGGCTTTGGAAACATCTTGTCTACCCCTGACATACCACAGCCTCCATGTGCTGTGCCTGAACATACCCTGTGACTTCAGGTTCGAGTTCGCGTGCTGCGACAACCCGGTCGTTGACCCCAAGCCCATCAACCCAGTTCCCAGCACACCACAATCCGAGTACACTTTTCAATCTCTCAACCACTCGAGCAACTCTGTCTTGATGACCCGGTTCGTATACAGGGATCGCTGATGGCCAGTAGCAAGCCTGCGCCAGCACTGGTTCAGCTCTAAAGCCAAGCAAAGGCTTCAGCGCATCAAAGCTTCGCCTGACCAGTTCTGCCTCTGTCCAGTTCATGGCATCGGGCCATCGTGTGCCTCCAACAATGGCCCGGATAAGCACATGCCCCTCTGGAGCAGCATCATCAAATATGCTGCTGGCCCAAATCGACCCAAGCAAAGGCTCGATCCTTTCAGTCTCAGGCAGCAAGAATCCAAATCCATCCAGTGAATGCTCTACATCTGCGCGTTTGAATCCCAGATGCACTACGCCAAGTCCTGCAGTCTTGATGCTGTGAAGTTCCTGAGCAATGCCAGGCACAATCGAATCCAGCAACTCACCCGCAGCTCCCGGCCCAGTTGTACAAACCACCGCATCAGCTTCAATCTCCCCGCCTGCATACCTGATGCGATACCCCCCCTCCCCCCTCTCATCCCCCACTCTTTCAATCACTTTAACCGGGCACTCCAGCATGACGCTCTCACCCAGTTCCGCGACCAGTCGATCGATCAACTTCCCAAGCCCGCCTTCAAAGCCGATCATTGCGCGTTTGGGCTGCGACTCACCAGTAGAATCCGTACTTGGGCTATGTTGCTTCACAGCCTTCATCATACCGATGACCGACCCTGCCTCTCGATCCGCCTGCGCATAACGCGGGATGCACGCATCAAAGCTCAACTCGTCAGCTTCAGCAGCAAAGATACCAACTGAAGCAGGCCCCGCAAGATACGCCGAAGCCTCTGGTCCAAGCCGTCTTGCTGCCACCTGTGCCATGGTCTCGTCGACATCGCCCATCCGGCCCTTTGAACGAAAGACGCCCCTGAGCAATCTCAACCTGCCGCCCACAGAAAGTAAAGGCGTCCGCACAAGACCCATCGGCGAAGTCGGAACCTCACAAAACTTCCCCTTTCGAATCACATATCGCCTGGCTGAAGCATCTGCATTGACTTCCACAGCCTCCAAACTGAGTTCATCAAGCAGTTCGCCAAATGCACCGGATCGAACCATGACACTGAACGGTCCCTGCTCAAGCACAAACCCATCCCTGGTCAGTGTCTGTATCACACCGCCTGCACGAGGTGCGGCCTCAAGCACACGAACATCCACACCACGCCTTGCCAAAGCATGCGCCAATGTCAAACCGGTGATCCCTGCACCAAGTACTACAACCTGAGTCGTCTCGTTCATCACACACCCACCTCATCTTTTATGACATACTTGTGAGCAGCCTCAATCATCGCACAGAAGTTAGAAACAGATGTGCCTTGCAACACACCATGGCCAAGGTTCAACACATGCCCATGATGCCCACCCTCCTGGATGCACTTGCATGCTGCATCAAACACTTCGTTGGGCGAACCTTGGAGCAAGAGCTGATTGTCAACATTGCCCTGCACAGCCCCGCACACCATGGCTCCCTGTGCATCTGCCAGTGAAATGTTGTGGCTGATGCTGATCACATCAGCACCGCTCGCCGCCATGAGTGCAGGCTCGACATCTCTGGCAAACAGCACTCTGGGCACACAGTTGTTATCCTGACCGATCAGTCTGAATATCTCCTGCTGGTATGGAAGCGCCAACTCGCTATATTCATCTCTGCTGAATGAGGATGCACACGACTCAAAGAGCTGCACCCCATGCACACCCACATCAATCTGCATCTTTAGATAGTCCGCGGTTAATACGGTAATCCGGTCGAGCAATCGCTCAGCAGCTTCACGATGATCACGAATAAACTCACGGGCCTTGAGCGCATTGTCCTGCGGACTTGCTCCCTCTACCAAGAACGCCAACAGCGTCAGAGGAGCACCCGCAAACCCCAAGAGCGGAATAGCATCATCCAGACGATCCAACGCCATGGCGATACTCTCCGCCACGAAGTCCAGATGCTCATGCGGGTCATATCCCACCAGCCCGTCTGCTGCAGCACTTGATCGAACAGGGTGTTCCAGCACCGGCCCGGGGCGGAAAACAAACGGTGCTCCCATTGGTCCTAAAATCGTAAGAATATCCTGAAACAAAATCGCAGCATCAACCCCAAATCGCACGGGCAGCTCGGTTATTTTTGCTGCGTACTCTGAATGAGCAAAGAGCTGTTCCAGTTCAAGCCCAGCCGACGCTCGCAGTTCCCGATACGCCGGATCAAAACGCCCCGCCTGCCGCATGAGCCATACCGGCGTCCGCTCGGTATGCTCGCCGCGCATTGCTCGCAGGATGAGATCATTCCGGGGGTGAGACTCTGCCCTGTTCAGGCGCTGGCTGAGAATGTCTGTTTCATGCCTGTCCATGGTGCGTCCTCATCAAGGTAACCATCAAAAACTGCTGCCACATTTCGCATCAATACTCTTCCCAAAGGCTGCGTCAAACGAATGCCTCCCAGCTCTGTTCGTTCAACCAGATCGTCAGCGACCAGTCGATCAATCTGGCTGCTCTCTTGAGCAAAGTAGCTGGCGAAATCAACACCAACCTCGCGTTGCAGACGAGCCGGGTCAATCTCTGCCAGGCAATATAGCTGCATGAGCGCAGCTTGACGCACGCCGTCATCTTTGGTCAGAGCCTTCCCCCGCACCGCCGGGTCGATACCCAAAAGCACCTTCTCTGTGTACGCTGAAATATCGTGTTCATTTTGCAGGTACATGCTGCGAGGCAGGATGCTGATCGCAGAACAGCCAAACCCGAACAGGTCAAGCTCAGCGCCTGTGGTCATTCCCTGGAATGAGCGATTGATCTGGCCGTTGTGCATCGCTTGCACCAGCATCTCGTCAGGCTTGGCAAAGTGATCAAGCCCGACATATACATATCCTGCATTCCCAAATCTCGCTGTCGCTTCGAGCATCATTGTGAGCTTGGAATCAGAATCAGGCAGAGCTGTATGATCAAGCCCGCGCTGATTGGCGATGCGATCAGGGATCTGAGCATAGTGATAAAACGCGATCCGATCAGGCTCCAGCTCGATCGCCTTTTCGATCATGCTTTTGACACTCTGAATTGTCTGGAGAGGCAAGCCATAGATCAGATCAAAGTTAATGCTCGTAAACCCTGCCTGCCGAGCATCTGCAACAGTTTGTTTGACCATCTCAAATGGCTGAATCCGACCAATATGCTCTTGAACCTTTTTATCAAAGTCCTGCACACCAAGCGAAATCCGATTAAATCCGCATTTGCGTAAAACACAGAGCTGCTCAGCTGTGGTTACGCGTGGATCAACTTCGATCGAAATCTCCGCATCAGGCGAGATGTCAAACAACGCTGTCGTTGCACCATGCAACTGCTGGATCTGTTCACAGCTCAGATAAGTCGGCGTCCCCCCTCCCCAGTGGATCTGACGAACGATCCGACGCTCGCTGTTGATCTTGCCAATATCTTCTGCTCGCAGCTCCAACTCCTTGATAAGCACATCCAGATACTGGCTCACTCGTTGTGCACCGGACTGGCTGTCTTTGCGCACAATCGTGCGGTTACAGGCACAGAACCGACACATTTTTTCACAAAATGGCAGATGCAGATATAATGACAAGTCACGAAGTGCAGGTGCGCATGTACTCAATGCACGCAACTTTGATGATGCCTCCGCATCGACCTCGTGCCACCAGGTTGGCATCGGATAAGCTACATGCCGAGGCAAACTCAACCCCGCATAGCGTGAAAATGTATCTCGATTAATCACTTGCAGTTCTAGCATGACACCCTCTCTTCCCTTCTGGTACCATTGTTCTGCACCAGAGCCCCGGTTTGTGTACGCGACCCTTTCATTCTTCCGCAATCCATCTTGGCACCGCTTGCTTTGCAAATTACTTTTTCGATGTATTGAGTCGCCTCTTCATAGGCATCTGCAAAGCCAGGCTTGGCAATCTGAGACTCGCCGTATTCACAAGCCGCCTTGCCAAGCTGCCTGGCATTAATAAGCCTCACACCCTCAAGCCCATCGAGCCCTGTGGTTGAGCCATAGCTATTAAAATCCACGATGTTCAAAGGCTGCTTCGTGAAATCACGCAGCCCCTCCAAATCATTGCGATGAAGCACCGCTTCTCTACTGTCAATTCCAAGAAAAACCGTATCCGCACCTCCAATCGCAGCATGAACCTCTGCATCGCTGTAGCGATCTACCCGCAAGCGTCGCGTGAGTGGTGCAACTCTGCGAATATATTTAATGAGCCGCTTCCGTCCTGACCCTCGGTAAACAAATGTCAGTCGGTCGCTATCGCCCGGTCGGCCAGCAGTGATTAATCGCAGGATCAGTTTGGAAGTTGTCGATCCTCCAATGATGATGCCATCAAAGGCTGTCGGATCGAGATCCAGATCCAGATTCGCCATGGCAGCTGATGCGAAATGACTCATGAAACGACCCCAAGCAGTCTTCTTGCGGATTTGTGCTGCCGTCGTATCCACTTCATCAAGCACTCGTGACAAGCCTGGACAGAGCGTTTGCGTCTGCTCTGCCATTTGCCGCGCGGTATGGAGCTGCTCTATCACATCAGCATCGCCTGGTAGCGTGCTATTCAGACCCAACGCTGTCCGCAGCAGGCGGCGATACGCATCCAGCCCCTTGCTCACCGCTGGTTCAAAGCTCGCATCAGCGTGTTCAAAGAATGTTGACCGAAGCCCGGGGATCACTCTCTTTGCAGCTCCACCATGATCAATCAACGCATACAGCTCAATCCGCTGACAAGTTTTGAGTACGAAACACCCATCTACATGAGGGAGTGCCCCGCACTTTTGAACACTTGCATGCAATCCCATCCTCTCTCGGCACAATGATCGCAAACCAGTTTCGTCAATATAACCCGTCTCAGATGATGATCCCAGGCGCCCGGGGAGCGCAGTTCCAACCAGTACCAGCCGAGAGATCAATGCGCTGATCGATTCATCTTCTGACGAGCTTTTCAATGGCTTGATCGGCTCATGCAGATCCATCGAAGTCGGTCCCTTGCGAACGAGCGATGCCATCGCACGGATGAACCGCTTGTCTTCATTCAATGCCGGGACCAGGTGAACTTGCCCACCTCCTGATTGCTCAGCAAACTGATCTGCATAGAGCATGCCAATCTCTTCAAGTGTTTCCAGACAATCGGCTGTGAAACTGATCGGGCAGACCACGACATCTCTCTCACCTTGCTCAGCAAGCTCCTCAAGCCTCTGCTTTGTGCTCGGTGCAAGCCAAGGCACTGGTCCCAGTTTGCTCTGAAAACTCAATGATGATCGATCTGCAGGCCAACCCAGCCGTCGTCTGACCAGTTCCACCGTCTGTCGAATCTGACCCTCATAAGGATCACCTTTGCGAATATAAGATTCCGGCATCGAGTGCGTGCTGAATAGCAGATAGCTCGTCTCAGGAGCCAACCCACGCTCAGCAATGTAATGATTAATCAACTGTGCCTGGGACTCAATATACCCATGGTCAGCATACCACTCAGACCGAACTGTCACACTCAGCCTCGGTGCATGACGATGCAACTCATGATATAGCACCTTGACTGCAGTTTCAGTAGTAGGCCCAGCCCACTGTGGATACATGGGCACCACAACAACATCCGTCACCTCGTCCGCCAGCATCCTGTTGACAGCCTCTCTGATATTGGGTGTGCCATAACGCATGGCGCTATAGACTTCCCACTGACTGCCAAGCTGATCTTTGAGCAACTCTTGCTGACGCTGGGTAATGACTCGCAGTGGGGATCCTTCCTCCCACCAGATTTTTTTGTACGCCTCAGCTGATTGATGGCCGCGGAATTGCGCTATCGCTGATGCAAGCACTGGTGTTAAGAAACTTGCATATCGTGGAAGTTGAATAACAAACGGATCTGACAGGAACTCTCTTAAATAGCGTCGTACATCACTCACTGATGGCGAGTCAGGCGTTCCTAAGTTGATCATTAAAGCGGCCCTTCGACGGGGGCGATGACATACACACCGCGCATTCCCACCCGAACAACCCGTGCAGCCTGGTTGAATGGCTTGGGTAAACATGTTGTCTCCTTCGATGATTCCATGGCGCAGCTGATCATTTTTTGACAGCCACAGCGTCAATTGAAAACCATAGTCACAAATTTTAGATTGGATTTACTCAGACAATCAGCGAAGGAGGCGCTCGCGCAGGTTCACAGCAGAGCACCACACGAACCGAGCTGTAACAAGCAACCAGATTAAGAAAACCAACCTGGTGCCGATCATGCCAGAATGGGCTTACCCGGCGCATAAGACCACACAGCATCTCTGAAAGACGCCGTTTCAGTCGTCGATGACCAATAACACCCCCGCCAGCTACAACCACAACAACTGTCGCAGTTTCAAGTGTAAGTGCTGGCAGTTCTGAATCCACTACTGCGTTGCCATGGATCAGTGCTGCAGCTATAACAAAAACAACAAACTCCATACCCGGCCGATGGACACGAAGCAACGCAGCATCCACGGCTTTGAGTGTAAAAACACCGATCGCGACAATAAGCGATATCAGCCAAAGCGTATCTGCAAGCGATGGAGTGGTAAACTCTCTTTGAGCCAATATCACCAATGGCCACAGGTGCATGACTGCGAGACAAGTCCACACACCACGCATCATCCACCACAACAAGGGATGACTCTGAACCCGGGATTTGTGCAACCTGTTCACCAGCACAATCCTCTAAACACTCTATATCGGACAAGACGGTAAATTATAGCAGCCAAAGAGACGAAAACAAATCCTTTTCTGTATCGGCATTCAAACCATAGTCGATTTACTTTTGCTTACCGTGCCAATCCTCACATTTAAACTTTCGCTCTGTAAGACACTTTATTATCTGAATCTGAAAGCTCTTATAAGTCAGCTTGCAATTTTGTAATGTCACAAGATTCTGATTTGCCAATCATTGTCCCTGTCAGTTATCCTTCTTGCTGGCAGGGAGATAAATCGCAGGGATGGGGTTGATATCAGGCTGTTCGCTATCCCACATGATCGTTGAGATCCACCACCTGTCACCTGTATTGACAAGTTGAATGCTGTTGATTCCACGCGAGTAAGGCTCGGGGTCGTTTTCAGCACGGCGAGTTGCGTATGTACTGAAGACCTGAGCAATGTGCCCGAAAGAATCGATCTCACGATGGATATCTTTCTCAAAATATCCGCCTCGCTCGAAATATGTACGGTTCGAATCAACAAACTCCTGAGGGCTCAAAGCAAGCGGGACAACCTCTCCATCTATCGTCCGAGTCACGATGAACCGGGCGTCTTTCATGAACAATGAAACGAAACGCTCCCAGTCCCTGGCTTCGCCCTTGGCACCAGATACAGAGTCGTAATAAGCATCAATGATCGCTTCAATGGTTTGTACATCCTTCGGATCGGCTGTCCATGTGGCGACAGGCTTTGGTGGCATGCTCACCGCAGGATGCCCGGGGGGGAGCGGCTGTCCATTGGGCGCTTGTGTTGGTGGTTCCTGCGGGCTGGCTGCCAACAGAAATGTGGCCGCAGTCGCAAAGGCAAGTGTAACAGTGAATGAAATTGTACGACGCATCGGGTTTGTCCTTCCTTTATTGGAGCATCTGCTTTTTTTAAATCTCTGAATGACTCATCATGGTACGCGTCGCTTCCGCCTGGTGATTGAAAACGATTCAATCAGCAATAGCAAGCATAACCCATTAGCAACTCGGAACCGACTGGATACCCCCGGGATCAAATCGCTGTTCATCAAGCCTCTCCTGTAGAAAATGGTGTACCTGTTGGTTGCTCATCATACTTCTCCAATTCTCGAGCCCGGCGATTCATTTTGTATCGTGTCATGATGATCCCACCCATCAGCATTACCACAAATACTACCCACACCAGCAGTGTCTGCTTCATCTCAGGCATGAGTGCGATCGAGGAGGGGTGAATGTCAGGCATCAGCTTCACTGACAAGTAGACCAACGGCACATCCAGAAATGCTACCAAACCATATACTGCACTGACCGCTGCTCGATGCATGGGAGGTTTTATCTGTGATCGAACAATTACATACACAACATAGAGCAGCCACAACACCAGGCTGAATGTCAGACGAGGGCTCCATGTCCACCAGGTACCCCACTCACTCTTGCCCCAGATCATGCCCGTAAGCAGAACGACGGAGCAGAACAACACCGTTACACATCCCGCAGCCCCCGCCAGATCATCCCACCACATCTTTCGCTGCCACAAAAACCCGGCACTTGCAATGCACACCACCAAAGCTGCCGCATATGTACTGATCGCCACTGGCAAATGCAGATAAAATATCTTCTGAACCGAACCCGCCGTGCTTTCAACTGGCGTATAGAAAAAGAGCATGACCAACGCGCCAGCAAATAGAAATCCTGTCAGAAGCCAGTAACCAGCAATGGCAATACCCGCATGGTTCTTCATGACTCGGCCCTCACGGATTCGATCCGTTCCTGGGTCATTGCACCTGACTGGACGACTCTTGCGAACACGAAGGACTCCAGGTGCGCGTTCAGTTTTTGCTGACTGTCCCTGACTTTGCAAATACCACGAAAAACACTATCACAACCAATAGCCCGCCACCAATAATGGCCATTGTCTTCCCTGAACCTTGTGCCTTGGAAGTCTCATCTGCAACATCAATAACCTCTCTTGACAAACCGCTCAGCGTCAAAACAGCCTTCGCACCCTTGGCAAAACCTTCTGCTGTATAGAAACGAACTTGTGTATCAGCAATGCTGCGGCTGCCACCCAGTTCAAGCCCCTCAGTGCTAACCGTTTCCATCTGATCAGGAACGATCACAATCAACTTCTCGATATCCGCTGAAGCTTGAATGTCAAAGACAACCGAACCGTCCTGAGCTGACACCACATAGCTGAAATCCAGTTCAGTAATATGCGGCATCAACGGCAGATGGTTCTTGACCTTGCCATTCTCAAACTCTGTGCAACACCAGCCATGGAACCCCTTGCCCAGTTCGACTTGCTCAGCATTGACCGGCAACGGCAACACCGTTGTCACCGGCTCACCGCTCGGTTGTGGTGTACCCAGCCATGTCTGCCTGGCGGGGTTATCGACCACCATAATCTCTGTCACCTTCAACCCTTCAGGAGCGTAGTTGATCATGATCTGGCGTATGGGTATTTTCCACGCTGGCGCATCGTTGGTTACTTCGTGACAGATTACCTGGATCATCTGCTGCGGGTTCGCCGGGTCCATGATCGCGCCGACTTCCTGATATGTCACACCTGCGTACTTAATGCGAACGACAGGCTGAACACCCAGCTTGATGGGAAGATCATCAAGCACGACAACGCCATACTTGTCAAGCTGAGACTTGATGGTCTTGATCACTTTACTCTGGTGAAGCAGATCGACTTCAACATCAGTGATGCCGATTTCCGGGCCACCGGGTGTACCCTGAATCACCTGAATCGCCAGGCGACCTGATTGCTCAGCCAGTTCCTGCCCAGGCACCATTGAAGGATCTGCAAGCGGGATCGCATCCCCGCTGGGCAACACAGATTCTTGTAAAGCCTTGTCTTGAACCGCCAGAGGCACAGGCTGGGCTGATGCCACACTCAATGTCAGAGCAACAAGAACGCCAGAAATGAACCCTCTGTGGTGTTTCATCATGCCCACTTCCATTACTTGATGCTCGACCATCTTTTCAGTCTTTACTCAGCGGATCACAGGCAACTCCCCCACCACTCCAAACAATCGTAAATGCTGATTCACCGCCAGATACGCTCCAGCAACACCAAGGCCTACGCCTCCAACAATCTGCTTGAAGCATACCTGACTCATCTATAGCCAACTCCATCACAAAAACATGATTGACGACCTGAATCATGCAAAATCAGTGCCAGAGCTGACAGATCGCCCGCACGCTCTTGCCAAAGGGATCAGCCCCCGGGCAAATGCCCACCATCGCTGGTTGTCTACAGTTGGATTAGATAACAAGCAGCCAGAGCTGTCGTCAACACTCCCATGTCTGGGATGCTGTTCACAACCCCTGTCCTGCGTCCGGGAAACCCCTCAGTACTCAGGATTCAGCGTTCAATACTCGTGACAGCTCAGGCAAAGCTCGCTCCTGTCGTTGGAAATCACCAGCAGCTTCGTTTCTGCAGAGTAAAGACTGTGGCACGAGCCACATTCCACCCGGTTGTTGAAAAGCCGAATCCGGTCATCCATCATCGCTGGTGATTTCAGCGTCCCATCAGCCCCTCGGGGATCAGACAACTGATACGAGACACCCACTGGATGTCCCGTACTCCTCATATTGAACAACCCCGCACCAGCTATCCCGGAAACCGCACTGACATCGCTCGCCATCGCACCATCATGACAACTCAGACAGTTTGCACTGGCCCAGTCCGGTGAATCAGACAGTCTGGAGGATGCTGACTTTGCCTGAGGCAGATGAGCACGCCTGGTCGCAACAGCGTGCATGTCCTGAGCTGAAATACCCGTAGAATCGTGACACTGGCTGCACAAACCAGACCCCGCATCAATCGCTCTCAAGAAATCTGAAGCAGCCCCTTGCCCCGTGGTGTGTTCACCAGCAGACACCGAGTGGCAAGTTACGCATGTCACTTTGCCATTGACAAGAGGCAGGCTCGCAGGCACCGTCATAGACCCCGGCGGAACAATGTCCACCGGATGGGATAACTGCGAGTCTAACACATGGCACTCCACACAACTGGATCCACGCTGATCAACAGCTGCCAGAACTGAGACCTTTCTGGATTGTGCATTGACAGTCCGGATAACAGGCTTCTCTTCCAGGATTCTTGGAGCCGTCGCACCACCCATCCCTATAGCTGCCAATGCAAGGGCTGGCGTGATCCATAAAAGTTGTGACTGTCGGCGGAGCCTGCTGGAGCAGGTCAGAGCATGGAGATATACCAAGGGGTGTCCTTTCAGCATTCCCAGCACGCATCGGCTGCGATTCAGCTGCCCTTGGGTCGATTTGTCTCATTTTTTAATAGTTTTACCCTCAGCAACTGCCTGTACAGGTAATCCAGCAAGCGGGAAGACTATCGGCTGTCAATTCCTATCATTTGGAATCAATGGCCAATATCGGACCAAGAGCATCGATTCTGAGCCTTGTACGGGCAGGTGAAATCTGTTATATTTGGTACACGCTTTGCATATATCTCTACAGAACAACAATGGGCAACACAGCCGGGAGATGGTCTCCCCCCAAGAAACCCATTTTCCGTATTTGAAAGAGGAGCTTCCCATGAAAATCCGCACACTGCTTCTGACTGGGTCTTTGGCTTTGTTGGCCACTCCAGCACTTGCTCAAACCATGGTGGGTGAAGCCCACGACTTCAGTGGTACGGGCTGGGCTGGTGGTGAAATCTGTAAGCCATGCCACACCCCACATAATGCTCTCAGTGATGAAACTGGTTCAGCAGTTGGCTGGCTATGGAACCATACACTGACCACCGCCGTCTACACGCTGTACGATGGCAACACAGCGGGCGCAGGTCCAGATGATGGTACAGCAGCCTTTGACAAGCTCAGCCGTTTGTGCATGGGCTGCCATGACGGCACCGTAGCCCTTGATGCCTTTGGTGGTCAAACAGGATCGATTTTCATCACTGGTGGTGAACTCGTTGGTACTGATCTGAGTAACGATCATCCGGTCGGACGGACCGCTGTTTATCCCGAGCAGGGCGATAGCCATTTCCAAGCCGCTGATGCAAGCCACAAGCTTGGTCCCAACGGCGAGTTGAAACTTCGTGAGATGAACATCGACGGAACTCTGGACTATGTCGTAGGCTGCATGACATGCCATACCCCACACTACAAAGGATTCAATGACCAACTCCGTATGACGAACAACACCAGTGCCTTGTGCCTGAGTTGCCATATCAAGTAAGCCCCCTATAAAACGCCACGGCCTGATTCGATGCATGCCATCACTCAGGCCGTGGCGTTATTTTTTTCTATACTCTTGAACACCAGACAAACCTGCGCGGTGCCTCTAGACTCCATGCAAGACAAGATGAGGAGCATAGCGATGTCAAGCACTGCACAAGCCATATCAAATACTCGGAACACACTCTCTACACCATTTGAACGGGTGTGTTTTGCGATAGTTCTCACAGCAACCTTGCTTGCCACAGGCTGCTCCAGTTCTCCCAGTACAAAGACAAGTGAAGTCAATATCAGTGAATACTCTTTCTGGCCTCAGTTCCCCGCTGAGCCTCGGGTGCAATTCCTGGTCGCCTATCGATACAGTTCTGATATTGATGTCAAAAAAAGCCAGCTTGAAGAACTTGTCTACGGCAAAGAATCCAGCGTCCTCCCCATCTCCAAGCCCTACGGGGTTCAAATGTGGGATGGCAAAATCTATGTGTGTGACATCCGCAATCCCGGCGTAGTCGTGCTTGATCTTGTCAAACGACAAACCAGAATCATGACAACTCGCGGCTTAGGCGGCATGGTGCAACCAACTGACATTACAGTCTCATCTGATGGCATGAAGTATGTCGCTGACTCGGTTCGTGGCGTGATCTTTGTGTTTGATGCAAAGGAAACTCATGTCAACTCGTTCGGCCATGAAGGGTTCAAACCCGTCGGGATCGCAGTCCATGGCGACCGACTCTATATCAGCGATTTTGCGACACAAAGTGTCATCGTCATGGATCGAAAAGACGGCAGCATTCTCCAACACATCGGAGGCCCCGGGGGAGATGATGGCAAGTTTATTCGACCTCTGGGGATCGGCACTGATGCCGAGGGCAATATCTATGTGAGTGATGTCATCAAATGCCGCCTGCAGAAGTTCAATCCTCGAGGAGAGCTTGTCAATGCAGTCGGCCAGATCAGTGACACCGCCGGTTCATTTGTCAGACCCAAGCATGTGGCTGTCGATAAAAGTGGGATCGTGTATGTCGCTGATGCTGCCTTTGACAATGTCCAGATGTTCAACAAAGAAGGGCAGGTGCTGATGTTCTTTGGCAGTGGCGGCGGACACCCCGGTGCCATGAATCTCCCCGCTGGTGTCAGCATCAATGAAAACGACATCCAACTTTTCAAGCAGTACATCCATCCCGCATTCAAAGCTGATCGCCTCATTCTGGTCACCAACCAGTTCGGCCCCAACAAAGTCGCAGTTTATGCCTTGGGGAGTCTCCGCAAAGGCAAAACCATCGATGACATCGCTTCATCAGTGTCTGACATGTCATCTGGCATCCAAACCGAAGAAGAACTGGAAAATTTTAATAATGAAGACCTTCCCGGTGCGATAGAGACTCCAAAGGGTGATGCGAATCCCTCAGAGGAACCAGGCACTCCGTGAGGATCGCTGGATGACTGATTCAACATCCACTGCCACGAGAAGCACCCAACAAGGCTTCAAACGCAGAAATTGCGTCCTTGTTGTCTCTGGAATGATGCTTCTTACGCTCCTTTGGGGAGGCTGCAATGTCCAGAAAAACTACGACCTGCTCAGCTTTTTCTTCGATGGCGTGCCTGATCCAAATGCAACTGATGCGCCCACTGGGCTCGCCATCAGACAAAGCCCAACCTACAGCGAGCATAAGCCCTTTGCTGAAGAAAGCTGCCTCAAGTGCCACCCCAATCCTTCTGAAATGCAGCTTACAAAGAACGATTCCAGCATCTGCCTGCAATGTCACGACGATATCGTCAATCAGTATCCCATGATGCATGGTGCTGTCACAGGGATGGCTTGTTTATGGTGTCACAATCCACACCTCTCTCCCCTTCCTCATCTTCTCAGAGACAATGCACCCAAGCTATGTCTCCAGTGTCACGAACTGGGCGTCATGCAAAGCCCCATACCACAACACGAAGATCTCCAGCAGGACTGTCTCAAATGCCACAATGCCCATGGCGGGTCTGACCCAGCATTCCTGCGAGACCAAACTCTTGAGGAACAGACCGGTTCCAGCCCCCCGGCAGCCGGTGAACAGTTGTAATGGTCCCTGACCGATCAGATCCCGTGTCGCGTGGAACTCTCATCGCGGCAGTTTTTGCCTGTGGCATCACCATTGCCCCTGCTGCCCTTGCGCAAGATCGCGGCCCAATCGTGATTGGCGAACACGAAAAAATGAAGTTCTTCAAACTCGACCACTTCCAGGCTTCGCTTGATGCATACTGGCGTTACCGCAGTGACGAGACCAAACCAGCAACAGGACGAAAGACTCACGATACCGAAACGCTCTATCGCGAAAGCCTCCTGCTTAGTGGTGATGGCTATTTTGGTCATCCAAATCTGGTCAAACTAGATTTTGATACCAGACTTCAACTGTCCCAGGAAGAGTTTAACAGCGACACACTCAACCGAAACGAACGCACATCTGAAAATATCAATGAGTTTGATGTCAGAGCACTTGTCCTCCAACGAAGCAACACCCCGCTGACAATCTTTTCAAGACGCTCTCAAATATTGCTCGACAGACAATTCGCTGAATCTCTTGACAGCATCACCACCGAATATGGTGCCAACCTCACCCTGCGATCAGGCATCATGCCAAGCCAATTCCAATATATTCATCGTGAACAAGAGCAAACCGGCCGCTTCAGTGGGACAGATTCAAAGTTGAATCAGGATACGATCGCATGGCATGGCCGAATCAGACCTGTCAATGGACATCGACTCTGGTGGGACTACACATTCTCTAATGTTGAAGAATCTGGTTTACTGCAGGTGCCCAACTCCTTCCAGCGCCACGATGCCTTTCTCAATCATCTTTATGATTTTGGCTCAGAAGCTCAACACAACCTGCGTACTTCGCTCAGGTTCTATAAAGAGACAGGAAAGTTTCCCATTGACCGTTTCCGCTGGGATGAATCATTGCGACTCAGACACACGCCAAAGTTTGAAACCAAATACGACTACTCCTACGACCAGCAAAAACGGTCTCAAACCAATCAAACGCTTCATCGCTCTTTCATAAGCTTTCGCCACGAACTTTACGACAGTCTCACAACGACTGGTCAAATCGGTGCCAGCATACTTGATCTCACCCAGAGCAACTTTCAAAGCACTCAGTACTTTGGAGACCTCGGAGCAGATTACCGCAAAATCGTACCTCTTGGCACACTCTTCGTCACCGCAGATGTCAACTTCAACCGGCAAGAAGACAGCGAGTCCGGTTCATCTATCCAGGTTTCAAATGTCCCCAACTCCTTTGGGGTTTCAGACCTTATTGTGATCAACCGCCGAAACATAATCGCCAGTTCCATTGCCATCACCGATTTGACGGGCGTATCCGTATTCAGCGAAGGGCCGGATTATTCCGTTCGTGTTTTTGGTAATAACACCGAAATCCGCCGTGTCTTGGGCGGAAACATCGCCAGTGGCCAAACCGTCATGATCAGTTATCTGGTCGGACCAGAACCCGCAAACACAACTGACACCATGGGCTTCGGTACGACGGTTCGCTATCGCTTTGAAGAAGGCCCCCTCAAAGGCTTGAGCCCTTACATCAGATACCGAAACCAGAGCCAAAACCGATCCGGTGAAGATTTGGTCAACCTTCCCAAAAATGACTTTCAGGATCTGGTCATTGGTACTGACTATGACTTCTGGCGCATCTCTATGACCGCAGAACACCAGATCCATGACAGCACCCTCTCACCATTTGAGACAACCCGGCTGGAAGGAAGGTATTCTCAGCAACTCAATCAGAGCAACTCACTCTCTGTCAGTGCATATTATCAGGATACCGATCGCGTTGATGAAGACCTCCGCACTGCCATCAGCAATGTAACCGCACGATGGAATGCCAAGCTCACCCAGCAGATTCGCAGCAACATCGTCGGCATCTGGCGCCGTGAAGAAGACAGTGCTGGTACAGACTCCAATGCCTTTGATCTCAAGCTTGATATGACCTGGCAGTATCGCCAGACCATGGTTTACTGTACATTGCAGAACACCATCGTGAACAGTAACACACGCGACAGTACCTTTCAGACTTTCCTCGTCGGCATCAAACGAGACTTCTAGCCTGGCAACAATGGGTGACAGACCATGAGTAAAACTCACAGAATAACCTGCCAGGTAACGACAGTGAATCCAGCAGTCACTGCTTACTCTCACTATTTACCTATGGCTCTTGGCCATGTCCTGGTTGTATGTATGCTGCTCATGACCACATTGATGATTTCAGGCTGCAGCTCCAAAGGGATCATCTTCGAACCCATTGATTCCCCGCCTCGGTGGCCAGGCCCGCCGGAAACTGCCCGCATTCACTACATTGGGCAACTTCGCACCGACAAGGATCTCAAGCCATCCAGGTCATTTGTCCAAGGTCTGAGCGAAAAAATCTTCGGCCAAGACCCCAGCCGATCCATGCTCACACCCTATGCCGTCTGCACCGATAGCCACAACCGCATCTTCATCTGCGACAGCAACGCTCAGACTGTTCATGCTTATGACCTTGACACTCGCAAGTATGAACAGTTCAAGCCCGATGCTCCAGAAGCCCAGTTCGCCCAGCCTGTCGGCATCACCTACGACTCGCTTGATCGGATCCTTGTTTCTGATTCCGCTGCTGGCACCATTTTTATCTTCGATTCCAATGGCAAGTACCTTGGCACCATGGGAGAAAGCGAGCTCTCCAAGCCCACCGGCTTGGCCTTTGATCCTGCTACAAATCAACTGCTCGTTGCCGATGTTGGAACCCATCAGATCCTTGCATTTTCACTGGATGGCCAACTGCTGCAGCGCGTCGGCAGGCGAGGCACCCAGCTGGGCGAGTTCAACTTCCCCACCAATGTCGCCATTGGCCATGACGGGGCAATGTATGTCAGTGACACCCTCAACTTCCGTGTACAAGTCTTTGACCAGAATCTCAAGCCATTGCGTCAGATCGGGCAAAAAGGCGATCTCCCCGGCTACTTCTCTCACCCCAAAGGCTTGGCACTGGACAGCGATGACCATCTCTATGTTCTCGACTCGCACTTTGAGTCCGTTCAGATCTTTGATCCTCAGGGAAAACTGCTGCTGAGCTTTGGCGAGGAAGGCACCGGCCCAGGGCAGTTCTGGCTTCCCACCGGGATTTACATTGATGCGGATGACCGCATCTGGATAGCTGATTCCTACAATCAAAGAGTCCAGGTGTTTCAGTACCGCCCGGAGACACAACCATGAGAACCCCACACATACTGGTTGGTGCAGGAATCGTAGCGGCTGTCTGTGTTTTAGCACTGGCGCAAAACCAGAGCATTGTTGATACGCCGCATAACCTCTCTGCAACTGGCACCAGTGTCATTCGCGCTTCCACCGAAGAGCAGATATGTATTTTCTGCCACACGCCTCACAACTCATCACCGATCCAGCCCTTGTGGAATCGGTACATGCCCGTAGCTGCATACTCCGTGTATACCAGCAACTCGCTGGATGCTCAACCCGGTCAGCCCACTGGCTCATCCAAAATGTGCCTTTCGTGTCACGATGGAACCATCGCGGTCGGAAGTGTGATCTCACGCGATCAGGTCATCCAGATGGCCAGCGGCATCACCACCCTTCCACCCGGCTCATCAAACCTCGGCACCGACCTGTCTGATGACCACCCCATATCTTTTCCCTTCGACTCTACACTTCTCGGTAAAGATCCCCATCTCGCTGATCCTCTTTCACTTCCCCCCGAAATTCAGCTCGATGCCAACCGTGAAGTTCAATGTACCACTTGCCACAACGCCCACAGCAATACCTTTGGCAAGTTCCTCGTTATGAACAACGACAGCTCGACACTCTGCAATTCCTGCCACCAGATCTCAACCACGACCATTCAGCCGCATCAGGATTGCATCAGTTGCCACCAGACCCACACCGCTCCCAGCGGCCCCTATCTCATGCAAGGCGATCGAATCACCACCACCTGTCTCAAATGTCACGATGGCACACATGCCCAGGCTCCCAACATACAGCCAGACCTACTTAAAGTCAGTTCACACGACACCAACAGCCCGGTTGATCCCACCGACCCCATTCCAAGCCATGTCACCTGTATCGATTGCCATGATCCACACACTATGACGACGGGAACAGCCAACGCTCCTGCAATTCATCCCAACTTTGGGCAGATCAATGGCATCAATGCCTCTGGTGCTCCCATTGAAGCTGCAAGCACTGAATACGAAGTCTGTTTCAAATGCCACGCAGACCAGACCGTCTTCACGGCATCCTGGGTTCCAAGGATGATCACACAAACCAACACCCGGCTGGAGTTCGCACAGTCCGCAGCCTCTTTTCATCCCGTCGAGGGTCCAGGCCGTAATTCTGATGTCCCCAGCCTCAAACCAGGGTGGAACGAAAGCAGCATCATCTATTGCAGCGATTGTCACAACTCAGATACCAGCACACTCAGTGGCAGCTCCGGACCTGATGGCGTACATGGCTCTAACCAGCAGCCTCTGCTTATCGCCCGTTACGATACCGCTGATTTCACACGAGAGAGTGCCGCAGCATATGCCCTGTGCTACCGATGCCACTGGCGTACCGGAACCGATGGCATCCTTCAGGATCGAACATTCCCCCATAGCGAACATCTGGGTGAAGATATTACTTGTTCCGCTTGTCACGATGCCCACGGGATATCTTCATCCCAGGGGAACAGCACCAACAACGCCCATCTCATCAACTTTGACAATACAATTGTCTTCCCTGATCCAGATACCGGGCTTCTCAAATATGAATCCACAGGTCCATTCACCGGCCAGTGTTACCTGATGTGTCATGGTAAAAAGCATTCTCCCAAGCAATACCCCGATTAACCCCCTTGCCTTGGCTCACCAAGCCACACCGAGAACTTTGGATGAGCAAATCTATTCTGATCGTCGAAGATGAACAAGTTCTCCGAGAGTCGCTAGCAAGCCTCCTGGAAGACGAGGGCTACGAAGCACTTCAGGTAGAAAATGGCCAGGATGCCCAGCAGCTCCTTTTGGAGCGTGCTGTAGATGTCGTGCTTTCTGATATACGAATGCCCAAGATGGACGGCATGGATCTGCTCTCACATCTCAGGCAGCTTATCCCCCAGACACCCGTCATCATGATGACCGCATACGGAACCGTAGAAAATGCAGTTGCGGCAATGCGCACCGGCGCCTGGGACTATCTGCTCAAACCTGTCCAGTTTGATGATCTGCTGCTCAAGGTCGAACGCGCTATCCAGTTCGGTGAAATCTTCAAGGATCGTGAGACCATGGCTGAGCAGCTCGCTGCTGGCAGCACCTTTCACAACCTCGTAAGCGAAGCCCCAAACATGCTCAATCTTTTTGAGCAGGTACGCAAACTTTCAACTGTAAAAAGCAATGTCCTTCTGGTCGGTGCATCGGGTACCGGCAAGGAACTCTTCGCCCGGGCCATTCATTTCAATGGCATCACTCGCTCCAAACCCTTTGTCCCTGTCAACTGCGGTGCAATTCCCGAATCACTCATCGAATCCGAGCTTTTCGGCCATCGCCGAGGCGCATTCACCGGAGCTATCAGCGATCGCACAGGATTCTTTGAAACCGCCAATGGTGGCACTGTATTTCTGGATGAAATTTCGTCATTACCTATTGGAGTCCAGAGCTCTCTGCTCCGGGTGCTCGAAGAACGCCTCGTTACTCCCGTGGGAGACACCAGACCCCGCCCGATTGATGTACGAGTCATCGCTGCATCGAATCAGGATCTTGAAGAGATGGCGCGGGCCAAAGAGTTCCGCGAAGACCTCTTGTTCCGCCTCAATGTGGTCAAACTCCTGCTCCCCACATTGTCAGCACGAAAAGTCGACATCCCTCTGCTTGTCCACCACTTCATCGATAAATACTCCAGCCAGATGAACAAGCAAGTCACCAGCATCTCCAATGGCGCAATGCGTGCTCTGCTTTCACACGAATGGCGAGGTAATGTCCGTGAACTTCAAAATGTCATCGAACGAGCAATTATCTTCGCTGAGAGCCGCACGGTTCGTCTCGCAGACCTGCCATTTACAGTAGAGCACCTTGATGATGATGCTGGCGAAGACCTCCGAGATTCTATTCGTCAGTTTGAACGACAACACATCATCTACAGCCTCCGGCGTCATCGTTACGACAAAGCAGAAGCAGCCCGCCAACTTGGAATCGGCATCTCAAGCCTCTACCGCAAATGCGAAGAACTCGATATTCCCAAGAATCTCGATGAAACGGACCAGAACCAGTTGAAACGGCCCTGACCTATCATGGCTGTTACACAAACTCCCAAAACCGGGAATCTCCCCACTATTGCTGTCTGAATACTATCGCAGCCACAATTCTGGAATCTCACCCAGCCGCTTGAGCACGCCTCACACGGAATTCGTATTCTGGTGCAGGATTTGCAGGTAAATGTACGCACGCCACAAGGTAACCTGATTCCACCACTTCCCAAAGCAGGACTCGTCAAGTCATACCCTGAAATATCAGCCTTCATCAATACAGATGACAGAGCAATGGGAAGCGGAGTATTCTGACGCGAGAGGCATATTCATGCTGCGACATAAACTCCTGTTCATACTCGCCATTTTGGTCCTGCTCATGCTGGGCACAGCATTGGCATCGGTTCTTCTCATGCAAAATGTGCTCCGAGATATGCAGCACATCAGCGACATCGCCATGCTTGATACCACCGCTACCAATAAACTGCGAACAACAATCACCGTGATCGAAGCTGATCTGCTCGCCTGGCAACGCTCAAGCGACACTAACCCCGGTCGCCTTGAAAGCTCCCTCAAATCCCTCAGCAATCAGATCCACCAACTTCAAAGCTTCTACCACATTCAAAATCTAGGTAGCGACCCTTTCCAACGCCTGAACCAGACCCTGGTCACACTAAAACAGCACATCGCAAGCATAAAAACTGCAACTCAAGAAACCAAAATCACTCACATCAATAGTGCCATAAGTGAGGTTCGCCTGATGAAGCAGGAGATCCTTGAGCACGCCAACTTTGCCCTTGATTCCATGAAACGCGAACAACATGCCGTCACGAAGAGATTTCGCTGGATGGTCCTGGGTTTGACAGCCACCTTTATCCTGCTCATCAATGTGTCCATTATCTTCCTTTTACGAGCTGCATCATTCGTTCTCAAACCCGTCGATCGCCTCGTAGAAGCCAGTCGATATCTGGCGCGAGAGGATTACACCCATCGTGTTGAGATTTCTCGTCAGGATGAGTTCGACGAACTGGCAAATGCCTTCAATAATCTAGCGCAGCAGTTGCAGATGAATGAACAGCGGAAAATCGAAACCCTCCACCAGGTTGCCCGAACTTTGAGTCACGAGCTAAACAACGCAATCTCGATTATCGAGCTTCAGCTCAGCATGGTCGCAAAATCATCCAGCCTTAATCAGGCGGGTGGCAAGCAGCTTGAACTGATCCATGAAACGCTACAACACATGAACAAAACCGTCTTCTCACTCACACAAGTCCGGCGCGTTGTGCTCACCGATTATATCAAAGGGGTGAAGATGCTCGATCTCAAACGATCCACCGAAGCTGACACATCCACAAGCACGGCGACCACGCCATGACTCCGGACCCTAACGCCCCGCTTCTGGTAGAGCTTCGCTGGTTTGTTCAACAACGCTGGCTCGCTGGAGTTGTCGTCACCCTCAGCGTCATCGTCAGCTTGATCTGGAATACCTGGTCCCCTCAGCATCTTCAAATCCTTAATGTTGGCATGTTCATCCTGCTCTACAACATGGTCTTCTGGAGGCTCTTTGTCCTGTCTCCTCAATGGCTGGATATCCCGGTTGCTCAACGCAAGGTCGCATGGGCACAGCTCACACTCGATCTGGCATGCCTCACATTGCTGGCAACTTTCACCGGCGGCATCCTCAGCCCCCTGCTCGGCCTGTTCGTACTCCACATGATCTTTGCAAGCCTCCTCCTGCAGCCTCCTCATTTCATGTCTTACATCGCATGGACAGTCGCCATCATCTTCATGGCAACCGCTCTGGCACTCTCAGGCCAATGGCCAAGCACGCCAGTCTCACGACTATTTGCACTGGGATGGATGGGCACACTGCTCATTACCATCTACATTACGAGCCACATCACCAACAATGTTCGCGTCAATCACGACCGTACACGCGCTGTGCTTGATGCCGCTGCCGATGGCGTTCTGACCATCGATGACTCAGGCTACATCAAACTCGCCAACCCCGCAGCTTTGCACATGTTCAACCTGACCTCAAAACAGATCATCAATCAGAAAATCAACAAGCTCATCCCGCTTGTTCACCTGCCCGAAATCTCAATCAACGATAATGCTGACCCAACTCTCATTGACAACATTGCAACAAATGATGAGCCTGAGCTTCTGGCGATACATAACGATGGGACAACATTTCCCGTTGAGGTCACCATCAGAAGGATGAACGGCGATTCCCCAGAAGCCTTCACCGCCACCATTCGTGACATGACCCAGCACAAACGCACCGAAGCCACACTCAGGAAACTGAACCGCGAACTCAAAAAGCAACAGGAGCAACTCGTCCAGCATGAAAAAATGATCGCTGTCGGACGAATGGCTGCTGGCGTGGCTCATGAAATTTCCAACCCACTGGCCAATATGGATGGCCTTATCCAACTCGTTCAGCGCCATCCCCAACGCATGAAAACCGATACGCCTGATCTCCTGCGCGAACAAATTAAACGCATCACCCAAATCGTCAGGCAACTCAAAGACTTTGCATATCCAGTCGATACTGACAAACGAACCCTGCCCATCGATGAACTCGTGCAGGCTGCGATGGACATGATCCGCTTTGACAAGCGTCACCGCAACATCTCTTTCAACCATAAAGTCCAAGGCTCCAACCGCCAAGTCTGCGTTCACCCTCAGTCAATTCAGCAGGTGCTTGTGAATGTCATCATCAATGCTCTCGATGCTGTTGCAGAAAAGGAAGATCCCCGAGTCACCATTTCATCGCAATGCCTCGATGAATCGTTCTGCCGCATCTCCATCACTGACAATGGCATCGGCATCCCTGAAGAGCATCTCGAACGCATCTTTGAACCCTTTTATACCACCAAGCCACTCGGGCAAGGAACAGGACTTGGTCTTTCCATCAGCTATAATCTGATCCAGCGTGATGGCGGCCACATTGATGTTCAAAGCACACCCGGTAGCGGCACAACTGTCTCAATCTCCCTTCCCGTCGCCGGAATACATAGCACAATCTGAGAATACCCACTTGGCCCGCCTTCTCGATCTTGGGAAGATATATCATGCAACATCGATTTCTCTGTTATGATGCAGGTTCGTTCTGGCACACCCTGTGCTTGAATATTTCCTGTTGACCCAAAGCATCTCCACTCCGAGGAAGCATCTTGAAACAGAAATACTCTCATCGCACCGGCCGTTTCCTCACCCTCAGGAGCTACGCTGCTGCTTCCATTGTCGCGCTGGGAGCCCTCAGCCTGACCACGGGGACATCCCTGCTCCAGGCTGATTCTTCTCCACCCAAGACTGCAGCGACCGCTGTGGTTCTCGCTGCAACTTCATCCTTCCAGGATGACAGGCCTACCAGCAAAGTGCAGTCATGCACAACCAGCGGCTGTCACTCAAGCGTCATCAACAAAAAAGAAATGCACGACCCGGTCGCTCAGCTCCAGTGCCTCAAGTGTCACGACTATGTCGACCCCGAGCTACACCTCTTCAAACTCACAAAGCCTAAAAACTCCCTCTGCACCGACTGCCATGAACAGTCCACTACTGATCGGGTCATCCACGATCCCGTCGCAAAGGGTGACTGCCTGAGCTGCCACGACCCGCATGGTTCTGACACCAAAATGATCCTCCGGAAAAACACAACCAAAGGCCTCTGCCTGGACTGTCACAAAGAAGATTATTCAAAGTACGATTTCGTTCATGGCCCCGTCGCTGCTGGTGCATGTGTCATTTGCCACGATCCACATTCAAGCTCTTTCCCCAAACTTCTCACCGAAAAAACCACCAGCCTGTGCACAAGCTGCCATGATGAGGCAACACCCACAGGACCAGGTCGCAGACGCCAGCACAAGCCCATCGAAGATGGCTGCATCGTTTGCCATGATCCCCACGCTTCCAACGCCAGATTCCAGCTCAGCGAATCCGTCCCGAACCTTTGCTTTTCCTGTCATGACGGGTTCAAGGAACAACTCGACACCGCCGCTGTGGTTCATAGCCCCGTCATGGACGAAGGCGGCTGCACCAAATGCCATAACCCGCATTTCTCTGCGCTTCCAAAACTCCAGAGAGAAGCCCAGCCCGATCTCTGCCTGAAATGCCACGGCAAACCGCTCAAAGCTCTCGACGGGAAACCCCTCACCGACATGGCAAAGCTGCTCAAAGATAATCCCAATCATCACGGCCCCATCCGCGAGGGTGCATGTACCTTGTGCCATCAGCCCCACGCCAGCAAAGAGCAACGACTACTCGTGAAGGCTTACCCACCAGAGTTCTACGCTCCTTTCAAAATCGAAAACTACGCACTGTGCTTCACCTGCCATTTGCCTGATCTTGTCAAAGACGAATCAGGAACAGGCTTGACCCGTTTCCGTGATGGAGATAAAAACCTGCACTGGGTGCATGTCAACAGAGAAAAAGGACGCACCTGCCGTGCCTGTCATGAGGTCCATGCCTCCAAACGCCCTGCCCACATCCGTGAAGCCGTGCCCTTCGGCTCCAAAGGCTGGATGCTTGAAATCAACTTCACCAAGTCAGAATACGGCGGCACTTGCTCATCAGGCTGTCACAAAACCAGATCCTATAGCCGCTCTACTTTCCCGGAAAACAACCCTGTAGAACCCCCAGCCGAGCCTGAATCCGAACCCGGAACCGGACAATGAACATTCCAGTTCCAACACAAAAGCTACGCAACACTGCTCTGCACCCCATCAATCTTCTTCTCGTTCTGACATGCCTCGCGTTGTACCTCTTGCCAGCCTTTACCCATGCCCACGCCGGTACCATGGACGATCCAAAGCATGGTGACCCCGCACCGCAACTGACACTCACGACCCTCCAGAACGAGCAACTCAACACCGCCCAGTTCACCAACAGCATCCAGATCCTCCAGTTCGGGCAAACTGAACACGAGCAAACGCAACAAACTATCCAATATATTGACAATGCTCTCAGTGACCCATTGCTTCAGGGCGTTTCCGTCAAATGGATCTACATCCTTTCCAAAGGCAGTCAGCCCGAACTCGCCTTGTCAAATGCGCAAAGCCACAAACACAAGCCCATCATCGTTCATGACATCAAACGCGAAGCCTTCGGAGCTTATGGCATTTTCGCACTGCCCACCGTCGTCATTATTGATGACCAAAACAAGATCGTTCACTTCATGCCTGGGCTGGCACCCAGGTTTCAGGACATCGTTGCAGATGCTCTACTCCTGGCAGCTGACAAAATCGATCTGGCACGCTTCAATCAAACACTTAACCCTCAGCATGTTGAAGAGAATCACGCCAAAGTCCGCGCACATCGCTTTATCAAACTTGCGCGCCATGCACTCAAGCGAGGCATGGACGACCTGGCACGCTCTCAATATGCCCGTGCTCTGGAGGTTGATCCAGACAACACAGTTGCGCACATCGGTCTTGGATATGTGCTCCTCAAACAAAATAAACTTGACGATGCTGATCAGGCGTTCAAGGCTCTGTTGAAATCTGAACCAGGCTCAAAGGATGCCCTGCTCGGGCTGGCCTCTGTCCACATCGCCCGCCACGGCGACAACATTGACATAGCAGAATCTCTCGTTCAGAAAGTTCTCAAAACTGATCGCCACAATCCACGCGCACACTACATTCAAGGCTTGATCTTCCTGGAAAAAGCTGATCCCCAAAACGCTGCCATCAGCTTCAAAAAAGCCGCTCTGCTCCTCTTGAATCAATCCGCTCCCGATCAACAGATCCGCAACTAACTCCCTCACCCCCCTACCCCTTCCTTCACCACCCACGCACCTGAGCCACACTCTGAACAATGGCACAGCAACGCTCCTCGTCTATTGGCTCAGTCCACACACCATCTTTTTTGAGCCACGAACCCACGATCAGTCCATCCGCCTCTGCCAAAAGCTCAGCTGCCGATGTTGCTGTCACGCCCGATCCCACCAGCACCGGCCCGCCCCCTCCCGTCACACGCCTGGCTGCTTCAGTGCCTTCCCGCAGATCCCCCGCATCAACAGCACACCCCGTGCTCACCCCCGTCACAATGTAGCCATCTGCACCAAAAAATGCAGCCCCGTGAACCATCTCCCCTATCCCAAGATCCGCAGTGATCGCATGTGATGCGTGCTTCTTCTTGATATCGCACAGCACCGCGACCCCCTCAGCGCCAATCTTCCTGCGATACCTCAAAAGCCCACCCGCTTCAGCTCTTTCCAGCAATCCTTCATCTGCAACATGCGCAAACACAAAGTTCTCACACCGAATAAACCGACCACCAACAGCATGCGCCACTGCAATCGCTTCACAATTGCCGCCCGAAAGTACCTGCACCCCCAGCGGCAAATCCGTTGCAGCACGCACCGCCAAACCCACCCGCGTCATTGCTGCCACAGTCTCAGGCCCATGCCCCCCATGCACATAAGGCCGATCGTGCATGTTCTCAATGATAATCGCATCAAACCCCGCCCCAGCCAGCACCTTCGCCTCCTCCACTGCCACCCGTTCAATCTCATCAAGCCCAAGTTCGCAGAATGGCGTCCCGGGGAGCGCGCCAACATGCACCATCCCTATCAACACCTTCTTCCGGTCAATCCCCAGTATCTTTCCAATTGTGCTCACCCATCATCTCCTTGTATTGACCGTGAATCATACACTGGACTTTGCCCCCATTTGCCCACCTAAGCTCAACCATGAACGAACAGCAAGCCCGAGATCTCATGAACCAATGGGTCCAAAGCCCCGCCCTCCGCATCCATATGGAATGCGTCGCAGCCTGCATGCAACCATACGCTGACCAGCTCGACCCCCAGAACAAGCAAGACTGGATCATCGCAGGTCTTCTTCATGACTTTGATTACGAAAAGTACCCCACCGCTTCTCAACACCCCTTCATAGGCGTTGAACATCTCAAATCCCTCAGCGTCAACCCCGTCATCCTCGATGCCATCATGGGTCACGCTGACTACACCAACACACCCCGCACTACACCCATGGCCAAAGCCCTCTTCGCTGTCGATGAACTTGCAGGCTTCATTGTCGCCTGCGCCAAGGTTCGCCCAAATGGCATCTCAGACCTCGCTCCCAAAAGCGTCAAAAAGAAACTCAAAGACAAACGCTTTGCTGAAGCTGTCAGCCGATCAGATATTCAGCTTGGCATCGAACAACTCAGTGTCGATCCCACCGAGCACATTCAAACCTGCATCGATGCCATCCGCGCTCATGCCGATCGTCTTGGCCTCTGATTACACACCCCGTTCCAGGAACATCCCTGCGATGCTTGCTGTCATCCATGATGCCATCGCCCCTGCCATCATTGCTTTGAAACCAAGCTCGACCAGCACACTTCGGCGACCTGGTGCGATCGCTGTCAAGCCACCGATCTGAATCCCGATCGAAGGCAGGTTTGCAAATCCACACAGCGCATACGCTGCCATCTGTGCCGTTCGCATCGAGATTACAGGCTCATCACCCTGAATCATCTCCGCCAGCGATCCATAGGCAAAAAACTCCGTCAATATCACTTTCTGACCAAGCAACGACCCAAACGCCTCGCTCTCGCTCCAAGGCACACCCATCGTCCATGCCAAGGGCTGAAACAATGCGCCCAGAATCATCTGCAAACTCAATGATTCAATCCCTATCGCATCACCAAGCGCAGCCAGAGGCATATTCACAAGCGCCAATATTGAAACAAACGCAATCAGCATCGCACCCACATTCAACGCCAGTTTAAGCCCGTCCGCCGCGCCCATCGCTGCAGCGTCAAGCATATTCGCTGAAGGTCGCTCCAGCGTTGACATCTTCAGCCCCTCATCAATCGGCGTCTCCGTCTCAGGCACCATAATCTTGGCCATCACAAATGCTGCTGGGGCAGACAGGATGCTTGCGATTAAAAGATGCTTGGCAAACGCCACACGCTCAGCTGCATGTTCAGGGCCAATCCCTCCCAGCATCCCCACATACGCGGCCAGCACACTCCCCGCGATCGTCGCAAACCCGCCTGTCATCAGCGTCATGATCTGTGATCGAGTCATTTTCTCAATGTAAGGCTTGATGCAAAGCGGCGCCTCCGTCTGCCCCACAAACACATTGGCAGCCATGGCAAGTGCTTCGGTCCCCGTCACCCTGAGCGTCCGCTTGAGCACCCAGGCAAGCCCTGCAATCAATCGCTGCATGATTCCGATGTGATACAAAACCGCCATCAGCGATGCGAAAAATATGATCACCGACAACGCCCGAAATGCAAATACATAACCCCAGGTCCCCGTTGGATCTCCCAGCTCTCCATACACAAAACCGATCCCCGCATCCGCAGACTCCACCACCGCATTCACGCCCTGAGCAACATACTCAAACCCGCGCACCGCAGGCTCAAACACCAACAGCAACCAGGCCATCGCCAACTGCAAGAGTACCCCGCCCACCACCAGTCGCCACGATATCCGCCCGCGATGCTCGCTCAATATGACCCCGAACCCGATCAACACCACCACCCCCAGTAATCCCATCAGCCTGTCCATTGACACATCCTTTTGCTATCAGTTCGCACCTGGCAACGCAACTGGCTCAGCGGTGGTACAGTCTTCTACATACACCATTGTCAAGCCCAGCATAACTCCTGCTTTATCTCGCACATGACACCAAACCAGGATCAGCCTGATTTCCCCCAGACCATTGCCTTTGACGAGGCGCAAAGCTGTATTCTCAGCCATGCACAAAATATACAGCATCCAACACAATCCCGCTCCATCATCGTTGCCATCACAGGCCCCGTAGGCTCAGGCAAGTCCACCCTTGCTTCCAGGCTGCCTGGGCTCACACTCTCAACTGATCGTTACCTGCCAGACTACCACACCATTACCCCCGCTCAGCGCGACCTTCCCGAGCATGCTGATCTACCCGCCCTGGCTCTACACCTTGAGCGCCTTCGATCAGGTCAAATCATCGACGCACCCATCTGGTCGTTTCATGAGCACCGCCGCGTCGCAACAGAAATACTCCTGCCCACACCCATCATCGTCTGCGAAGGCATCCACGCTCTAAACGCTTCGCTCCACCACCTCATCGACATTCGCGTCTACATCCACGCATCCTCAGCCACTCGCTGGGCACGCTGGCTCGCCATCGAACAATCCAACCAGCGAGGCTGGGGCGTAGAAAACGCCCGGCAACACTTTGACACCATCGCCGAACCGACCTTCGCCCGCTACGCGCCAGAATACCTCAGCTCAGCACACCTCATCGTCCACAACGATCACCCCCCCTCCCACACTCCCCCCCCATCCCCACCTGTACCACCACATCCCCATTCGCCATAAACCCTAACCTGAACTCTGGTACACTCATAAAGCAAGTAATTACAGACCTCGACCCCGTCACATTCAACCAGGAACTTCTCAGACATGCTCAACCGCTCAATCCAACTGATCTTTGCAATCTCCCTCAGTCTTCTACCCACCCTCCTCACATTCGCAGCCCCCTCCCCCCTCCCCCCCCTCAACTCCCCCCCCGCCATCAC
>JAJDCZ010000017.1 GCA_029260555.1 Phycisphaerales bacterium
GGAGTTCGCGGCTTTATCTGGCCAGACTGGCCTGGCCAGATAAAGCATGAAGCCTCACCTTCAAGCTGGTACAGAAACGGGTACAAGCGCAGTACCAAACTACGGTACCTCAAACTGGATCAGATTTCAGGGGGCACGCCATCGGACGCACCTGCGTGGACACGAGAGGATCCTCAAACGGGTGCTGATTCATGTCGGTGCGTGCAACCTGTCGCTTCTGATGCGTAGGTTGTTCAGTGTTGGCACGCCGCGGGGCTTGGACAATCTTGCAGGCGCGATGTTCAGGCTCCAGGAAGAGCCAACCGTGCGCATCGCGTAGAATGGTCGGGATGGGGGTTCTTCAACGGACTGCTAGGTGCAGTACACAAAAAGAACGAAGCCGTGTTGCTCGTAAACCCTTGATTAAACGGGGTTTCAAGCAACACGGCTTCGTCGCAACGGAGAGGGGGGGATTCGAACCCCCGGTACCGCTTTATACGATACGTCGGTTTAGCAAACCGGTGCCTTCAGCCGCTCGGCCACCTCTCCAGCTTTGCTGGACCAAGGATAGCCTCCGGATCGATTCAGAACAATGGCTGAACCGAGGGATCTGGCAGATGGATCACTCCTCGTAGCCGAAGTTCTCATCGTCTGCTTCACTGCTCTGCTGTTCGATCAGGTTCCGAAGTGTCTGGTTCTCTCTGCGGGTGGCTTCGAGATCAAAGACCAGGTACTTGACGCTGAGCCTGAGATAGTCCAGCGACTCTTGCAGGGCACCAATGGTGTCGCGCATTTGCCCATGGCGGGTTTTGGTTTCCTCAGCCAGTTTTTCTAGCGACTCGCGCTGAGGCTCGGGAAGTTCGTTGATCTGGCCCATTAACTCGCCCAAACGCTGCTGGAATTCTTGCTCGCTCATGGTTCTTTCCCCTTTGTCTTTTCTTTATGTTTTTTCCACACCAACTGGCGTACACCAGCTGGACACTCAAGACCAAACAATCGAGAGGCCGAGACCAGCCGCCTTGGGTGCCAAAACATAATGGCCGATAAAATCGCACCACTCACACAGCAATGACTCATCTGTGCCCTGTAGGCACTGATCAGGATCTGAAAACGGAGTGCGGGTTGTGCTGAACGATGCCTGTGGTCAACGCCTGGTGTGGCCAGAGCGCAACGCGTTGCGTGCTGAAACAGGTGCATCCACCAGAATTCTCGCGTGCTCAGCAGCGTTTGTCCGGGTCAGCTCTTGGGAGAGTGTTCTGGCGTGTCTGGTCAGCAGCAGGCGGAAGCGTTGGAAGAGGTCTTCGAGCTCGTGGCGACTGAGCATGGCGAGCGGATCGGCAAGCCCGGTCTGCGATGTCGCCCAGGCTAAGAGTCCTGCACCAGTATCTGAGAACTTGAATAGATCCATCGCAGCTTTGAACCGGGATGCAAGGGATAAAAAAGGATCGGTGACTGATTCTGGAAGCGTGGTCAGTCTGCTCTGGGTTTCCTCAGGCGTAGTAGCGGATGCTGTTCCGGCGAGCGTTGCTGCAGCGAGTTCCTCAGGGGTGGTCAAATCTGCAAGAGCGGTAGAAAGAGTTTTCAGTCCTCCGTGATTAAACCGAACCGTGAGCCTCTGGCAAGGTACGCCGTCTTGCCGGGCAGGCTGAACCTGCGTGATTACGCCAACACCCCAGTCGGGCTTGGTTTTATGGATGATTTTCTCACCAAATGACCAAATCTTGCCAGTCATGGCACAGGACTCCACATTGTGTGTTTCAGATCAATCAGCCCAACATTCGTGGGCAGGGCATCTTTTGTTTGATGCACTCGTATTGGATACGGTTTCCAATCCCCTCAGAGAGGCCTATGATAGGCCCATGCCCAGCATGCTGGGCGTTGCGATGTTTATACAGGTATGGTTTTTTGTTCAGGTCTTGATTGGAGCGGCAAATACCGATGATCGAAGCACTCAAAAGCGAAGAGCTGGTTGACAAGGTTGGGGGAAGATTCAAGCTTTGCGCCCTGATCCAACGCCGGCTGATCCAGATTCTTGAAGGGGCCAGGCCTCTGGTCGAGCGAGATGGCAAAACAGATCTTGAGATCGTGATTGCTGAGATCCTCGAAGACAAGATCACCTATACCTACGACAACGATGATGCTGTCCTTGAGGAAGAAGCTTCGCTGCTTTAGTCCCCCAGAGCATGGCTCACAAACTACCTCGTGCACACTTTTCCATTGAGTTGAGCGTGCGTAATGGGTGGATACCGATTGCATGACAACAGGCAATGACCCGAATCCGCGTGCTTTGCAAGGCTCCAGGATACTCGTCAGTGTCACCGGCGGCATCGCTGCATACAAAACCTGCACACTAGTCAGCAGGCTTGTGCAAAGCGATGCACGAGTCACTGTGCTGATGACTCAAGCTGCCACCGAGTTTGTCTGTCCACTGACATTTGAAACACTTTCAGGCAGGCCTGTCATTACCAGTATCTGGGATCAGATCCAAAGCCTCACCGCCCAGCATATTGATCTTGCTACACAAACCGATCTGGCCATTGTTGCGCCGTGCACCATGGACTGCCTGGCTCGACTGGCAATGGGTCGAGCAGACGATGTGGTCAGTCTGGTGCTCGCAGCCATAGACCGAAAGATCACACCAGTTTTGCTCGCGCCTGCAATGAACACAGGCATGTGGACTCAGCCCACCACCCAGCGAAATGTCCAAACCCTCCGATCCGATGGCTTTACACTCATCGACCCCACAGACGGCTGGCAGGCCTGTCGAACACAAGGCCCGGGACGCATGACTGAGCCTGATGATCTTTTCCAGACCATCTGCAACCATTTGATTCAAAAATAGCCCATTGCAAGAGAATCAAAACGCATTCCTGTCGCTGCGCGTTCCCGTCCATCTCGTGGTGTGAGCTAATGTTCAGTGGCAGGCTGGGAGCACGATGCTATAGTTGGCCCATCTGGAGAGGTGGCAGAGCGGCTGAATGCGCTGGTCTCGAAAACCAGTAGCCCCTCCGGGGGCTCGGGGGTTCGAATCCCCCCTTCTCCGTTGACTTAATCGGTATACGAAACGGCGTCCCCAAAAAGGCGCCGTTTCGCCCGTTTTGGGGCGAGCGACGCGGTTCGGCGCGTCTCCGAGATTTCCCGCTCTGACCAGATCAGCGCACATCTGCCTGAATTGCAGCGAGTGTCTCTCGTGGCGATGTTAGGGATGTCCCCGCGCGAGGATTGAGTTCCCTGTTCGAGTGGAATAAACAGGGACTCTCTGCAAAATCAGGGAGCAAAGTTGCAGGCATCCCAGAGACGCCGATTATCCATCGCATGGAAATGGCATTGTTTGGCACGGTAAGTCGGGATTTCCCTGCGCGGGATATCAGGGGACGAGCAGGGAGTCAGCCCGCCGATCGCACATTGTGCTGATCGATTGTTGCAGTATTGATCCCGAGTTCAGCGGCTTGCCGGTCCCAGTCAAGTTGCATCGACGCGGTGAGCAAATCGTCGAGTGTGATCGTGCTCGGGAGAGTTCCAGCAAGAGCATGGCGCAGGACCTCCGGGCCGAGCTGGGTGAGGGGGAGAAGTTTGATGATCCGTGTTCGTGCGATGCCTTGTTCCTTGGCAAACTCTGTGATCTGTGAGCCGGATTTGATCAGTTCGCCGTGCCAGCGATAAGCCAAACCGATCGCATCGACGAAGTGCTGTCTGGGCTCGGGTGTTGAGGGGATGATCAGGTCATGGCCATCCGGGCTGAGAAGCAACCGGCGACCATCGAGCTTCTTGATTTGGAGCTGCAGTTTCAGCTCGATATGCTCGCCGTGGTCATCGACTTCTGGAATTCGCAAGCAGACCGGACGCGACGGGATGTCATTCGGCGGTGATCTGAAGGAATGCCGTTGGAGTTGCTCGATCTTCTTGGTATCAAGTTGGACCGTGATGGAGTCCGATGCGAGCGTGACCTTGTGGATGGCTTTCCGGATCCAGCGGTCCCGGACCTCCGTTGATTGCGTGTCAAGATCGGTGTGATTGAGGTATCCGAGCACCAACCCTCGGACAAGTTCATCAATGTGCACCGCATTGATCGTCTTGATCGGGCAGTTCTTAAATCCGTGCTTGATCGCCTTCTGACTGATGTAGTACCGCACGAGCCGCTTCTGGTTGGTCTCACTCTTCTTGGTCAATGGTCGGTGCGTGGAGGTCGGGCTCATCGCAAATCCATCGCTCGTGCGCAGCTTTCCTTTGAGCAGGTGCGGGTGGGTCCAGCGGTGCAGGCTCTTGCGGTCTTGTTTGGACATGAGCTTCTGAGCAGTGTCCCATGTATCTTGATCGATGATGGAGTTGTGCAAGCCTTCGTAGATTTCAGTGTGGTCGCCCCGGGTGTGGATGATCTTGCCGATGTAGAGCCGGTTGGTCAGCACGCTGTGGATGTATTTTTGAGAGAGTGGTTTGAGGGAATGGTCTTGATGTGTTGGTTTGCATTTGGGTGCGTTCACAGCCGATCGAACTTGCGGAGCGACTCGAACCCGGTCGGCCAGTGACCGCGTCGCTCACACTCGCTCAACTCAGCCATCGCTTTTTCGTTGTCGCGCTGAGCCGCGTCGAGCACCTTGGGACAGATCAGCCACACACCGCAACGGAACGGCTCGCGCTTCTCGACCGCGATGATGTGAACCGGAAACACGCGACCGGTCGCCTCGGCGATGAGCGACCGATAGAACGCGAGCTGGTGGGTGTAGCCACCACTACCAGACTCACACCTCGTTCTACGACTCCATGCTCGGACTTCTACCAAGGCGTTCCGTGGAGATGATGTTCCGCCAACTGGTCGATGCCGAATTCATTGAACACTTCCCGCTGCCGAAGAACGCTGATTGGCAGGGCCTTCGGGAGTGGGCACGACCGTTCGTGAATCAGGAGGAAGCTGCGCAGTGAGACATCTGCCAATGTCGACCGCAATCAAGCACATCGTCGCTGCGGAGATTCCTTGCAACATCAATCGCAAGACACTCTCTTGTGTATTCATCAATCACCGCCAGCATCCGGAAGCTCCGCCCATCATGTGTTCGTGCTTGCACGAAGTCGTAGCTCCACACATGATCCTTGTGCTCAGCTCGCAGCCGAACACATGATCCATCATTGAACCACAGTCTTCCTCTCTTTGCCTGCTTCTTCGGCACTTTGAGTCCTTCCTGCTTCCAGATCCGCTCGACCCGCTTGTGATTCACTCGCCAACCTTCGAGCCGGAGCAAGGCTGTGATTCGTCGATAGCCGTATCTTCCATACATGCACGCCAGCTCGATGATCCGCTGCGTCAACGGCGTTTGATCATGGCGAACAATGGGAAGATACCGCTGGGTTGCCCGAGGTTGTCTCAATACCTTGCACGCCCGCCGCTCGGTTACGCCCAGATGGTCCTTTACATGATTGACCATCTTGCGTTTCCGGTGCGGGCTCAGAAGTTTGGGTTGGCAGCCTCACGAAGAATCGCTTTATCCAAACTCAAATCAGCGACCAGCTTCTTGAGCCGGGCATTCTCTTTCTCAAGCTCCTTGAGCCGCCTGGCCTGTGGCGTTTTGAGCCCGCCATACTCGCGACGCCAGCGATAGTAAGTCTTGTCCGAAACGCCCAGCTGCTTGCACACCAACAACACCGTCAAAACCCATGCCGCGCCCCATTCAGAAATGACCCACTCGCTTGTCTTGCTCGACGGGCTTACAAGCACCCAAATCTCGCGTGAACCACGCAGAGCGAGGCGGATTTCTTCAGCAAAGTCATCACCGGGATTCATTTCCTTTGGAGCCATGAACACTCTGTGCTTTGCATCTGGCCCGGTGATCTTGTTGTAAATCATTTCTGCTTCGGTTTTATCAGCACTTGAATAACTTAAAAAAACATCATACGCATAGCGAGCATTTTGTGCCTGTTGGCGGAAATGCTCTTCCAGTTGTATTTTCCGCCAAGCATCGAACTCATCTTTCTTGCGCGAAGACAACTTGAGCGTCACCTGCCAAAACTCGGGGCCTTTTTTGACTACTTCCTCTTCCCAATCAAAGTTGTACTCGCCATCCTTTGGTATGATTTGTAAATAGTCTCGTTTGAAATTCGGGTGTTTGTAGTAGTTGCGTTCAGACAGCTCGAATACGATATCTCCACGAAACTGCGCTGCTTGCAGCGCACCATCTATTGATGGTCCGCCTTTATGGCTGTGATAGTAATAGAAATCCGCCTCTGGCTCTTGCCACAATTGAAGCATTAGGTCTTGGGTCTCTTTTCCAGACGGCAACTCACCTGCTTCAATAACAGAAACCTCTGAACTACGCCCATTGTAGTCGATTTTGATCCGAGTGGGCGGATTTTTCTTTGGTTTGCTTGGCCGCGTGGGTTGGGCGATGATGCCCGATGCCGGTTTGTTCTGCCTTTGGCGAGCCGGGCGGCGTGGTTGGGCGGGTGATTGGGCG
>JAJDCZ010000018.1 GCA_029260555.1 Phycisphaerales bacterium
GGCCTTGACAATAACCGTGTCCAACTGCTCGCAGCACTGTTCGCATACCAACTGCTCATTCGTTGCAACTACAGACGCGGAGCCGCAAACGGCCAAATCCAGTGGATCCTCGACGCACTCTAATTCCCGGACAGCCTCCAGAGGACTGGTCAGTGGCACATCCCGTCGGTAAGAGGTATCCCGCTCGTGTGTGTCTGCATGGTGTATTGTTCATGCATGTGCGGCATCGCGGGCATTTTGAAAGTTCACACGCTGGGTGAAGGCTTGGGGATGCCACATGGGCAGTCGATCCCCGAATCGCTGTTGAATGTGCTGGACGACTCGATCAGGCATCGTGGTCCTGATGGTGCGGGACGGTTTCGAGATCGTGCTGTGCGAACTGACGGACGCGTGGTTGATGTCGCGATGGTGCATCGCAGGCTGAGCATCATTGATCTGGCTGATGGTCATCAGCCCATGGTGCATGACGGCTTAGCACTTCGGCGGGATCTGACTTACGGCCTGGGAGATGAGCTGATTGATGCCAGCAGGGCTGCGCCTGACAAGCCGATTGTCTCGGTCGTGTTCAACGGGTGCGTGTACAACCATCGTGCGTTACGCAATGAGCTTGAACAGCGGGGAGCCAGGTTTGGTACGGACCATTCTGATACTGAAGTGCTGATCCATGGCTGGCGGCGAGAGGGGGGCGGGGGTATGGCGGGGCATCTTGATGGCATGTTCGGGTTTGCCTTGTGGGATCGTGAGAGTGCAAGGCTGACGCTGGGGCGGGATATCGCTGGCGAAAAGCCGCTTTGGTTCTGGGAATCTGCTGACAAAGACCTGTGTTGTTTCAGTTCGACACCTGCGGGTGTGTTTGGTGTGGTGAAGAAGCTGGGTGTTGATGTGCGAGCATCAGGTGCGGGGCGATGGCTTGTGATGGGGTTTGATGGCTGTTCACCGTGGGCAGAGATGAAAGCGCTCACGCCAGGAACCGTGCGAGCAGTGCTAGAGCCTGAGACTGAGCCGGTGCGATACTGGCAACGAGCTGCGGTTGAGCAGCACGCGTCTGGTGTTGATCTTGATGAGATTGAATCGTTGATTCGTGCTGCGGTTGTGAGCAGGCTTGATGCGGATGTGCCTTTGGGATGTTTTTTGTCCGGCGGCATTGATTCGGGTCTTATCGCATCAATCGCCAGGCAGGAACTGGGAACGCTACAAACTTTTACAGTGGCCATGCCTGCGCCGGGGTTTGATGAATCTGCACTGGCTCAGCGAACTGCAAAGGCGCTGGGAACGATACATCAGACCATTTCATGTGAGCCTGCGCCAGCGGAAGACCTGGTGGCATTGATTCATACGCTGGGAACGCCCTTGGGCGACTCTTCGCTGCTGGCGACCAACTGGGTTTCCAAAGCGTGCAAGGCCCATGTGGGTGTGGCGCTTTCGGGTGATGGCGGCGATGAACTCTTTGCGGGGTATCGAAGGTACCAGGCCTGCCGATGGATGAACCACACGATGGCCAGGGCTGCGGGGCTCCTCCCGACAGGGCTGATATCACAGCAAAAAGCCGGGTCGCGAGCGACCACGCTCGCCCGTCTGATCGGAGCGATGCAAGGCAACGGCTACACCGATCTGCTGGCGATCTTTCCAAGCCAACTGGCGCAACGCATGATGCCTGAAGCTGATTATGGCATGCAACGGTGCGTGCCTGAAGATCCTCGACAGGTAGATTTTGATTCGTATCTGCCTGAAGACTTGCTGCTCAAGGTCGACACGGCATCCATGGCGTGCGCTCTGGAAGTACGATCGCCATTTTTAGAACGAGGTCTGATCGACACTATGTTTGGGCTGGGGATAGAGGCAGCCATGCCAGGCGGGCAGCCTAAGGGTTTTCTGCGTCAGATCGCACAAAGACATTTACCCCCTGAGGTCATCGACAGCCCCAAGCGCGGATTTGCCATTCCCATTGGGCAATGGTTTCGTGATGACTATGGCTCGATGCGCCAGTTGCTGCATGATCACCTTGAATCTGCTGATCCGTTTCCCGGGCTGACAGCTGCGGGGGTGGAGATCGATCTGCGGGAGGTTCAGAAGCTTCTGGCTCAGCATGAGGCTGCGGAAGTGCGATCGGTGAATCCATGGAAAGGCAAAGACCATTCGCAACGGCTTTATGCGTTGCTGGTTTTGAGTATCTGGGCAAAGTGGATGACGCAGCTTTAGGCTGAGAGGTCTGAGAAGGACATCACTCAAGCCTCAGGCTGGAGTGGCGGCTCAAAGGACATTGAGAACTGTGAGCCATACACCGGGTACTGTGTCCGACACCGATATCCGCGGAACTTGCGTTGATCCCAGCCCATCTTCGAGCACACCATCGAGATAATCTCCGAGTATTGAGGCACCTCGCTGGCGCGGAATGACGCGGTATCCCAACCAAGAAACTCGACAGACTCTGCAACATCGAGCCGATTCACTTCACGGGCTGGATCGTTCATGTCCACGCTCCCCCCCAGTGCTGTGTCATACACCAGCAGCGACGGATCACAACCTGGATACGCATCTTCGTGCAACAACACATCAAACACCAGTGTCTTGACAGGCGTGGAAATCTCTGAGGAAGGGCCACATCGTCGCGGCTTGTCCCCCGGGGAATATACCGGCATGCACCCCGGTGTCACCTCGGCGACGAACAGATCCACAGCTGAGGAAGGGCCGATCGCTTCGCCCGCCAGCATGTAGTGCAGCGTGAGACCATGTTGACAAATATCCAAGCGAGGGGTCGGAGATGAACAAAACGGTTCGAGCATAACTCCTTGGATGCCCTCAGCAGGTGTGCCATCAAGGGTCAGCCTCGGCTTGCCTTTGGCTGACGAGCCGACTTGTCCTGACAGGAAGTGAATCGGTGGCTCCGGGCGAATACGACGCAGGCCCAGCGACCCGAGTATCCAGACCCCGTCAAGGGATTTTCCATCGCCAGAAGGATGAATGACTGCTGTCGTGACGCTGACATCAGCCATAACACCCTTGAGCTGGGCCATGCCTCGAAAGACCGCTTGTTTGTTCCCGGTCTCAAAGCGATCACGCGCATCGGGGAGCCATGTGCTGATGATGCCATCAAGAGAAATACGATCTCCTGCATCCACACGGATCAGCCTCTCAAAATCACGCACCGCCGAGTTGGCCTCTCGGATCAGCTCTGGAGCGACACTCCGCCTTGCAGCAGCTCGAAGCAGTTGCTGCAAGGATGCGGGGCCTGGCATGAGATAAGCCACGGCAAGAGGATCCTTCTTTGAGGAAGCCTTGAGGGTTCGACTTGAGAGATCTTTGGATACGCCGAGCACCCGTGAGAGTTCCTGAGGCCGATGAGGTCCACCGGGTACCGCGTCAAGAACATCCCGCAAGCTCACGGACAATCGCTCACCAACGCACCCGATTCGGGCGTGGAGCTTGCTATAGGTAGGTTTCGGATTGGTTTGTGTCTGAACTGCTGACATGATCACAGGGTACACGATTTGGCCTTTGATGTCAAGGGTCATATTCTCACTGAGAACTGTGTGAGAAATATTTGAGAATTCTCTTGACACGCAGTGCGAGCTTTGCTAACTTGCCATTCAGGCTGTTTTATACCTTTGACAAGCGGGTATCAGCTCAGCAAGAACGGTTCTGTTTCTATTCATAAAGGAGAGTCAGATGGTGTTTTTCAAAAGTTCACGAAAACGATCAGCAGGGATGGTGGTTCTTCTCGCTGCGATCAGCGCCTCAGCGATGGCCGGCCCCATCGGTGCTGCAGGGGACATTTATGTCATCGGTTCGGCTGACTACGGCATCCCCGTCGCAACAACCGCTGTCATCCAGTATGACGGAGCAACCGGTCAGCGCGTGGGCAGCTTCACCCCCCTTTCCGGCGGCCAGTTCAACGGCATGGTCTGGGGACCAAACGGAAACCTGTTCACCAGCAGGATGGCCAGCACAGGCAACTGGCAGATCAGAGAGTTTGATGGCCAGACCGGTGCTTTCCTCCAGGATGTCATCACCTACAGCGTGGGAGACTTTTCTGCCGCCAAGGGCATGGCATTCGGTCCGGATGGCGACCTGTATGTGGGCGACTTCTTCAAAGGCACCGTCACCAGGTACGACGGAACTTCCTACGCGGTCAAAGCGACAACTGCACCCAGCGAAATCGGCACGCCCAACGGTATGCGATTCGCCCCAGACGGTCGCCTCCTGGTCATCAGTGGCGGATTCAATGAAGTGCGTGCGTTCGATGTGTCCACCGGGGGTGTCGTCCCCACCGGGACATTCGCAACGATCACCGGAGCCGCTCAGCCTCAGGATTTGACCTTTGGACCTCATGGCAATCTGTTCGTCAGCAAGGGTGCGTTCTGAGGAGTCACTGAGTTTGATGGCGCCACTGGTGCCTCACTCGGTGATTTTGTGCCGGGCAATTCAGCATTGCCTGTCAACGGCTTGGCGTTTGACAACTTTGGTCGGCTGCTGGTTTCAGCTATTTTCCCCGTGATGCGTGTTGATGCGTATGACGCTGTGACGGGTGCCCCACTGGGACCATTCCTGACCGATGGGCTTGGTGATATTGGTATCGGGAATTCCGTTCCAACCATCATCACCATCAAGCCGGTTCCTTCACCGGGAGCGATGTCAATACTGATGCTCACCGGCCTGTTTGCGACCAGAAGACGCCGCTAAGGCATCCTTAGTATCGAATCCTTTTCATCGCTCGCCACGCAACAGCGCGGCGGGCGTTTTTAATTTATGAGATTCCGCCATTGATGTGGACATCCATTTGTGGGTAGGGGATGCCGATGCTGGCGTTGTCCAGTGCGACTTTGATATCGCGGGTGAGTTGTTGTTTGACTGTGCCGAATTCGCTTGTGGGAGCCCAGACGCGGACGGACCAGTCGATGGAGGAGCCTGCCAGTTCGCTCAAGATGACTGCGGGATTTTCATCTGTGAGTCTGCCGGGTACGCTCTGAGCGACCGCCATGAGTATTTCGCGGGTTTTGTCTATATCAGCTGCGTAATCTGTGCCGACCGCGACATCAATGCGTCGTTTGTCGTGGAAGGTGATGTTCTCAATGGTTGAAGTGAAGATGCTGTTGTTGGGGATGATGATGCGGCGGTTATCAAAGGTATCGAGTGTCGTTGCAAAGAGGCCGACTTCGTTGACCTTGCCGGTGACACCTGAGACATTGATAACATCGGCGACTTTGTAGGGGCGGAAGATGAGGATCATGACGCCAGAAGCGACATTGCCCAGGCTGCCTGAGAGGGCCATGCCCACAGCAAAGCCCAGTGACGCCAGAACAGCAGCAAAGCTGGTGGTTTCGATACCAAAGATGCCAAGGATGGCGATGCCGCCTGCCAGAAGAACGACCCACCGGAGGATGCTGCTTAAAAAGCGAGCGATGGTTTCGTCAATTTGGGCTTTGCGAAGGACTTTGATGGAGATGCGCCTGACCCAGCCTGCGGCCAGCCAGATGCCGATAAGGAGGATGAGCGCTTTGGTGACGGGCCAGCCAATGTTTGCCCAGAGCAGCATGAGGTCATCAGAGGTGATGTTGCCATCGGTGATGGCTTTGAATGCAGTTTGTGTGGGCAGGGCTACGGGGTTGTCGGGCGAATCCTGAAAAAGCATTGTTCAACTCCTCTTGTGATGGCTTGTTTGTGATGGGTCTGCAATCACAGCGGGCAGTATCAAGTATTAAGTGAAAATCAGCAAGTGGCCAAGCCTTTAGAAGGACCAGCCCAGGGTTGCAAAGTAGTCAAGGTCATGATTTTTGTTGAGTTTCCCCGCCTGGGTATCAAAGCGATCTTCCAGACCAAGGCGAAGCGTCATGGTGGTTTCGGGATCTACGAGTATTTCCCACTGGGCGCGGCCTCGGGCGCGAAAACGCTCGGTATCGCTGAGATTGGGAAACGCATCAAAGTTCGCTGTGATTTTCTGGCGTTCATTTATGGTGTAGCGAAACTCTGCCCCGAGCACGGCTTCGGGGCGAAGATCCTGATTTGAACCGCCTCCGATCTCCTGGCTGACACCAAGACCCATGCTGCCAAGGAGGTAGATTTTGGGGGTGTCGTAGAAGGTGTAACCGAGGCCGCCGTTGCCGCTGGCTCGGTAATCCCAAGACTGAAACTCGTCGAGTTCGAGTGTGGCGTTGGCGAAGCTGCGCAGTCTGGGCAGAGGCACTTGAAGCCATTCCTGTCGGCCATCGATTCTAAGGCGATTTTCAACTGTTGCCCGTGTCCGGGTGGCAAATGAATATGACGCTCCCAGCGAGCTTTTGCTTTTGTCTGTTGAGCGAGTGGCATTCAGTGAGCCTCGAAAGTTAAAGAACTCAGAGTTGCCCTGGGAGCCATTGATCCCGAGCTGAGTGTTGAACTTCCAGTCTTTAAACATGCGAGCCCAGAAGGTTGGCTCATCACGGGCAACCTCAAGAGATGACGCACCTGCAGCGGGTGCTCCTTGAGGTTCAGCATCTTGCGGTTGAGCGGGGGCTGTGCTCTTCAGAGAGATGGTTTTTATCGATGAAGTGGCGGCATCCATTTCCAAAGTGGTTTGGAGATTTGAGTCCAGGGTGGATGGGGATTCTGCGATAACTGAGAGAACTGAACTGGGAGATTCCGGCGCGGGTTTACGGACGATTGCAGGCATAAGCCAGCGATCTTTGTGGATACCCTGAGCCACACCCACGGGGCCTGACCAGGCATCTGGATCTGGCACAGCTTTGGCGGGCGGTGAGAGTGCTGAACTGGGCTGAGCAAATCCTGCCTGGAGCGACAGCATGATAATCAAAAGTGGACGGCGAGTGTACATTGCATGGATGCTAGGTTCTATTTGGGGGGTCGTTTGTATTGGCTAACAAGGAGTTGTCCCAGCGATGCGTGAACAGGCGAACCATCTCAGATTCAAGGCGTAGGATTGCCGATAGTCTGGGAGTTGACCGGCTCAAACCTGAAATTGGAGTAGAGATCATCTCATGTGTGGCATTGTTGGATATATCGGAACAAAACCCGCCCAGCAGTTGCTCGTTGAGGGGCTCAAACGCCTTGAGTATCGGGGGTATGACTCTGCGGGGATCGCGGTGATAGGCCAATCTGGGCTGAGCATCACGCGTGCGGTGGGGCGCGTTCAGAGTCTTGAAGACAAACTCGAAGAGACCGGTTCACTTGAAGGCACGCTGGGGCTGGCGCACACACGCTGGGCAACGCATGGCACCGTCACCCAGGCCAACGCCCACCCGCAGCGAGATGACACCAGTGGCATCTGCTTGGTTCATAATGGCATCATCGAAAACTACGCTGCGATCAAGACCTATCTGGAAGAAAAGGGGCATCAGTTCAGTTCCGAAACTGACACTGAAGTTCTGGCCATGCTCATTGGCGAGCTTTATGAAGGTGATCTGGAATCTGCGGTGCAAGCTGCCCTTCGAGAAGTGACGGGCGCGTATGCCATTGTGGTGGTGTGTGAGCAAGAGCCTGATGTGATGATTGCTGCTCGCAAGGGCAGCCCGCTGATGATCGGCATCGGATCTGGGGAATATATTGTTGCATCTGATCCCTCAGCGATTGTGGCGCACACAACGCAGGCGTTTCCGCTTGAAAACTACAATGTGGTGAAGCTGACGCGGGATCACATCCGCACCAGTACGATTGAGAATATTGAGGTGACGCCTCGCATCATGCAGTTGGAGATGGATCTGGGGCAGATCGAACTGGGCGACTACGACCATTTCATGCTCAAGGAGATCTTTGAGCAGCCCTCAGCTCTTTCCAACACCTTTCGAGGCAGGCTGGACAAGAAGAGCGGCAAGGTTGTACTTGGCGGGCTTGACGAGTTTGCCAAGCAACTTGTTAAAGCAAAGCGTGTCATTATCACAGCCCAGGGCACAGCGATGCACGCAGCCATGATCGGCGAATACCTGCTTGAAGACCTGGCCAAGGTTCCTACAGAATGTGAATACGCCAGCGAGTTTCGTTATCGCAACCCGATCATTGAAGACGGCACCATGGTTGTCGCGGTGAGTCAATCCGGAGAGACCGCTGACACACTGGCTGCTCTTGAAGAAGCCAAGGATCGCGGCGCCCTGTCGCTGGGTGTGATCAATGTCGTTGGCTCGACTATCGCAAGAGAGACGGACGCGGGGGTCTATCTGCGGGTGGGGCCTGAGATCGGCGTGGCTTCGACCAAGGCTTTCACGGGACAGGTTGCGGTACTCACACTGATTTCCTTGTTCATGGCTCGTCGGCGATTCATGTCCGCAGAAGAGTCAAGCGCTTTGCTCAAGCAGCTTGAGTTGGTCCCTGATAAAATCGAGCGGGTGCTGGAAACCGCAGACACCATTCGCACGCTGACTGAAAAGTATGTGCATCGTGAAAACTGGCTCTTCCTGGGTCGAGGGTATAACTACCCCACCGCGATGGAGGGGGCACTCAAGCTCAAGGAAATTTCATATATCCACGCTGAGGGCATGCCCGCTGCGGAGATGAAGCATGGCCCGATTGCTCTGATTGACAAAGGCATGCCTGTGGTCTTTATTGCCAACCGCGGCGCTCAATATGAAAAAGTCATGATCAACATTGAGGAAGTTCGCAGCAGAGGCGGCCATGTCATTGCGGTCGCAACCGAAGGCGACACCCAGATTAAATCCATCGCTGAGGATGTGATGTATGTGCCTGATGTTCCTGAAGCACTCAGCCCGATGGTCACGGTCATTCCCTTGCAGTTGATGGCCTATCACGCAGCGGTTCTGCGAGGCAAGGATGTCGACAAGCCTCGCAACCTCGCCAAGAGCGTGACAGTGGAATAAGACTCAATAAAATGCCAATATCAGTCTGATTCGTCAAAGCCCAGCATGGCGCTGGCAACACGCCGTTGAAATCCCAGAAAAAGCTCGGTGGTCATCATGTTCAATGTGAGCACGATGACAAGAGCTGAGCCTGTGGGTGAAATCGGATCTACAGCCTCTGAAGCAAAAAGAACACCCAGCCAGCACGCCTGCGTCAGGGCAAAGCCCGCAGCATGACACTCAACCCACTGTCTGGTTGCCAGCGTTGAACGGTCAGCATCAGGCATGGTGATCTGCCAGGCAAGCCAGGCGCCCGTGAAGTGCCCGCTGCCTGCGCCCAGCACGCTGATCAGCGCAAAGAGCATGGTGCGCCAACTGGACAAGATCATGCGCGGGTCCGCCAGAGACATGGCCGAAGCGACGATGGTTGGTAACACAAGCCAAATCAACACAATGCGAATCAACGAACGCTCTTTGCGCGCCAGGGGGCGAAGGGTGCTGATGATCAAGCCGACTGAAGCTGCTGCGACAGGAAACATCAGCCAGAGAGCACCCTTGGTGGTAATGCTGGTGGCGTATTGGTTTGATTTTGTAAGAACCAATCCTGCGATGAGAGCAATCAGGATTGCTCCCACAGCACAGAGCAGGCCAAAGAGTTGCGTTGCATTAAGTCGGCCTGCGCGAGGGGTCCATCGCATGGGCAGACTGGCAAAGATCGAGCCTGAAGCAACCGCAGCACCGATCAGCAGCCCATGTGCAGGAGGCAACCCCAGCAGCCAGCGACAGAACACCGCTGTGGTGAGGGCACTGATCAGAACCGTGCCCGCAGCAGCCAGCAGGACAGATTCAATCTCAACAGCCTTCATGCCAAACAGCCTTCGCGATGATTCCGTTCGGGGAGAAAACACCTTGAGGCGATTGGTCAGAGCACCCAGCCCGGCAGCGATACTGACGAGTGTGATCAAGGCAATTGAGATTGGCTTTTTATGAAGCTGTCTTGCATGGTTCAGCTGATTTTGTAGCTGCTGCTTTTTTTGATCCTGCTGTTGGGTGAGTTCGATCAGTGCCTGCTCGCTGACGCCTGCGTTTTCAAGAGCCTGTTTTTGGAGTTGCTGACTTTCTTCAAATGCCAGAAGGGCAAGCTGTTCTTTTTGCCCGCCCAGAAAAATTGAAGTGTAAAAAGCTGGCTGAAGCTGTCCAAGAACCATGGGGCCAAGCAGAACGCCAGCCAAACAGCCCCCAATCAGGGTGTGTGCGGGTCTGCCGCCTGGGGTGCGGATTTGGCGAAGAAACAGGATACAGGCTGCGGATGTGCCGATAAGAAAGCACAACCAGGTCATCAGGATCCAGACGGGATGGGTCAGCATGGCTGTCTGGAGTGTAGCGATTGTGAGTCTTGAAACGATTTGATTGATACTTGGAAGAGCGTGACGATGGTTCAATCCAGCACAAGACATGACATTGGTTTGATCGGCCTTGGGGTGATGGGGCAATCTCTGGCGTTGAATCTGGCGGACCACAGCTTCGTAGTCCACGCATGGGATCGGGATCTGGAAAAAACTCAGGCATTTGCAGCAGAGCATGCTGCGGATTCATTTCCTGGACAGGGAGATATCCAGGCTGCGGGTGATCTTCGCTCGCTGATTGGTTCACTGAGCAAGCCTCGGCGAATTATTATTCTGGTGCCTGCGGGTGCAGCGGTCGATGCGGTGATTGAAGCGGTGCAAAATGACCTTGACCCCGGCGACATTCTCATCGATTGTGGCAATGAACACTGGCTGAACACCGCAACCAGACAATCCGCACTCAGCTCCCGCGACATAAACCTGATTGGCTCGGGCATTTCAGGCGGCGAACAGGGAGCCCGATTTGGCCCCAGCCTGATGGCCAGCGGCGACCCACGCGCCTGGGAACAGATCCGCGAGATATGGACCGCGATAGCTGCCAAGATCGATCCTAAAACGGGTCGTCCGCTTGAGGGTGCAACACCTGGCAATCCCATTAATGTGCCAAATGCTGAATCATGCGCCGGGTATATCGGCCCAGCGGGCAGCGGCCACTTTGTGAAGATGGTCCACAACGGCATCGAATACGCCGACATGCAACTCATCTGCGAAGCGTACGACCTGCTCAGGCGAGGCGGAGGATTTGAACCAAAGCAGATTGCAGACATTTTTTTGAACTGGAATGAAGGGGCGCTGGATTCATATTTGATTCAGATCACCGCGGATATTCTGGCTCAGCAGGACCCACGATCGGATCGGCCTTTTGTTGATGTTGTGCTTGATGCTGCGGGCCAGAAGGGGACGGGCAAGTGGACCGCGATCGCATCTCTGGATGCGGGGATTGCGACGCCTTGCATTGCTGAAGCGGTCTTTGCCAGATGCCTGTCTGCCATCAAGGATCAAAGGCTAGGCGCATCAAAGGTGCTTCAGGGACCGGCAAAAGGGGAGCGAGGGGCGCGTGTTGATGACTCCGATGCTTTTGTGCAGGATGTTCACGATGCGTTACTTTGTGGCAAAATCTCAGCCTATGCCCAGGGGTTTGCCCTGCTGGCAGCGGCTTCAGATGAGAGCGGCTGGAACATTGATCTGGCCCAGCTTGCATTGATCTGGCGGGGCGGGTGCATCATCCGGGCACGATTCCTGCAGAGCATTGCCGATGCGGTAAGCCAGAGCAAAGATTCTCGTAATCTGATGTGCACCGAGGTGTTTGCAAAGACGCTTAATGACAAACATCAGGCTTGGCGCAGAGCGCTGTGCTGTGCCATGACAGCGGGGATTCCAACGCCTGCGATATCCTCAGCACTGTGCTATTACGATGGCTTGCGAACCCCGGTATTGCCTGCCAACCTGCTACAGGCACAACGCGATTACTTCGGCAGCCATACCTACAAACGCACCGATGAGCTGGCTGACAAACGATTCCATCTGGACTGGGCAAACAGCGCCAGACCTGAACACGAGGTTCCATCATGAAGACCGGGCAACTCACCGAGCCTGCGAGACTCAAACCCACCAAGCGGGCCGCACTGGCCCAGCTTGTGCCAGCCAAACCCGTTCAGTTTGAAGGTGGACAAAGCCCTGATGCCAGCGAACTGATCCTTCGCCCTCTGGAAGAATCTGACCGCATGGCGTTCATTCAGCTCATCGCCAAGAGCAAAAACCACCTTGATCCCTGGTTCCCGCTTCATCATGCAAACGAAACCAACGAACAACTCTTCGAGCGTTTTTTAGCATTGACCATCCGCACCAATGCCGACGGATCCGCGTGTCGCCGCATCGGGTGTCTGCCTGACGGACAACTCGTCGGCGGGTTCAATCTTATCAATGTCGTCCGAGGTCTTGAAGTTTGTGCTGATGCCAACTGGTGGATCTCACCGGGACACACCGGGCAGGGTTATGCGACCATGGGTGTTTCAACAATGATCCGCTATGCACTGGCAGATCTTCCCGCAGGGCTGGGGCTGCACAAGGTCAACGCATGGATCATCCGAGGCAACGACCCCAGCATTCGCCTTGCACATCGCGTCGGCTTGATCCGGGCGGGTGAAGAGCACAGCTATCTGCAAACGGGGTCACGATGGGAAATACACGATCTGTACACCATCTCCGTCATGGATATTGACCAATAATCCATTCATGCACGATACGAGACGACCCCGCTGGTATGGAAAAGTTCTGACAACGCCAAGGCTCACACTCAAACCTCTTGATGAAGATGATCGCCAGGCGTTTATCCATATGCACGAGGTCTCAGCAGAGCACTTGAAGCCCTGGATGGCTGAAACAGATGACTCGCTGGATCAAGTATTTGAGCAGATGCTGGATCGGAGTCATCGCTGGGAACGAACCGGCAGAATGGCCCGGCGAGTCGGGCTTTGCGAAGATGGTCGATTCGTAGGCATCTTTGCCATTGACCAGATCGCACGAGGCGCATTCCAGAGCGCGTATGCCGGGTGGCTCGTTTCAAGCGAGTTCATCAATCAAGACTATTGCACTGAAGCCTTGAACGGCATGTTTGACTTTGCCTTTGATCAGGAGCATGGTCTGGCACTACATCGGATTCAGGCCAATGTCATGCCGACCAATACGCCTTCGATGCGCGTATGCGAGAAGCTGGGCATGCGGATCGAAGGCATGGCCCAGTCGTACCTGAAAATCGCAGGTCAATGGGAAGACCATGTCATGCACGCAAAGACGCTTGAAGATCACATCAGCTGAGCAGAATCCAAACCTGTTGGGATCTTTTTAAGACCGCTCCATGACGGTCGCAGCTCGTTATGAGCATAAGTTCTTATGGCTGGGATTCGTTCTGGACCATGCCGGGCAGGGGCAGGAGCTTGCCATCTCTTGAAACACGAAGCTGACCGGAGTTCAGCAGGTAGTTCAGAATCGCATTTCGCAGATCCGTCAACGCCTGATCGCGATTATTGCGTGCCCGCAGCAGGTCGATCGCGGTGTCGATCTTGGTCTGAGGGATCACATCATCGCGGATACTCTGCTCCTGCTGACGCAGTTCGGTCACTTCGACCTGAGCCTGAGCCAGGTTGAGCCTGAGTCTGGTCAGGTCAATTGAGCGAACCGCAGCTCGTGCTTCAAGCACTACGGTATCACGAAACCGCTCGTAATCCCGCCTTGCCCGGGCCAGGTTGATCTGAGATTGCCTCAGTTGCAGGCGTTCGATTTTGCGGTCCAGAGGCAATCCAAAGGTCACGCCTGCAGAATAGTTCAACTCGTCGGGATCAATGGCAAACCCGCCTTCGCGGGCGCCGGGGTCGGTCGGCACTGTGACAGAGCCGGTGAGATTCAGATCGGGCAGGAGCTGGTTCTTGGCATTGGAGACTCCACGCTCAGAATCAAGGATTCGATCACGCCGGGTTTGAAGATCGAGCCGAAAATCAAGCGCGAAGCGTGTTGCCTGCTCGGGTGTCACCTCAGGCTCGGGCAGGTACAGCTCAAGAGCCTGGATATCCAGATCTGAGTCCATGCTCAATCCCAGGCGGATCTTGAACCGATCGAGTTGTAATCGATATTGTTCGCGTTGGTTGGCCAGTGAAGATTGAGCACTGAGAAGCTGATTTTGCACATTGTTAACGCGGAACTGGCGCTCACGACCGGCTTTGACTTTGGCTTGTGTAGATTCGAGCAGCTGTTCAAAGCCTTCGACTTGCTGGAGTGTGTTCTGGATCTGATCTCGAGTCTGGATTAGGCGAAAATAATCGTTGGCAATATCAACCAGAAGCTGACGGCGAAAACGCTCGAAGGTGCGGGCAGCATAAATCATGTTCCGCTCTGTCTGGATCAAGTTTTCTCTGGCAACATAACCTGCACCTCGCAAAAGCGGAATGTTGCCATCAAGCACGAGTCTTGAAGACTGACGATATCGGCCTGTGGATTCATGGCGGAGCTGTTCGGTGGCATCCCAGATCCAGCGTGCTGCGACATTGCCCCCAAAGGGAAGCTGCTGAGAGACACGAAGTTCGTTGATGATTCGCAGTGCAGAACGAAAATCGCCTTCGGTACCATTTCCTGAGACAGTGACGGAAGTGTCATTGAAGAGTCTGGGGCTCCAGCGATGATTTTCGATCAGCAGGCGGATAGCTGCCAGAATGTACTCTTCTTCAGCGGTCAAAAACTCCCGGCCGGTGAGCTGGACCTGCCCAAAGGCTTCGGGGAGATCCATGGGCATGATTTGCTGAGGCGCGATGGCACCGCCTCGATTGGCATCCCAATCCGTGAGCCTTTGGCTGACATCACGGGCTTCATCAGCAGGCATGAAACTGAGGTCACTAATCGCAGGATTGACCGATTCTGGTGCAGAATCGATCTGAGCCTGTCGCTGGTCAGCTTTGTATTCAGCAGCTGAGGAAGACCGCTCAGGCGTGCGTGTGTGCTGCCCCAGAGCTTCGGAGTGTTTCTGGATAATTTTATCTGTTTCTCGGTCGATTCGAGCCATGGAATCGGGCCAGAGCATATTGCTGGCACATCCTAGCGATCCTGCTGAGATGGCTGAGATCAGTATCAGCACCATCAGCCGGGGAAACCTGATCCAATCTGATCGTGACAAAGGGATGATCCTTCGGGAAAAGTATGGGGGATCGAACGCTGGGCAAGAGAAAAAACGCTCCCGGTTGGGGAGGAAGTCTACCGGAACGACATCTTATCGTTGCGATACGCGAGGGAGGCTCCTATTGTTCTCTTCTCAACTCAGTGGCGCGTAATTGTACGCGGCGACGGGCGTGAGCCCGGCGATTCACTCCCTGCAGCGAAGGAGCTGCGAATCTTATGGCTTCAATCACATATGACGGCCAGAGCTTTATGCTCGATGGCCGACGCATCTGGCTTGTCAGCGGATCCATCCACTTTGGGCGAGTGCCCCATCAGCAGTGGGAAGACCGCATCCATGCTGCCCGGCTTGCGGGGCTCAACACAATTGAGACACCCGTCTTCTGGAATCTGCACGAACCCATGCCCGGCAAGTTCGACTTTGAGGGAGACCGGGATATCCGCAAGTTCGTCCAGCTTGTTCATGAAGCAGGCATGTACTGCATTCTCAGACCCGGGCCTTTCGTGGGTCATGGGTGGGACATGGGCGGTCTGCCAACCTGGCTCCTGGGCATCAAGGACATCAAACTCCGCACGGCCAATCAACCTTACCTTGAAGCGTGTTCACGATACATCACTGCATTGTGTGAACAGGTAAAAGACCTTCAGTTGACCAGCCCCGGTGAAGGCGGGTCCATTGTTCTGGTGCAGAACGAAAATAACTGGACATGCGGGCATGAGACACTGGCGCTGGGCTACTTGCGCGAGTTAGGGCGTTACTACCGCGAAGCGGGCATCACTGTGCCTTTGATCAACGCCAACAATCTCTGGCAGGGCATCGAAGGCGAAATTGATGGATGGGTCGGTTCGGGGAACCTTCTTTCCACCATTCGTCAACTCAGTGCGGTCAGACCCAATCAGCCCAAGATCATCATCCAGTACCCCACGGGCAAGAGTCGAATCTGGGGTCAGCCTGAGATTGAGCCCAGCAGCCCCATGGCGATTCAACGCAATCTGGGTGAAGTGCTGGCTGCGGGCGGACAGTTTAATCTTGATCCGTTCCATGCTGCTCCCACACCCGGATTCTGGGGCGGGAAGACCGACCGAGCCTGGGATTCGTTCCTGGCAACAGACCAGATCAACAGCCACATCCTCGGACCTGGTGGCGAGATTCTTTCAGCCTACAAGCCCATCAAGCGGATCTGCTCCTTTGCTAGCCAGTTTGGCAAGTTGCTATCGAATCTGGACCCCACATATCAGCCCGTAGTTCTGGATTCAAAGATTTCTGATGGTTCCGGTGGCAAAAAACGCCCCAAGAACAGTTGCAGCATCACCACTTGCCATGTCCAGGGGTCTCAGGGCGGCATGGCGGTTGTGTTCCGTGATCTTCCTGAGAAGGGAGATCCGTCGTTATCCAATACGCCTATGAACCTGCTGCTTGGTGATGGCACCGGGCTTGAAGTTAGCTTTGGAGATCAGGCTGTCATCTGGTGCATCTTTGACCACCATCTGGTCAATCGGTCCCACCTTGATTACTGCAGCCTGTGCGCTCTGGCGATGGTTGGCAAAGTCTTCGTGTGCTATGGCCCAGCGGGCTCATCAGGTGAGATCTGCATCAATGGCTCACCCCTTGAGGTCATCGTCCCAAGAGGCAAGAACCCACTCATCGAAGAACACGAAGGCGTGACCATTGTTGTCTGCTCACAAGCACAGGCAGATGTGACTTTCGTACTCGATCAGGCCGTTTATGTTGGTGCTGAGACAATCGACGCTCAGGGCCGATGTATTGCAGCTCCGAACTACCGCACTATCACCCGCATTGATGCTCAGGGACAGACCAAGTCGATCACCCCGCATCAGCCTGAAGCTGAATCCAAAGCATCACTCAAGAACTGGCTGATGGCTTCCACCGAAAAGTATACCGATGGCTCAAGCCCCCGCTTTGCCTCGATCCCTGAACCTGGCGACATGGTTTCGCTTGGTGCTTCACAGGGGTATGGGTGGTATCGCGCTTCGATCAAGAAGCCTTCGACAAAGAAGGCTCGCATCCTTGCTCCATCTTCAGGCGACAGGCTGCACCTGTTTCTTGACGGTCAGCACAAAGCGGTCATGGGGCTGGGGGTTGGCACTGAGCAGTTCACCAATCTGTCGTTGAAAAAAGGCGACCACGAGATTGTTTATCTGGCAGAGATTCTGGGCCGAGCCACGGGTGGAAATGATCTGGACAGCCTGCATGGGCTCAAGGGGCATCTCTGGGAAGTCACACCCATGCAGGTGGGCAAGCCTGAAATTCTAATTGAGCGCCCCGTTGATGTACTGGAGCACTTTGCGCCCCTTTGGGAGACCAGGCTTGGCGATGTCACGGTGCCCGAGCACATCACATGGACAATCACCCATCGGCGCAAGAGCCCCATCATTCTGACCATTGACGACTTTGAAGGTCGCGCCTTGCTGATACTCAATGGCACGCCTATTCGTGTCCTGGAAAGAGGCGGGTTCTTCAGCCTGCTCCTGGATTCTGAAACACTCAACCGTGGTAAAAATGTCTTCCAGATTGCAATGTTCAGTGAGGCTCTTGGGCCGGAGGATGATGCAGCACTGGCTGAAAAAACCGCTGCAGCACTGGCTGTGAACCTTACATTCAACGAAGGCATTACCAATCTGACTGAAAAGGCTGAATGGAGCTTTGCCAAGTGGGAAGCGCCGCCTCGCATGGCATTCAAAGCCATGGCAAAGTCAGGCATGGCCAATATCTCTGGTCCGACATGGTGGCGTTGTTCACTCAATGCCGACCCTGCAGGCGGACCGATCTACTTTGACGCTCATGGCCTGACCAAAGGGCAGATCTACCTCAACGGTCACAATGTCTGCAGATACTTCGTTGCCACAGCCAATGGCAAAGCTGTGGGCCCGCAATCGACATATCTCCTGCCCAGTGCTCTGTTCAAGGACGATGGCAACAACGAGCTGCTCATCTTCGACGAGCATGGCGGAAACCCGGGCAAGTCCAAGCTTGTTCAGAGTTCTTCGGGGCCTTGGGTTCAAGCCAGCTTTGGGGAAGAATAAACTCCGCTTTGTATCTCCGGTCTGACAAACGAACCGGAAGAGGAAAATATTCGTGGACAGGCATCTCTGGCAGACCGCCGCTTCGTTTGCAGCCCGTGCCCATCAGGGTCAGCTTCGCAAGGACAAGAAGACGCCTTACTTTGCGCATGTCAGCCGCGTTGCGCTAACGCTGGCTGTCGAGTTTGGCTGCACTGATGAGATCGCGTTATGCACAGCGTACCTTCATGACACCATCGAAGACACGCCGACGGACTTTGATGACATTCACACAAGATTTGGTGCTGAGGTTGCCACCTGTGTCGCAGCGATGACCAAGAACATGATTCTCATCGAGCCTCTGCGAGAAAAGGATTACGACCAACGCCTGAGTGAATCGCCTTGGCAGGCGCGCATCGTCAAGCTGGCGGATACTTACGACAACCTCACGGATATCTGGACCAGACCCAAGGGGATCAATGCACTGAGTCGGGGGCTGGTTCGCTGTGAGCGAGCGATTAGTCTTGCAGAACCTTTGGCCGGTGAGAACCCCATGATCCGCCGGGGAATACAGTGCGTGCGAGATCTTGTCACGCATGTGCAATCAGAAAACAGTGCCTGATCTGCAGCAGAGCGGGACTATTTAATCCCCCACCTTCAATGAGAAAGGCTCTGCGGGCAGTCCTTGCTGGTTAAAAAGGCTTGCCTCTGGTACAGCACTCCAGGCGTAACGCACGCACGCCGGTTTGGTAACTTCCGGGCTTGTCAGCAACACCTTTCGGCCTTGAATCCAGGCTTGGGCTGGGAAAAACTTCCCATTTTGACCAGCTATCTCAAAGCCCGTCAGCTCATCTCCATGCACACTCAACCTCTGGTTCGTATCGGCAAACTCAACAACCACTGTTGCATGATCTTGCACATGGACAGCAACAGCTCGTGGACCATTAGCCGCTATTCGGGACTCGCCCATCAGATACTTTGCCTGCGCCCAGAGCCTGCGAGCGACCTCCTGTTTGTTTTGCGGGTGGATGTCCTGCGCATCGCCGATGTCCAGCGTACACACCATTGCGGTGTTGGAGATTTTTAACGCCTCCGTCTGAGCCTGTCGCAAATCGGCGGTTTCGCCCCGATCATTGGGATAGGCATAAGGTGCGATTTGCACGAACAGGAACATCATGTCATCAAGTTTCCAGCGGATGCGCCAGTCTATGATCATGGCGGGGAAGAGTTTGCTGTAAAGTTCCGGCTCGTAGCGATTGGATTCGCCCTGATACCACAAGATGCCTTTGACCGTCATAGGGAGCAAAGGCGAGATCATGCTGTTGTAAAGCGCAGCAGGCTCATTTGGACCGGGGGGTGGGGCGGGTGGGTGGGGGGCGGGGGATTTCGATTGCGTCACCGGGATCTGAAACCGGCGCAGCAAAGGCTCACTCATCCACGCCTGAATGCGCGTGCCTCCCCACGCAGCCTGGATCATGCCGATGGGAACCCTGGTCTCCAGATGAGCATCTCGTGCAAAAAGAGCACCAATGGCGCTGAATGTCGCAGCGGATTGAGGTCTGCTCAACTCCCATTGGCCTGCAGAATCTCGCAGCGGCGAACTGGCGGTTCTCAAAGGCACATTGAACAACCGCACGCCCGGCAGACTCATCGAATCCAGTTCTTTTTGCCAGTTGTTGATCCCCTTGTACCCACCCAGAGGCTTGACAGGCATCTGTATGTTCGATTGACCTGAACACACCCAGACATCGCCAATCATGACATCACGGATGGTTACGATGTTGGCTCCAGAAAGCGTAATGGTGTAAGGCCCACCAGCTTCGGGCGTGGGGAGCCTGGCAATCCACCTGCCAGCGGAACTGGCGGTGATGCGATACTTCTTGTCAGTGAATGTCGTATGGACAGTGATAACTTCACCCGGGTCTGCCTGGCCCCAGAGGTTGACAGCCGTATTGCGCTGAAGCACCACGCCACTACTCAAAAGCGAAGGCAGCGAAATATCACCAAAGACACCAATCGGATGCGTCAGAAACATCAGTGCCAGAACCCAACGCCATGCTGAACGCAGTTTCATTGCGATAAGCCTCCTGCCACCTGATCCATGGTATGCCCAGCGGGGATGGCCGTTGCAATACGCTGAGTATCCAGCATAAAGGCTTTAGTTCTCGGACATGATCCGCTCTGGAGACCTTCTGTGTGTTCTGAAGCGATTGTGCTGGTGGATCGTTCTGAAACGAATTGGGGGATACTCCATAGCTGTCATAAACTTTTTGCCATACCCACTCTCGGGGTACTTGTTTAACATGCTGGTCTGGCCGATTCATTTTTGATCCCATTCAATGGACTGGAGACTGGACCCATGCTTCATTCATCACGCCCTCGTACCCGCTTTGCTTTCACACTGATTGAGCTGATCGCAGTTGTGGTTGTTTTGTCGCTTATTGGTGTTTTTGCAGTGCCTCGGTTCTTCACCTACAGCAACAATGCTTCACAAAGTTCTGAGCAAGGTGTGCTTGGCACCGTTAAAAGTGCCATTGCCAACCAGGTCATCAATGCCCGTTTCCAGGGAAAATCGATGTACCCGGAGGTGCTGGATTCAGCAGCTGCAGGCAGCACCGCTTCGACCAGTAACCCGTTCTTCTCTGAACTGCTCGATCAACCCGTCACCACAGGCTGGACCAAAGGCAGCTCCCAGAATACTTACATTGGGCCAACGGGCAATGCCTATGTCTACATTCCCACTTCGGGACAACTCGTTCTTGAATCTGACCCGCAAGCGGTGGCTTCAACAGGCATTTCTTCTTCTGGTACAACAAGTTCAACCAACACAGGCACGACCACAACCGGCACCGGATCAACAACAGGCACAGGCACAACTTCCACCACGGGTGGGAGCACTACAGGTACCGGCTCAACGACAACAGGCTCTGGCTCAACAACGAGCACAGGTACCACTGCCTCTACGGGTGGAACCACAACCAGTACCGGCTCAACGACAACAGGCACAACCACCACAGGTGGGACCGCAACTGATGCTGGAACAACTGCCGACACGGGCACCACGGCTGATGCTGGGACAACGACTGACAGTCAGACGACGCGCCCAACCACAACTGAACTTCAGGCTATGAGCCCCACTGATCTTGCAGCACTTGGTTCTTCAACCCTTCAGCAACTTTCCTCAAGCACGCTCAGCCAACTTTCCACTACACAGCTTGCTGCCATCGTCAACATGCTCACTCCTGCCCAGATTGCAGCACTGCCAAACCAGAACTGGTTTTCTGCCATGTCGGTGACAGATCGTGCAGCACTTACACAGAGCCAACTCCAGGTGATGGACTCGAGCGGCACATACTACCTGGCCTCTCTCACGCCTCAGCAGCGACTGATGCTCACAGATAGCCAACTCCAGTCACTGGACAATACCAGCTTCAAATATCTCACCGCTCAGCAGATCGTTAAACTCACCCCCACGCAGGTTAGTACTATCCCTGACTCAGGGTTTAAAGATATTCCAGCAGATGTCCGTGCTGCACTCACTCAAGCCCAGATTCAGGCTCTGAATGTCAGTGGCTCAGGTATTGTTGGCGATCTCACTGTGACTCAGCGCACCATGCTTTCTGACACGCAACTTCAGTCGCTGAACTATTCCAACTTTAAATATCTCTCTGGGCAACAAATTGTTAAACTCACTGCCGGGCAAATTGGCGCCATTCCCAACAAGGATGAACTCAATAACATTCCCGCTGATGTCCGCGCTGCGCTAAGCCAGGCTCAAGTCCAGGCTCTTGATGTCAGTGGCTCAAACTACGCAGCCTCGTTCACATCAGCCCAGGTCGGAATGCTGGCAAATACACAGATCCAGTCGTTGCATTATTCCAGTTTCAAGTATCTCGCTGCTGAGCAGGTTCCCACACTCACAACGAGCCAGATTTCCCAAATACCAAATCAAAACTGGTTCAACGCACTGCCGGAAAGCTCTATCCACGCCCTGACCATCACTCAGGTCCGTGCTATTCCCAGTGCATGGGTTTCGCTGGTCGAACCCCAACTCACCGAAACACAACAAAGCTGGCTGAGCGCAAACGATGGTGACGACGGCGGCGATGACGATGACGACGGAGACGATGGCGACGACGACGGAGACGATGGCGACGGAGACGATGGCGACGACGGCGATGACGACGACGACGACGACGACGACGACGACGGAGATGATGGCGACGGAGATGATGGCGACGACGGCGATGATGATGATGATGATGATGATGATGATGATGATGATTAAGACTCTGACGGGCAGTTTTTAAACCCGCTGTCAAAGCTAAGTCCAGGCTTTTGAGGCAGGAGTATGGCTACAGCCATCCTCATCTCAGCGTGTCTTGCTCAGCCTGGATTACCTGTAGATCCATTTAAGCCCTGTGTAAAAACTCTGTGAAGCTGATACACTGATGCCATCATGCTCAGTTGGCATGTCAGCTTTACAGGAACTCACTCATGGTTAACACGAAGACCGCACCTTATCGTAAACTCACATTTACTTGTCTGGATTGTTTGAAAAAAGAGCTTGAGCAAGCTCAGGCCGCCCATGATGCTGGCACGCTTGAGCAAACCGGCAACTGGTCGCCCGGGCAGATCATGTGGCACCTGGCCCGGTTTTTCATGTTCTCCATGGATGGCTTTGATGGCCGCGCCCCAGTTCTTGTCCGATTCATCATGAAGCTCATGTTCAAAAAGTCAGCTCTGGGGTCTGCTCCCATGCCTGCGGGCTTTAAGCTCCCAAAAAAAGCTGCATCCATGGTTCCGCCTGATGATGTCTCATTTGAGCAAGGCATGGCTGATCTGCAAAAACAACTCGCCAGGCTCGATGCTGGTGAAAAAATGGACCAGCCCAGCCCCATCCTTGATCAGCTCACTCACGACCAGTGGATGACCATTCAACTCAAACACGCAGCGCTACATCTGGGCTTTCTCACTTTCCCAGCCGCCGCCCAGACCTGACCCCCCATTCACGCCCTGGCGATTTCCGCCCGTCGGGTTCTTTTTGCGGTAGCATGATGTTATCTGATCATGTGCTGCTTCTGCAGCTCACTTGTTGCTCAACTCCCCCCTACAGTTTCCACCCAACCAAGAGGAATACTTGAGTCATGAAAATCCACGAATTCCAAGGCCGACAGATCCTCGCAGATGCAGGTGTTCCCGTTCCTGCAGCTGCTGTCATCGAATCAATCGAGGACGCTGCCACCACCTACAAGCAGGTGGTCAATGAAGCGGGGCTGGGCGATCAGGGGCTTGCTGTCGTCAAAGCTCAGGTTCACGCGGGTGGGCGGGGCAAAGCAGGGTTTGTCAAACTCGTCCGTTCACCTGCTGAAGCAGAAGATGCTGCCCGCTTCATGCTCTCCAACAAAATGGTGTCCGTTCAGACTGGTCCAGACGGGCTTGATGTCAACAAACTTCTGATTGCAGCGGGTGTTGAGATCGCCCATGAGTATTACCTGGCGATCACCACCGACCGAAAATCCCGTCGTAATGTGCTCATCGCCTCAGCAGAAGGCGGCGTAGAAATCGAAAAAGTCGCTGCGGAAAAACCAGACGCCATCATCACCGAGCCCATCGATCCCCTCATGGGGTTGCAAGGCCATCAGGCAAGGCGAGTCGCGTTTGCTCTGGGGTTCAAGGGCAAACAGGTCTCTCAGGCGGTTCGGATCATGCTGAATCTGTCCAGGGTCTTTGCATCCAAAGACTGCACTCTGGCTGAGATCAACCCGCTCATTGTCACCCCCGCAACGACAGATCATCCCGATGGTCAAGTCCTTGCGATTGATGCCAAGTTCAGCTTTGATGACAACGGCACCTTCCGCCACAAAGACATCCAGTCGCTCTTTGACCCCACCGAAGAAAATGCTGCGGAAATTCGAGCCAAGAAGTTCGGCCTGTCCTACATCGCTCTGGATGGCAACATCGGTTGTCTCGTCAATGGCGCAGGACTTGCCATGGCGACCATGGACATCATCAAACTTCACGGCGGCGAACCCGCCAACTTCCTGGATGTCGGCGGCTCAGCAACCGAAGAAGCCGTCACCGAAGCCTTTGGCATCATCCTCTCTGATCCTCAAGTTAAAGGGATCATGGTCAACATCTTCGGCGGCATCATGGACTGTGCAGTCATCGCCCGTGGTATCGTCAACGCAGCCAAGCTACTTGGTTTCTCCGTGCCTCTGGTCGTCAGACTCGAAGGCACCAATGTGCAGGCTGGCCGGGCGATCCTGAAAGAGGGAGCGATGGATTTACCAACACTCCAGGCTGCAGATGACCTGGCAGATGCCGCTGAGAAGATCTGTCAGGCGGTGTAAACAAGCCTTTTAAAAAGCATGACGAGCCGCGACTGTGAGGGAGCGGTCTTCGTATCCAGATTCACATCGCCAAACTGCCGCGGTGTGAGAGTGTTATTTTGTGCGCGAATTTTTTAAGACCCCTTCCTGACAGGCGCGGCTCGTATGATCAAGATCATTCCAAATACATCAGTCTTTTTCTGCAAAGATATGCAGCCGATGCCCGCGCATGGTCAGGCCCATCGACTTGCACAGCTCCTCAATGCTCTGAACCAGCCCCGGCAGCTCCACGGTCTGAATCTCATTGGTGTCGGTTCGGACCAGCAGGTCTTGGGGGCGTCGGCCATAGGCGAGCTGATAGTGCGTCTGCTCGCGATCGACCATGACCGGCTGAATGATGCCCGCATCGTGCAGGAGTCGCATGGTGCGATACATGGTTGCACGCGATACTGAATAGCCCGCCTGACGCACTTGAAGATACAACTCATCTGCATGGAAGATGCCATCCATGGAGATGATGGTATCGAGCACCTTGGCGCGTTCCGGGGTATATTTGAGGCCATCGGCTTTAAGGCGAGCGCGGAATACCGCACACAACGGTGCCACGATCTCCATAGGCTCATTGTCAGGGGGTGTCGGGTTCGCTGGTAGATCCATTCGGACATCGTAGGTCCACATTCGGTTGTTTATCAGCTTGAGCCTTGAGTTTGGATACACTGCTCGCGATGTCGCTTGAATCAAAAAAATCACCCCGACTGGCGATTTTCATCCTTACCTGGATCAGCCTGATCGTTTTCATCTCAAGCATCGGTCCATCTTCAGTCGGCCTGCTCGGCCCCATGCTGATGATCGACACCCTGATCCGCCCTGCTCTCATCGTCAGCAGCTTCTTGCTGGCAGCACTGGGCTTTGGCAGGCTCATTGCCCGATCTCTCAAGCTGCCCCGAGCTGGCATCGTGTTTGAGCTGGCACTGGGTCTTGCGTTCATACTCGAGCTGGATCTGCTGCTGGGGATCACAGGCGTGCTCTTCAAACCGGGTATTGCCTTGCTCATCATTGTGCTGGGTGTGCTTGCTCTGATTGTCACTAGCGTCCAATCTCTTCGAGAGTCTATTGAGCTTCCCGATGTGCCTTTGATCGCCTGGGCGTGTCTGCCAGCATCCGCTGTCCTCATCGTGGCGAGCAGTTCGCTTCCCGGAGGTCTGTGGCAGAGTGAGGCTTTTGGATACGACACACTCAGCTATCACCTGCAACTCCCCCGCGAATGGATTGCACTAGGCCGAATCGTGCCTCTGGAACACAATGTCTATTCGTTTCTACCGGGGCTGATGGAAGTGGGCTGGACGCATCTTGCACTCATCAATGGCGGCATGCACAATAACCAGGCTAGTGCCATGAACGCAGCCCACTTGCTGCACGCTTCATTTGTGTTTATCAGTGCTATGCTCGCAGCACGGGCTGTGCTCATGCTGACTGGTGTGGAATCAGAAAAATCGCGCAAACCCGGAATCTGGTTGGCTGCGGGGCTCGTGATTGCGACGCCTTGGGTCGTGGTTGTTGGTTCCATGGCGTACAACGAGATGGCGGTGGTCGCCTTTGGACTTGCAGCCATGGTTTGTGCATTGCTACCAGATATAAGCTGTCTCAAGCGAGGCATGCTCGTTGGTGCTCTGGTGGGATCAGCCTGCAGCGCCAAGCCCACAGCCATGTTTTTGATCACGCCAATAGTTGCATGTGTCATGCTGCTTGGTTCTACGAAGCCCACCAAAGTTCGCCACGGACTGACTCTGCTCGCATCCGCAGCATTCACTGGAAGTGCTGTGCTTTTTGTATGGCTGATACGCAACTGGCTGGTTAGTGGCAACCCTGTTTTTCCCGCAGCGTCTGGTCTGTTTGGCACCGGCCACTGGACCAGCGAACAAATCCAGCGATTCATACAAGCCCATCAATTCCAAGGCTCATTCATATCACGATTGGCACTCTTGTTCAGCACCACCAGAGGCATGTTCCACTCACAATGGTCGCTGCTCTGGATTTTTGTTCTTGTGCTCTCCAGCCTGGGTCTGACTCATGCAAACACCCGCAAAGCTACTGTGATTCTGGGGCTTGGGCTGATCATGGCGTGTGCTGGATGGCTGATCTTCACGCATCTGCAATCTCGGTTTTTAGTTCCGCTACTCATTGCTGCAGCTCCCATGGCCGGTCTTGGGCTTGTCGGACTCATGAGCCATCTGCGTAAACCATTGCATTGTCGTATCGCAAGTGTGGCCGCTGCGGTTCTTGTAGCAACACTTTCCATTCACACATTTATTATCTTTCATCATCAGCGCAATGGCGATCCCAACATCAGACTCGTGCAGGGGTTTGATGCGATCACAGGCAAAATGTTTAAAGATCAAATCCAGACTTCAGACCCAGTTCACAGGCAAGAACTTGTCGATCTGCTTTCACCCGCGGGGTATGTCAATGTGGTGCTGAGCAACTCCGCGTCTGTATATCTGCTGGGTGATGCAACACCTTTGTATTTCCAGAAGCCCGTCATCTATCACACAACCTGGGACACTTCGCCATTGGGCCAGGCAATACGATCAGCACCTGATGATCCTGCACGATGGGCTGGGCTCCTGTCAGAACAAGGCCTCACCCATGTGCTGGTGAATCTGGCGGAACTTGATCGGCTTACAAGCGACAACTGGTATGATCCGGCAGCCACACAGGCATCGGTTCAACGCTTTGTACAATCGCTTGGCAAACCGACCCACTCCTGGCCAAAACTTGGCCGATTCTTGTATGAGTTGCCCTCGCAATGACCGATCAGGAACAGGTGCAGGCGAATCAAACACAACCCGGGCGATCCATCGCACGCAAGATCATTCCCATCATCGGTTTTCTTATCGGCCTGGCGCTCATCGGCTGGTGCCTGAACCTTGCATTCAGCCCGGAAAATCGTCAGCAGATCACCAGGCTCAGCCAGATCAGCTCCACGAGCCTTGTCTTGCTCCTTGGTCTTTCCGCTGCCAGTCTGGCACTCAATGGCATCATCTTCTGGCTCACGCTTCGCCCCGTTCGCAAGCTTCGCGTGCTGGACCTCGTCGCAGTCAATGGCATCGCGTCTTTTCTCAGCTATCTGCCTTTTAAACTCAGCGTCATCACACGCTTTGCCATCCACAACAAACGCGATGGCATGACCATCCTCTCCATCGGCGCCTGGATGCTGGCGTTTGCAGGCGTCCTCTTGACCGTCGCGCTCACCATGGTCATCGTGGGTGTGGCGATGAATGGCATCAATGGAACACTGGGAATGATCCTGGTTCTGGGACTGCCAATGGTTGCATGCGGGCTGGTGGTTGCGATGGCCAAAGTATTCAGTTCTCGCGCAGGGTTTAGTCGCCTGTGCTTTGTAGCAAAGCCAATCGGTTTTATTCTCAAGAAAGATCTGTCACACACCCGGATTCTTCATGAAGTCCACGCCGGATTTGTGATGCTTGCTTCGCCGGTGCCGGTGCTGGGCTGTGGCGTGCTTCGGATAATTGACCTGGTGATTCAGGCTCTGCGGATGTTCGTCGCAGCAAGTGTAATGGGCTATCCCCTGACGCTGGGCATGGCGATGCTGGCTGCTCCGGTACACTTTCTTCTGGCTGTGCTCAGCCCCTTTGGAATCATGGGCATGCGTGAAGCCTTCACAACACTGCTGGCCGACAATACCGGACTGCTCCTGAACGATCCAGAGTCCAGCCAGACCTTTGCAGGCGTGGTGTTGATGGTGACCGCAGTGGAGATCATCGTCAACATCGCAGCTGCCGGGCTGGGCTTTTTAATTCTCAGACCCGATCGCCTGCTTAAAAAAACGCCAAAATAAACACCCGTTAGTCACCTTCAGACGATCGCCAATATCATTCCTGACCGCACCGATCTATGATTGATGCAATGAAGCTCGCCCTTGTCACAACAAATCCCACCATCGGCGATCTGCAAACCAACGCCCAGCAGATCATCAAAGGCATCGCCAAAGCTGAAAAGGCAGGCGCTGACCTGATCGTCTTTTCCGAGCTTTCGATCTGTGGCTATCCACCCATGGACCTGCTCTATGAAAAAACATTTATCGATGCATGCAGCCAATGTGCCCAGGACATCGGCCAAAAGCACAGCTTAACCTGCACCGTAATTCTAAGCACCCCCATGCCTCCCCCGACGATCGTTGCCAACTCACACAAGGCAACGAACTCTTTGCTCGTATTCGATAAAGGCAAGCAGATCGCCCGTTACGATAAAAGACTGCTCCCATCGTACGATGTATTCGATGAAGACCGGTACTTTGAGCCTGGCACCGAGCCTTGCGTTATCACAATCAAAGGCGTGCGCATCGGCCTTGCGGTTTGCGAAGATCTCTGGAAAGGTTCAGATGCAGGCTTTGCAGATCGATACAAACGCACAACCGATCCCGTTGCAGATCTCGCAGCCCTCGGCGCCCGTGTTCTCATCAGCCCTTCCGCAAGCCCCTTCGTGCTGGGAAAACGAGCACTCCATCAAAACATTCTGATCCACCATGCAAAGCAGCATAATCTGATGGTCGCCTCTATCAATCAGTTCGGCTCCAATGATGAACTCGTTTTCGATGGCACAGCCACCGTTGTTAACCCTCATGGCCAAATCATCGCCCACAAAGGCCCCTTTGAGAACGGCATGCTCGTGGTTGATCTGTTTGATGAAAATACCAAACCCATAGCTCCTGCCCCTTCGTGTGATGATGCAGACCTTTTTCATGCTCTGACACTGGGTGTCCATGACTATGTTCACAAAGTGGGCTTTGAGCGGGTACTCATCGGCCTCAGTGGCGGGATTGATTCTGCTCTCACCGCTGCGATCGCCTGCAACGCCCTTGGGAGTGATCAGGTGCTTGGCGTTGCTCTGCCTGGTCCTTATTCATCCAGCCATTCGGTGGAAGACGCCCTTGCCCTTGCAGACTCGCTGAACATGCAATGTCTGACTATTCCTGTATCACCGATGTTTGATGCATCATGTACCACACTCAATCAGGGCCTTGAAACGATCGACGAAGCACTCCTGGGAACAATCAATCCTGATATCGCCGAACAAAACCTCCAGGCACGCTTGCGAGGCACAACCCTCATGGCTCTCAGCAATCGCACCGGTGCCCTGCTCTTGACCACAGGCAATAAATCAGAACTGGCGGTGGGCTACTGCACGCTCTATGGCGACATGAATGGCGGACTTGCAGTACTTGCTGATGTTTCTAAAACATGGGTCTTTCGCCTGAGCCGATGGATCAACACCCATTTTGATGCCTGCAACTTTGTCTCGCCTCCAATCCCTCAACGAACCATCACCAAGCCTCCCAGTGCGGAGCTGGCACCTGATCAAAAAGATTCAGACTCACTCCCTGATTACGAAGTGCTCGACGAAATCATCCAGAGGCATGTGCAGGACCACCAGAATCTTGAGCAGATCATCAGCGAGACCGGCTTTGAAAACGCTGTGGTCCAGCGCGTGCTGAAGCTGATTCGCATCAATGAATACAAACGCAGGCAGGCTGCGATCGGGCTGAAAGTTACCAGCCGGGCATTTGGCACCGGCCGGCGCATGCCCATCGCGCGCAAGTAGGCAATCGTAATCTGCCCGCTACCACTGCCCCGCGTAGGCCGTCATAAACCCATCACCATCGCGTTGTGCCAGTTCAAAGAGTCGCTTGGCGATCTGTCGAAGATGCAGAGCATCGTGTGCTGCCCAGGATGTCAGTAAATCGCCCGCGCTGATGGGGTCATGCTTTGGGTGATTGTGTACTTTGGTCCAGTCCGGTGCTGCCAGACTCCATAGCCACATGATCGTACGATGCCGTTCTGCAACAAACCGCGAGGTTACTTCTTCAAGATCCGCTTCACGATAGTTTCTCGCAATCGCCCAGCCCTCTGGATCGACAGGTTCCCATGCCTGGTTCGGGTTCGCCAGCGTGCTCTGGATCCGAGGCCGAAAATCCCTCGCCTCCTCATCTGCAAGATGACAGATTATCTCCGTAATCGACCATGTTTCACTATTTGGCTGCCAGAGTGCATCATCAGGCTTGAGCCCCGAAACCACCGCGGGCAGCACCGATACAAAACGATCAAGCCTTTCGATGATTGCCCCTGCATTGATCGCCATCACACACACCTCACCCCCCACCCACATCACCATTTATCTCAACAGGCTAAATGAACTGCCAAATACAGTCAGCAAATCAACTGCTGCCTTGTCTCATGCGGTCCAGCCCCGCGGGGAAGGGATATGACGGGAATACGCCGACTTGCCCCACACGCCACATTTGCGGACTTGGGTAAATGTCGCCACAGTACCCAGCCTCGTGCATGGTCCTGAGCACGCATTCAAAGCTGGGCTCGCTGCCATCAGCATTCACCAGCCGATTGGACCGAGCCCCAAGAAAACTCACGGTGGCAACTGGCAGACGCTCACGCCGATTGTGAAGCATCTTGGTCACTGTCATAAACCCGCGCCCCAGATCCTTCAGCGTAAAATAATCCTGACCCTTGGGCCTCAACAACGCCAGAATCAGCAAGTTGTCCAGATCAAACTTGAGAATGTAAGGCTCACGATCACCCGAAGCATGAATCGCAACCGAATCATGAAACATCTTTGCATACGAAGTCACCGCTGCAGCTGACCACTGGCTCGTAGGCATGAGATCCACCAGTTGGGCAATGATGCCATGAGAGTTGTCCTCATCATTGACGCCACAAACCATGACACGATACCGCCCATTGAGCAGATCACGCAGCATGCCCTGACCCCACAAGATCCTGATCTGTGAAGCTGACGGATCATTAAGCTTAACTTTTTCGCCCGGTAGCAGACTCACACGATCTGGAAACATGTCCGAAGACATGAGTTCGTCAGCCTGATCTTCATACAACTGAACCGCATTTGTGGTCGTCATGGCAAGCACTCCTATTGCATTTGCTGATTGTACCAGCGTTTCATTCATCCATCAGCATCAAATCTGATGAAGATGTCGCATCAAGAACATAATGCCAGACTGGATCAGCAGTGCTTGAACAGAGCGCATAAAAAAAGGGCTCCTCATAGTTTCCCATGAAGAGCCCAAGCGTCGGCAATGACCTACTTTCCCGCGATGCAGTATCATCGGCGGCCTGGGCTTAACTACTGTGTTCGGGATGGGAACAGGTGTGACCCCAGACCTATGGTCACCGACAAACCGTGCTGAACCGTTTTCAGATTCAGCACAGAGTTGATTTATCAGATAGTAGAACACTCGACAACCCGCCTGAGCTCTATGTTCAGGATTACAAGTTCATCTGAACCTGCAAGACAGATGTTAGTCTGCTTCAAAGTTGATTCGATCGCGTTGATTGTTGAGACTGACAAGATGTCAGTTGCTTCGACAATCGGTTGGTGCGATCAAGCCTTCGACCGTTAGTACCGCTCAGCTGAGAGCATTTCGGCTCTTACACTTGCGGCCTATCAACCTGGTAGTCTTCCAGGGGTCTTTCACACATAAATGTGTCACCAGATCTCATCTTTAGGGGGGCTTCCCGCTTAGATGCTTTCAGCGGTTATCCCTGCCCAACGTAGCTACCCTGCGATGCGCCTAGCGGCGCAACAGGATCACCAGGGGTTGGTCCAACCCAATCCTCTCGTACTAAGGTTGACTCCTTTCAAATCTGGAACGCCCACAGCAGATAGGGACCGACCTGGCTCACGCCGGTCTGAACCCAGCTCGCGTACCACTTTAATCGGCGAACAGCCGAACCCTTGGGACCGCCTACAGCCCCAGGATGTGATGAGCCGACATCGAGGTGCCAAACC
>JAJDCZ010000019.1 GCA_029260555.1 Phycisphaerales bacterium
GTGGAGCGCACGATTGCATGGCTTCAGAACTACCGTCGGCTGTGCATCCGATGGGAAAAGTCGACCGCCCTCTTCGCAGGGTTCCTACACCTGAGTTGCTCGCTGCTACTCATCAAACAGGTTCTGGGATAGCCTCTAGTGACAGCATTTGGCAATGGAACGGCATGATGATGCACAACTGGTATGCCGCTACAGAACCAGGGCGATATGATGCTCAATACGAGGTTTTCGTTGGTGATACTTTAACCGCTCATCGCCTACCAGAATACATATCAACTTTTGTCAGCTTGCACTGGAAGTTTGGTATAAATTTTCCTGCGGGCCTTGGAAAAATTCATTCGCCACCAGGTAGGCTGAGCCCGGTACCTTCTCCAGCTTCGGCAGGTCCGATACTGTGCATACTAATTTTACTGCGCCGTTGTCGGAAATAAGAAGATAGATAGTCCTTTTACGCCCGCCTTTGCATTTGTGCAAGGCGGGCGTTTCTAATGAATGGACTGATATTCCCGCATGTTGGTGGGCATGAAAAAAGCCGCCGCCCGGGAGGACGACGGCTATAGGAGTTTGACTCCGTGGGCTTGCGCACTCAACGGCAACCCCGTCGAGCTGCTTCAGGTACGCAGCCCTATCGTACAGTCACATTGTGTCACTAGATCACCTCCTTGAGTTAAAGAACCATCTCGGCAGGCACGGCTTGGACAGGCCGCCGCCGAACTTACTCTTCCCCGGATCGACATCCGAGGCTCATCGCCCGGTGCTGTTTCGACAACATCGGTCGTCGCGGTCAGGCTGATGCCCCAAGCGAAGGTTCTCAACGCTGGGAGTCACGCAGCTTGTGCCGCAAGGTGCACAGCATTAGTATCGTCGATTTTGCTTCATCTTGCAACACAAAAAATGAAAAATATTTTCAGTCCTCAAGCTCCTCGAAGGCACCCTTCTCAGCCTGCTCATCAACATACTTCTGAAAATCACCCAGCTTGTAGGAAATAAAACAGAACACATGGTACAGCGTGATCCACTCGATATCCGTCATGTCTTCATCAAGATCCTGACGCAGACGATTCAACTCAGCCAGTAACACCTCAGCCTTCATAAAACCTCCAGTTCGTGCGCGTGAAATCACTTTACCTCAGCTGGTACGCACCAGCGGGCGTCTTTGTCTCACCCAACCCCAGACCGATGCCAACAGATGCATCGTGATCAACATCAATACAATGCTGGCACCACTGGGCCAGTCCAGCTCAAAGCTCACAATCAAACCGCCCAGCACTGCACCGATCGCGACCAGCATCGAGATGATGCGAGTTGTGTTCAAACTTTGTGTCAGTTGCAACGCGATTGATCCTGGCAACACCAAAAAAGCTGTGACAAGGACCACTCCGGCCAGCTTCATTGCCATCACCACAATCAACGAAATCAGCACAATCAGCGTCAATGACATGCGCTTTGATGACACCCCCACTGCATCTGCAGCGTCTGGATCAAATGCCCACAAGAGCATCGGCCGCCTCAGCCAGAATAATGCGATCAATATCAACACCATCACCCCTGCTGCGACAGCGACATCACCCCAGCCAACCGAGGTGATCGAACCAAACAAAATTGCCTCCCATTGAATCTGAGGCAGGCTCTGTGAAGTGCCTTGGGCATCGAGCACGACATGCGACAAATGCAACATCACCGCACCGCCAGCCATCGAAGCGACCAGCACAATGCCTATGGCGGTGTCGACAGCCCACCCGCCCCCCACAGCCCGCTTTGTACTCATTCTGGAGATCAATGCGCCAGCAAGCACGCAGAAGATCAGAACGATGGGGAAGCGGCCTGTGGAGTTGGCAAAATCCAGACCAAAGGATGCAATGAGCGATGCAAGCCCCAGCCCGCCGAAGGCTGCGTGAGATACGCCCTGGCCAATAAATGCGAGTCGTCGCAGGACGATCAGCCAGCTGAGCGCAGCGCAGGTGATTGCAATCGCAAGCCCCACGAGTACGCCGGGCCAGAACAGACCAGCCAGGAGTGGATCACTGAGATACTGCAGCGTTTTCACGACCCGTTCTCCGGCTCTGCCTCTTGCTGACAGGTTTCATCGTGACACTCCTCTGCTTTGTGGGCATGAACATGGATATCACCCAGGACCGAAGCAACATCGTGGCTGAAGACTTCTGCAAGCACCGCAGGCGTAATACCATCGGGCGAAGTGTGTGCATGCAATGAACCCGCCAGACAGGCAACGCGATCACATCCCGCAGCGATGGCGCGCAGGTCGTGGCTCACCATGACGATTGTCAGTTTCAGTTTTCGGTGCAGTTCATTGAGCAGTTGTGCAAACTGCTGTTGACCTGCCAGATCAATCCCGACGGTTGGTTCATCCAGCAGCAACAGGTTTGGTTTGTTTGACAACGCTCTGGCGATCAGAACCCGCTGGAGCTGGCCTCCTGAGAGCGTGCCTACGGGTTGAGCTGCAAACTCTCCAGCTCCGACAAGTTCCATCAGTTCATCAATATAGAGTTGGGTTTGAGCGGGTAGGCGTTTGAGGGGTTTTGTTGTGCATGCCACAGTCATTTCGACGATCTGGCGGGCGGTCACGGGGAAGGCTGACACGATATTGAGTCGCTGAGGTACGAACCCGACGGTGCCTAGCTTTCGGGCATGTGTCGGAGATTGATCGAAGATACGGATGTGACCAGAACAAGGCTCAATGATGCCAAGCATGAGTTTGAGCAGCGTAGATTTTCCCGCCCCATTGGGTCCAAACACGCCGAGTCTCTCGCCTGCGGGCACGGTTAGCGAGATATCGTCGAGCACCACAGCTGAGCTGGAGTTTCTGCTGGGTGCATTGCGATAGTTGAATGAAACATGGCTCAGCTCGATAGCGGATGGTGTGGCGCTCTCGATGTGTTCGTGGGGCCGTTGCGACATGTCGTGTGAGTTCAGAGTATCGGTTCTGTTCGGCGAACTGAATCAATCCGGTATTGATGAGCAACTTTTAGAGATCAGACCTCCATGATCTCTTTGGTCTTTGCATCGATGACCTTGTCGACATCTGTTTCGTACTTTTTGAGGAGATCCTGGATTTCTTCCTTGAGCGTGGTGATCTCATCTTCGGGGTAGTGCTTGCCTTCCTGCTTGGCCAGGCTTTCAGCGTGTTTGTTGGCATCACGCCTGGCGTTGCGGAAGACGACTTTGGTTTCTTCACTGAGTTTTTTGGCTCTGCTGACCATCTGCTTGCGTCGATCACCCGACAGCGCGGGGACATTCAGGCGAATCTGCTTGGCTTCAACCATTGGATTCAACCCGATTTCAGCATTTTCAATTGCTTTTTTAATCTCGTTGATGGACCCTGCATCAAATGGCTTGATCAGGATTTGCGTCGGTTCAGGAATGCTGACCGCAGCCAATGCTTTGAGATCCGTTTGCGAGCCGTAGTAGTCGACCTTGAGATAATCCACCAGCGCGGTGGTTGCTCTGCCGGTGCGAAAGCCTTTCATCTCGTGTTTGAGATAATCCATCGCTTTATCCATGGCTTCTTCAGCTTCGATGAGAATGGTGTCTGGGTCAGTGGACATACCAGAATGCTCCTAAAAAAGTTCGCCATCGATTCTAGCCGGGATTTACCCGGTTCTGCAGCCTGCTCTGGATCAAACTCGCATCAAACCACTGCTGCATCGGGCTCGATGAGTGTGCCCGACTGAAGCTGACCGGGATCCGCCGTGAGCGCCTCGACAATGCTCCCGGGCTTTTTGAAATCAAACACAAGCACAGGGATCCGGTGGTCTCGGCACATGGCAAACGCTGCGGTATCCATAACTTTAAGATCACGGGAGATCACATCTGAAAAAGAGATCCGATCAAAGCGCGTTGCTGATGGATCCAGATTCGGATCGGCTGAATACACGCCATCAACCTTGGTCGCCTTGAGGAGAATGTTGCATTCAAGCTCTGTCGCGCGAAGAGCAGCACAGGTATCGGTCGTAAAGAAGGGGTTGCCGGTACCCGCTGCCAGGATGACGACACGCCCCTTTTCCATATGCCTGCGTGCTCTGCTGCGGATGAAAGGCTCAGCGACCGCTTTGATCTCAATCGCGCTCATGACGCGAGAATCCACACCAATCGAGCGGAGTGCTTCGCCCAGAGCAAGGGCGTTGATGACCGTGCCGAGCATGCCCATGTAATCTGCGGTTGCCTGGTGGATCAGCCCTTCCTTGGCCAGTTGGGCACCACGAATAATGTTGCCGCCACCTACAACAACCGCTATCTGAGTGCCAACCCGCGTGGCCTGGGCAACTTGTTCAGCGATGGCTTTGAGTTCGTCAGCATCGACCCCGAAGTTGCCTGGTGTGCAAAACGATTCGCCTGAGAGTTTGAGTATCGCTCGCTGGTACATGTCAGGAACTTTTCCAATATGTGGTGGTCTAAATGAGTGTACACTGACCTTGCTCTGGATCATAGCTGGTATGCTGCGGTCAAGACTGAAGTAAAACCAGTAAAATAGAATCGAACCGAACCCAGCCCCCCTGCGAATCGAAACCTGCAGAGCCAACACATAAGCAACCCCCTGCTTCTTTCCAATACGACCTAACGACTTGCCACCCCCCTCCCCCCCCTCCTCTCCCCCACCCACCCCACCGTCCTTCCACCGCCACCGACTTCACCCTGGGGCACACGCAGAAGCTGGCTTAAAACGCCCATACTTGCAGGCTTGAGATTGACCGACAAACAGACACGCAGCCGATGATATCACACATGGACCAGACCCCACATTCTGAAACCGGAACACCCGCAGCCGGGCAAGCGCCGACTGAAGAACGCCCGGGGCTCTGGCGCCGCCGCGCTATCAGGGCACTGACCGTCGGCATCCTGGGTTCCCTGCTCTTGCACGCGTTGTTCTGGATCTTGGCAACCAGCATCTGGATCGGCGGGGGCTCACGGGGTACAGGCTCAAATGTCATTCAAATTGAGATGGCCATCGCTCCGGATGTTGAGCTTTCCAATGCCACTCTCGAAGAGCTTTCGCTTGATTCCATGGAAGTGCCTGAGCAGGCGCCGGATGTCGTCGCGGAATCACTGCTCGACGAGGTGATCGAGATCGACCCTGAAGCTCTGGAGACTGGCACCGAATCACTCGACAGCTCCATCGAAACCGGTGGTGGTGATATCGGCGAAGGCAACGGCCTGGATGGCGGAGGCAGTGGCGGCGGAACCAGTTTCTTCGGCATCGAGGCTCAAGGAAACCGCTTTGCCTATATCGTGGACATCTCCGGCTCGATGGCATTTGGTGGCAAAATCCAGTCCACAGCCAAAGAACTCACCTCATCGATCAATAAACTCAACTCAAACGCCCGCTTCGTCGTCGTGTTCTATAACGGCCAAGCCTTCCCGTTGGGCGCACGAAAGAAATGGACACGAGCTGCCAAATCTGGTAAATCATGGGCGAAGAAAAAACTGGCTGATGTTCAGGTCGGGGGCGCGACGAACCCGTATCCTGCGTTTCAAGTGGTGTTTGAAATATCGCCACTTCCCGATGCGATCTACTTCATGACTGATGGCGAGTTCCCGGATGATATCGGAGAACGCATCCTTGACATACTCGAAGATACCAATATCCCTGTGCATGCCATCACATTTGGCAACCGTTCACAGGTCGCGGGACAGATGATGCGCCGAATCGCCAAACAAACTGGAGGCACCTACACCCATGTCAACTCAAACAGAGGTGGCGGATGAGGTCCACAGGCCGGTTCATGTTCTTGCTTTCAACCTTGGCGTTGAGCTTGCCTGTTTATGCACAGGTCTGGCTTCGCGGGGCTGACCTGCCCATTAAAGAAAAGGTGCTGGCTGTCGATGAAATCGGCGTATGGATTGCAGAAGCCGACCAGGTATCACCCACACGGATCATCGGCTGGGATCGTATCGGTCAGGTTCAGGGTCCATTTCATGAACAAGCTCTAGCCTTGAGCATGATTGCTGACGCTACATGGCGGGCTCGAATCCGTCTCTTGCGAGAGGATACCTTCTCCGCGGAACCTCTTTACGAACAACTGTTCACTCGGTATAAAGAACTTGCTGGTCCAACTGCTGCCCGCGTGGCTGAAGGCCTGCTTGTTTGCAGATTACGCCGGGGTGCTCATCAGTTGGCGATTGAACCTTTTCTCGCATTTCGCCAGGCAACTGAAAATAGTCCGCTGCCCGCATATCAGCCTGAGTATCCATCGATCAGTCCATTTGATCCTCAGACCATGCTGGTGCCCACGCTTGGGCCGTTCTTTTTTGGTGATTCCAGTCGTGCATTGACCCAAAAGCTGGTGGATGATCAATCTCAGATTGAAAACAGGGGTGATGTTCTGGTCGGTTCCGCTGCGATTCGAGCGTTGTACACGACAGCCATGGCTCTTGAAAACTTATCCGATGCGGGTGCTGACTCAAAGCTGCCTGTGTTGATGCCTGCTGTGGATCGCTCTGATGCTGCCGTATCGCTCCTGGCAGATATTGTCTATGCCCAGATGGAAGATCCTGCTATCAGGCAGGCAAGTCGAATACAGCTGACCAAACGGCTGGTGCCTGAAACGCCCGAGTGGATTGAGGTATGGTGCCGAATCGCACTGGGCCAATCGCTCTGTCTGGAAAAAGAGATCGATCAGCAGCTCAGTGGGATGCTCGAGTTGCTTCAGGTTCCCGCATCGTTTTCCGTGCAACAGCCATATCTTGCAGGCTATGCACTGGCAAGGGCTATTGTGGCACTAGACAAAGCCGGTCTTGCTGAAGCAGCTGGCGTTCTCAATACCCAACTGGAAAGAGACTACATAGGGCATCCCGCGCTGCAATGGAACAGCATCAGGATGCTCAAGCCCGTTACTGAAACCCGAACTCGTCCAAACCCACCGGGAACTTCCTAAGGAAACCGTTGTATGTCCAATCTGCCTTTACTGTTCACGCTGCTGGCCCAGAGCGATCCGGCTCCCTCAAAAAGCCTCTGGCAACACATTGCTTCGGGTGGTCCTATAGGCATGATCATCATTGCGCTTTCATTTGCAGCTGTGGTGCTGATGATCGTCCATTCGATTCAGCTTCGCAAGATAAAACTTGCTCCAGAGTTGATTGTGCATGAGCTGAATCATCTGTTATCCAACAATGACATTGATGGCGCAGAGCGTTTCTGCCAGGAGCCTGACAACGATTCATTTCTCACGCAGGTCATCGGTTCTGCACTTTCACGATGCAAGCAGTCGCCGTTTGGTTTTCTGGAGTTCAGAGCAGCCTTGGAAGAAGCAGGCGCTGATCAGGTCGCAAAGCTCTATCGCTCAACTGAAATCATCGGCTTCATCGCAACGGTCTCACCCATGCTCGGACTTCTCGGCACGGTCGTTGGCATGGTTGGCGCGTTTGACACCATCAGCACCAGTGAAGGCTTTGCCAGACCCGACCAACTGGCAGGCAGCATCTCCGTTGCACTGATCACTACGGTGCTGGGGTTGATCGTGGCGATTCCATGCACAGCTGCGTTTACTTTTTTCAGGAACCGCATCGATCATCTGGCGGTCGAAGTTTCCAAGATCACCGAACAGCTATTGGCTCATGTTGAAGCGCCCCCTGCCGCACCAACTGCGGCTCCTGCTGCGAGAAAGGCTCAGCCCCGGTGAAGCATCGACCCAGACCATCCAGACTTCGCCTGAACATGACACCCATGATCGATGTCGTCTTCCAGTTGATCATTTTCTTCATGTATACCTCGCAGTTTGCCAACATGACGCGCACGCAAGTAGATCTCCCCGAACAGCCCGGCCTTGCTGATATCGCGACCGATCCATCTGCCATGGTTGTTGATATTCATTCCGATGGCACCATGTTTGTCGATGGCCAGCAAGCAGACCTCGATCAGGTTCTGCGCATGGTTCAAAAGGAGATCATTAAAGCAGGCAAAGACCCCAGTGCAGTTGACCTGCTGATTCGCGCTGATCGCAGCGGCATGGCTCAACGCATGAATGAACTGGCAACAGGACTGGCAGACCTCGGCGTGCGCTCGTGGAAACTGGCAACAACTGATATCGCAACTGGAGCATCTGAAGGTGGCAGCCCATGAACTTCTCCAAGAGCAAAGAGCTGCCAAGCAAGGAAAAGGAGTTGCCTCTGACCACCATGATTGATGTGGTGTTTCTGCTGCTGGTGTTTTTCATGGTCACAACCACCATCTCCAAGCCTGAGTCTCAGCTGCCTTCTGCACTACAGGTCGATCGCAAGGGGTCAGCCGCTCTGGATCTTCAGCCTCAGATTTTATGGATAGAGCGAAGAGACGATCGAGCTGCGTTTCGTATTGGCCAGCAGATCGTCGCCGATCCGGTTGTGCTCACGCAGATTCTTGCTCAGCTGCCCAAGGATGCAGGCGTTTTTGTGCGAGGCAGTTCAGATGTCACTGTGGATTCGATCGCTGCGGGTTTGCAGGCATGCAGCAATGCCGGTTTCACAAAGGTGAGTTATGTCCCTGTACGCTAAACCACACATCATCGCAATGGTTCTGCTGAGCCTCCTGTTTCATCCTGCATTGGCGGATGAAAACACGCTTGTTGATGATCGTGCTGATGCACTGTCAAGATTTCTCCAACTCCATGATCTGACAGAGCTCCATGCTGTGCATCTTCGGCATCGTGTCGAACAGACAAAGGGCAAAAAGCAGACCGAGCTGGCAGAGCAACTGGCCAGAATCTACATTCAGATGCTTTCAGATTCACAATCAGATCAAGCTCGCATGCGCTGGGAAACATTGAGCATGTCGCTGCTTAAACTGGTACCAAATGCCAGCACGCATGGACTTCAAATCGACCTTGCAAAGGTACGGTATCTTCACGCTGAATCCATCGCAGAAAAAAGTATTCTGCGCCTGGTGCCAGAAAGCGAAACTCTGCAGGCGATTGCAGATCTTCAACAAGTCGCTTCTGATCTGCAAAGGCTCGGCACAACGCTGAATCGGCGGGTACAGCTGCTTGAACGCCATGAAGAACGACCCAGCTCAGACCCGGATGTCATCAGATCCGCATTGCGAGAAGCCCGCAGGCTGCGTTCCGTATCTCGTTATTATCAAGGCTGGTCGCTGTTATATATTGCGATGCTCAACAACACTCCTGCAGATGCCCAAGAAGCGCTGCGGGCATTTGGCTGGTTGTTGAATGCACCGCCCGGCAGGCCTGCGAGTATTGAAAATGTTTCACCCGGGATGCTGCGTTTTGAGCATGTTGCAAGATCTGCGGTCGGTGCTGCGTTGTGCGAGTCGATGCGAGATAACGCATCTGAAGCCATGCGCTGGCTTGATACGGTTTCGCAGACTGAAACCGTGCCACAGGTTGTGCGGGATCAGATCCCCGCAAGGCGGATCTTCGTGCTGACCCGCGCCCGTCGGTGGGCAGATCTTGATCTTCTGATTCAGCGTTTACGCCGTGACAATCCTCCAAAACCACTGGACATTACCCAGGCAAGGCTCTTGGCGATCCTGACGCTCGATCAGTCTGAGCAGACTAGGGACGATACCGTCCGCCGAGTCTTGCGGGCACTTGCCCAGACAGCTATTGCGGACCTGACCACCGGCGGACAGATTCATCAGGTTCTCAACATTCTTGATCTTTATGGCGATGCACCCATCGGCACCAAGGGGTTTATCGTTCACTTTGTCAAAGGCATGCGAGATTTCGAGCGTGCCCGCATTCAACTCAAAGAGCTGAGCACACTGATCGCACCCGCAGGCTCTGATACTGAAAAACTTTTCATCCGTGCCAGCAAGTCCTTTTCAAAAGCCCTTGCAGATCCTCAGCCTGATCGCTTTCCAGCTGAACACGGCAAAGCTTCATACATGCTTGGTTCATCGCTCATCAGCACCCGGTCATTTGATCAAGGCGTTCAAACGCTCCAAAAACTCGCATCAACGACACAAGATCAGACCCTGGCACGCGATGCACTCTGGCTCGCCATTCGAGGCATGGATGAAGCCATCAAACTTGGCCAGGAATCCATGGCTCAAACCCGCAACGAGCTCTCATTGATCTTTCTTCAGTCTTATCCACGAACCGAACAAGCCGCTGCTCTGCTCCTCAAACAGGCTGCAGATCCAACCTTTGACCCTCGCCAGGCAGTGGAAACACTTTTATCGGTTTCGCCAGACTCTCCACTCTATGAAGCAGCAAGACGGCACGCTGCCAGCTTCTTGTATCGACTGTATCGCAAAGCATCATCTTCTGATCGGGATTTTCTGGCTTCGCGATTTGTAGACATTGCTGAGCCTCTGCTTCAGATAGATGCCAGTCTCGTGCGCACCCAGACCGGCGAGCCTGCTGCCCGTGCTGCCAGATCTGCGGTGCTTCTGGTCAGGCAAATGGCCGATGTCCTTTTGGGCGTGAATATCCCCACGGTTCCCGCAGCAGACCGCGCACGAGCGGCTCTTGATCTGCTGAAGAGCATTGCCAACCAGGCCAACATCGATCTGGATGAAATCCAAGGCGAGCTTCTGTTTCGCAGGCTTCAAATTGCGATTGTCTACAATGACGATCAACAGGCTGAGGATCTGCTCCTAGAAGTTCGCGCCCTTGGTGGCCGATTCGCTGAACAGTGTGATCGTCTGGTTTACAAAACTGCGATTAACGACTGGAGCCGCGACACCAGCAACCCGAAACTTGCCCGGCAGGTTGCCCTCTCAGCTTCTGCGGTGCTTCGATACATGGATCAGAACGATCAGGACAGCCCCCTCGTGCTTTCGCTGTTCAACACCATCGCAGCCAGCGCAGCGGTCGTCTTTCATGCTGAGCAAGACAACGACATGCGAGACATTGCCTTGCGTGCAGATCGCAGGCTCTTTGATCAACAGCGCATGAGCGCCAGTGCTCTGAGGCGTTTTGCAACACTGAGTGAAAACGCTCGCGATTTTGACTCGTCGCTGCAAGCCTGGCTCAGGCTCATGGGAGGCGTAACTGTCAACACCAGCGACTGGTACGAAGCAAGATACGAATCTATCCGGCTCATGCTCTTGCTTGACCCGGCGCGAGCCAGACGCGCCATGGCTCAACACAAGATTCTCTACCCGAACCTTGGTCCTGCACCCTGGGCAGATCTCATGGCCGAACTTGATGCTCGCATCAGTATCACGCCCGACAAACCAACTCAAAGCACGCAAGAGGAGGGCGGATGACCAGCATGGGTCCTGTTGCGATGTTCCTTGGTGAATCCAGCGCTGCTGGCGGGCCGTTCGTATTGCTCAGCCTGCCTGTCGCCCGCGTTGATGAACAAACCATCACCGCAGCACTTGAGCTTCGCCTAGCGACTGTCAACAGCCATCCCCACGCCTCCACACCCGCAGCTGACGAAGTGCGGCTGGCTCTCTACGCTGCTGCTGCCCAGCTTGGCGACCCCACCACCTGTGATCATCTCATCAGCCAATGGACTCATATCCAAAAACAACGCAAAGCCCCGCAGCACCCAAAGCCCACAACCCCGACTTCCATCCGGGCTAACATCAAACAACCTAGTCAAAGATGCCCTGTGCAAGTGCGAACCGCTTCCAGACGCCCGCATCTAACCCCGGGGCAAATAGACTCACATGATGTGATGCTCGCCATCGGACTCAGTGGCGGCTGGAACCATCGCTTCCTGCGTTCCATCTCCATGATCGCCCACGCCCGAGGTATCGATTCTGCAACACTTGCTGAATCACTCCGAAACTTCTCAACCAACATCTCTGACCCCTCAACACAGCGCCTCACCCCAGCACCAACTGTAAATGGCTCGTCAGCTGCGGGACAACAGGCGATAACTTCCAAAGTATCGCCTGCTTCATTACAACCGCTTCCGCCACAAGTCAAAGGCAAACGCGACTGGTTTGACTTTGTCATCCTCGGCGGACTCATCACGCTCTTTCTTCTGGTCGCGCTTATCTTTAAAAACGACAAACTCTCCCAGATGATCCAGAGCCCCAGACCTCCAGATCAATCACCTGTTACTGATAATCCCCAGTCGGATAATTCTTCCCTTTCATCAACGACAGACAACTCTGATGCGCAACCAGCTCATGATGCCGGGGCAACCGCTGGCGAATCCGATTTGAACTCAACAGATTCAATACCAGCCGATGCCCGTGATCTCACCAAGAGTTTCCATGATGCCCTTGAAGGCCTGGAGATTTCACCCGAAGAATCCATCCAGCGTTTTGAGCAGAGCATCAGAGTATTGAGTTCTGCGTGGGTTTCGTTTGCACCGGATCAACTTCTTGTAGTGCACAATGCGATTATTGACTATCTGTACGCGATCGGATCTGACCGTGATCTTACCCAGCGTGCTGCGGATGCTCTGACCCAGCTGGCACTTGTACTGGCTGAGGATGAGCCATTGGATCAGCAGTCGATCAGTTCATCAGCCTGGTCCGCAGGAATCATCGCCAGACTCAGTCGCGAACGAAACCTCCCCGCGTTGCTTGATCGCAGGCTCGTCGATGCAAGAGGCTCACTCTCTGGCTTTACCAACGCCACCTTTGAGCAAGGCATTCTCTGGATTCTTGCTCGTGTGCCTTCACATCTGCTCAAGCATACATCACCTGATTCTGATGCCATCAATGAACAGGCCTGGGATGCCTGGCTTGACATGATTAATGATCTCACTTTGATTGACGCTGCCAGGCGCGATGATCTGCTGCTGCTCGGTCTGGACAAACTCCTCAGGCAAGGCCCTGATCCACTCAAAGACCGTTCAGCAAACAACCTGCTTGTGCGACTCGTACTCAGCCTCACATGGCGTAACGACGACCCCGCTCGCAACAGACTCCTGCAATGGATCATGGATCGAGACATCAGCCCGCGCGCCATCAACGCCCTGACCGCAGCGCTGGTCACCCGTTCTTCTGCTCCAAACCTTTCGCCGGACATGGTCCTCAGATCAAACGCCTCCGCAGCTGACAGGCAAGCTCTTCGCCAGCAATATGCCCAGGCGTGGAACATTCAAAGTCTGATTGACAAGGATCAGGTTGTACAGAGCCTGCTTGAGATCGCTCAAGAGCAGCTTGATGACTCGCCCTTGCCATCCACCACCGTCGAACAAATGGCATCTGCCATCAGAATCTCACGCATCAGTCAGGCTGCGGGTCTGTGGTGGAACGGCGACCCTGAAAATGCCCAGTCGGTGCTCGAACACCTCTTAGATCCCATCCAGCAGGCCTTTGATGATTCTGCCATCTATGGCGACCGAGGCACACTCACAACAGGCACCGGTCAATGGGGCGAAAAATACCTCAATGCCAAAAGCAACATCCCCGTGCGAGATCAACTGCTCAGCGAACTTCAGCTCAACGGCGGCCCCAAGGGCACCATCGATGCTGAAGTTCTTGTCAGAGAAGCATGCTTTGGATCACCCCACGATATCAAAACAAAAGCACAGGACCTCGTCGAAGCCAATCGTGACAATCCCGCAGTGGTCAATGGCCTGCTCGAATACGCACCCCGCATCCCGCCTTTGACCAGACTCTCGGTCATGATCGAAAATGTCACTGCCAGGGATCTGCCTTCGGTCGATCACAAAGCCTGGCGCCCCATCGCCCGCAGAGCACTGGTTCAAAGGCTCCTGGAACTGCTGGCGGATCAACAAAACCTGGGGCTGATAGATCGTTTTTCAACCATTCTTGCCCAGTCATATATGACGCGGGTATCAGGATTTATCAGTGATTCTGATTCTGTTCTTACAGACCCACCTTCACTCTGGGCTGCTGAACTGGTTCAGAATCTTCGTCTGACCGCGGAGGCATTCGTAGGCTCACCCGCGATCGGTTTGACACTGGCGCAGATCAATCAACAAGGCACAGGTCGACTTCGCCTTGCCCAGGGACCGGTACAGGTCTTTGCAGCTCATCAGGTCCATGCAACCTATCTGCTGGCTTACATCGTGGCATCGGAACAGCCTGAAAGCACGCCTCAGGTCAGCGCTATCCTGCAACAACTTGCTACTAATCGCCGCGCTGCGTCCAATATCATTCAGCAGGTCGATCTGGCTGAGCGGGTCATGCTCAGGCTCTGGCTTATGCGCATCACAAAGGCAAACCTCGGATGATCAAAGCCTCAGCCATCTTGATATTGACACTGATGTTCACGGTCGGACCTTGTGTACAAGCATTCGAACCGCCAAATTTGACCAACATGCCCGAGCCTGCAGATCCCCCCCCAGAAGCTCGATACCTTGATCAGCTTGTGGCGCTTGATCCTGCTGAACCTGAAACTTATTTCAACCTTGGCGAGGTGGTTGCGGATGAAGCGCACACGCCCAGCCAGGTTGCCTTGGCGCGCAAACTTTTTGTTCTTGCTTTTGAACTCAGCAGATCTCAGCCTGATTCTGACCGCCTTGGTGCAAGCATCTGCCTGGCGCTGCGTGATATCGAGCGCATCGAGCAAAAAAGACGCTGGCTGCTGGCCATTGCGAAGATGCTCGATCCCAGGCTGGCATTGACCGACTGGAGTCTCTCTCGCACTATCGCGACAGACATCAACAACATTGCCTACAAAGCCGCCACCGCGGTTGGTCTGGCTCGTGCAGGCCGGGGCGTTCAGGCACGCCTGCTGCTCGAAGATCCCCAGGTTCAGGACATGATCCTGCAATACGAAGCTTTGCTTGGAGCTTCCGGTCAAAGCGGTGCGTTCACACGCATCAAAGGCTACGCAAAGTACTGGCCCTGCCCCCAGTGTGGAAACGAGCGCATCGTCAATCGCCCGGGGCGTGATGAGCCCAAGCACGCACTTTGTCCGACCTGTGGCGGCGACCCCGGCCCTCGAATCACATCTTCTGAACTCATTGCACAACTTCGCTTTGAATCCGTCATGCTCAGAGGCGTACAACGCTCATGGGCTGCCCAACTTGTTGTCGACCGAGGTGAGCCCCTTCAAGATCCAACACCAAATGACATTGCTCTGTTCTACACGATTGATGCAACAAAAACACAGTACAAAAATGGCACATGGGTCATGCCCGGGGAATCAACCCCGCCTGAAACATCCACGCCTACGATCTCCCCAAACGACAACCATGACCCCAAAGGACCAAACCATGACCCCAAAGGACCAAACCATGAGCCAGACTGAGACCCCCAAGCCCGCGTCACCCCAGGAGCCCCCCTCTGAGTGGAACGCCAAGCCTCAGATTTCGTTTGAAGATTTTGCCAAGCTTGATCTTCGCGTTGCAAAGGTGCTTGAAGCTGAGGATCATCCCAATGCAGACCGCCTGCTCAGGCTTAAGATTGACGATGGTTCAGGCGTTGCCCGGCAGATTTGTGCTGGCATCAAGGGGCACTATGAGCCTCAGGATCTTGTCGGCAGACACATCATCATCGTTGCCAACCTCGCGCCCCGGACAATCCGAGGCGAAGAGTCCCGAGGCATGCTGCTGGCTGGGAGCAATCTTCCAACTGATGAAGATGCACCTCGCCAGGTGGTCCTGCTTACGCCGATGGGCGATCTGCCTCCCGGTTCAACAGTTTCCTGAACAACCCTCAGGTACAAGTCCAATCCAGAATCAGCCAGAATCAGGGACCGCCACGCCTTTGCCCGCGCTGGGCTGGTCTTTGGCGTCTGTCAGATCCGTCCATGCGAAATCCGTCAGACCGTCTGGGCATAGTCTGGGCACGATCCAGCGCGCGTTCCATTTCCATTTCAACGATCTCATCTCGCCGGGCAGCGTGGTCCTGGGCTTGCTCAGCAAGCTCTGCGACACGCTGTTCCAGTCGCAAAAGTTCGAGCCTGCGCACTGCGAATCTTGAATCCAGCTGCGCATTGATCACCATTTTGAGCTTGGCCCGGGCATGTTCGATTTGCTGATCATCTGCATTTTCTCGATGCAGCAACCCTGCCAGACGAGCTGTGGCTTCAGTGACCTCGCGGGCATGGCGAAACTCTTTCACACGAAGCTTGAACATCTCCTTGTCACGCTTGCGAAGTTGAATCATCTCCTCAATCCGAGGCCCGATCCTCCCAAGCACACGGTCCCGCATCGCAGGCTCTCTCTCAATCATCCGGCGAACACGCGCTGCCACATCAGGCTGATACTCCTCTAAAAATGCGAGGATCTCCTTTGGCTCAGGCTTTCTCATTCCGGGTTGATCCATCAGAGGCGAGCCATCAATCTCAGGGTGATCCATGCGACGCTGAACACGAGCATGACCTGGCTGCTCACCCTGATCGTGATCAGCCGTCTCTCCACCGCTCTGAGCATCGGTTTTGCCTTTTACATATTCAATCGCAGACTCCACGCGTTTGAGCTGATTGACCAGATCCTCCCGCCTGCGCTGAAGCCGCTTGAGCATGATCTCCGGATCGCCATCTTGCATAAACTCTCGTCGATCACGAGCTGCTGGCCCATCGCGATGGCGACGATCCGCATTGGGTTGAAGTGCGCTGGCTGACCAGGATGGAGCGATGACCAACGCTCCCAGGAACAATGCCAGAACCAGTTGTTTCGTGTTTTTCACAAGGCACCGCCTTCCAAATCGTCTTCGCTGCTCAAAAAGCTTTCAATCGTTGGATCAAATGCTTGAGAATCCACAGCCAGGATTTCCGCTTTCAAATCCCATTGATCATCAAATCGGTTTTCTCCATCCACCCAGTCCGAAAGCTCCCACTCCAGACTGACCAACTCGTATGAATCCGCCGAATCCACACCCTCCTCTACTGGTCTGGGCATGATCAAAGCACCCAGCGCAAGAAGCGCCGCCACCGCCCCGATACCAAGCCCGCCCACCAGACGCCAGGACCGCTGCCTGCGTGACTTGACAAGAGCCTCCGGGCGAGTCGCCATGAACAGGCGAGCCTCAAAATCATGCCCTGCAGCATCCTGCTCGTGATCAGCAAGATCGCTCAACCGTGATTCAATGGCAGTCAATCCGGAATCGTTCATGTCAGCCTGATTCATCTTGTTCATCTCATCACTTTTCATCTGCACCCTCACCTTCAATCAACACTCGCAGCTTTTTTAGCGCCCGATGGTGCCTTGCCAGCAGCGTCCCCATTGGCTCGCCCAGAAGATCGCTCATCTCCCGAAATCCCATACCCGCATGATGTCGAAGCTCAATCACTTCACGATCAGAATCTTCCAGCTGATGCAGCGCCCTTCGCATCTGCTCCAGCCCATCTGGATCAGCCCCGGCACTTTGACCCAGTTGTTCATCCTGAGTTGTGACTCCCGCTGCATGATCATCACGAAGCTCAACACTCTGGCGACGCTTTTTCCTGCGCATCTCGTCGCGTAACCGATTCATCGCGATGCGGAACAGCCACGCTTCGAACTTGCCTTGTTCGTCGTATTCGCCCACGCAAAGCTTGCTGGCTACGGTTACAAACACGGATTGGGTAAGCTCCTCAGCGACATCCGGGTCACAACATCGACTCTTCAGAAGCGCAAACACGCGCCGGGCGTACCGATCCAGAAGCCGCCGCCAGGCTTCGTCACAGCCTTCGCCCGCAGCGATCAGATCACACGCGATCTCACGCTCAGCCGCATCTGAATCGTCGCGCTGCTGACTCAATATAAACATTCCATCTGATAAACGACCCAGCTCACAATATATTGCAATTTATTCAGATCTTTGAAACACGAACAATCTACGATCAGACTGCCAAGGCCTCTTTATGCACCTTATCGGCTCAAGGCTCGGGCATGATCCTCACAATCGCTCGCATCACTCATTTGTCCGTCAGCTTCGCCCTGGCAATCTCCTCTGCACCACCAGCCACGATCAATGCCTGTGCTACCGGACTCAACGGTGCAAAGGCATGCTCAACGCCATTGCAGCGCACTACCGATGCCTGGAAATCCACTTCAAGCGTCGGTCCCACTGCTGTTGATACCCCTTGAACACATTCCTTGAACAGTTCATCCACCAATCCCGGGCACTCGATGCACAGGAACCCGTTGTTGAACGCATTTCGGCGATAGGTCTCACTAAAGCTCGCTGCGATCACACAAGGGATGCCTCTGTATTTCAGTGCTGTGGCTGCCTGCTCACGCGATGAACCGGTGCCAAAGTTACGACCACAGACGATCATGTCGCCAGCCTGATAGACCTCGCCAAAGCTGGGATCGTAGTTTTCAAAGCACACCGCCTGCATCTGCTCGGGTGTCATGTCATCCTTGTAGGTCCACTTGCCCGCGTAGATCCCGTCGGTATTCATGTTGTCTACAGGCATGACCAGCGCCCGCCCTTGCACAACTGCGGGGAAGCCATCCAATATCTGAACCGCTCCCTTCCCTCCATCCCCACCACCACCCCCGCCACCCGAACCCCGCTCTGCCTGTCTCACGATCACACCAACAGGTTTCCCTGTTTCATGCGCTACTGGCGAACAGATCTTCCCTGCAATCGCGCTGGCTGCCACCACCGCGGGCGAACCCAGATAGACATCCGCATCGCGGCTTCCCATCCTCCCCTTAAAGTTGCGATTCGTCGCACTGATCGCAACTTCTCCCGCCTCCACCAGACCTGTCCCCAACCCAATGCAAGGCCCACACCCGGGCGGCAACTCAATCGCACCCGCAGCCATCAATGCCTGCCAGTGCCCCTGCTCCACAGCCTGCTTCTGAATCTCCGCAGATGCAGCAGCAACATAAAACGACACGCCATCCGCGACCGTTTTGCCTGTAACGACTGCTGCAGCTTCAGCAATATCTGCAAGTCTTGCGTTTGTGCATGAAACCAGATACGCCTTTTGAATCGCCACACCGCGTTCTTCCATCTCCACAACACTGGTCATCACTTTCACATGGTTCGGCCCAGATACATGAGGCGTCACACTCGACAAATCAAGTGAAAGCTCTATCTCATACGACGCATCAGCATCCGCCTCCAAACGATCAGACCACCACTTTTTGATGTCCTCTCGAGAATACCCCCCCTTTGAAGGCTCGGGGCGATCGCCGGGCCTGCGATCAGCAGCAAAGTAATCCGCCCGCTGTTCAAGATACTCCCTGAGCACTTCATCAAACGGAAACACGCCCCCCAGCGCGCCCCATTCGGTTGTCATGTTGGCAATCGTCAGCCGATGATCAAGCGACAGCCTGGCCACCCCCGGCCCAGTGAACTCGACCACATGGTTGAGCACCTGATCTTCATTGAACAAACCACACAGCGCAATGATGACATCCTTGCCCACCACGCCTGGTTTCATGCTTCCCGTCAGTTCACATCGCGCCACCTTGGGCACCTGCCACCAGGTCTGCCCCGTCGCCCATATACACGCGGCATCAGTGCGAACCACAGGCGTGCCCAGTGACCCCATCCCGCCATAAATGTTCGAATGTGAATCAGACCCCACGATCAGCGCACCTGGAATCGCATAGCCCTGTTCGATCATAATCTGATGGCTGATACCCGTGCCAGCAGGATAATGATCCACGCCATGCGCATGAGCAAACTTGCTGATCCGGGCATACTTGTCAAGGTTTTCAGGCGTGTGGTTCTGAATATCATGGTCAATCGCAAACACCGGCTGACTGGCATCAGCAACACGCGCATCGCAACCCGCAGCTTCAAAGATCGACTCAAACTTGCCAATCACCGCACCCGTGTTGTCATGCGTCATGATGTGTCTGGGACAAATCGTGATGATCTGCCCCTGCAAAGCAGCCTCGCCAGCCTCCAGCCCCACAGCGTACCGCGTGGCAATCTTTTCAATCAGTGTCAGTCCCATGATCATCCTCTACAACAACTAGTACCTTTGCCAAGTAACTCGAGCGCCCAAAGGATAGGCCCAGCACCCATAAAACCGACGCTGCCATCCACGGTTTCCTCTTTGATCCAACCTGAGCCTGCGCACGAAAAAGGGCGGCTCCAACCTGGAGTCGCCCTTTGATTTTTATTTGACTCACAACCAGTGTGAGTGTGTGATCAGACCATCACCAGGCTTAGTCGATGAAGGCTGTGATCGTGGCGTCACGCTGAGCCGTCGCCTGTGCTGTAATTTCAGAGTAAGGCCTGAGGTAGATGTTGCGATTGCCGCCACCGGTGTCGCCCAGATCATCATTGTCAGGAGTTTGGTTCTGATCGTCTTCGTTGACAAACAGGTTGTCATTCTGAGTTTTCTCACCCTGAGCAAGATTGGAGAAGGAGAATGTCACGCCATCAGGGTCAGCTTTAGTCTCGAATGAAACATGGTTATCGTTGTAGCCAATGTTGCCTTCCCAAGTCTGACGACCGCCGTGGATCAACAGCGTAGTTGACTGGTCACCGAGTGGATCATTCTGGGGGAGAGTCCAGCGACCATTGGTCAGCTCAAATGTCGGACCACGGTTGCCAAAGGCTGCTTCAGAAGCATTAAAGGTCGAACCCCACTTGGCGCGTCTTTTGCCAAAGGGTGTCATGTGCCCATAGGAGTTGTTGCCGTCCTGGTTATCAGGGCTGAGCATCGGTGAATCAACTGGCGTGCCATTAAATGCGGGATCCCACAGTGCGTTCTGCTGGTTGGTTGCATACTGAGGCTCATCAAACTCGTAATCGTTGTACTGAGAGATGTTGCCATTCTGCTCAGCAGGGCTCACCAGAATCTCAGTGGGGATGAATGAGTTGAACACCATGATGGAGAGGATATTGCCCGTGGTGTCCAGCTCAAAAGCAGTAGCAGCCGATGTGCCATTATTCGGATCAGTCTCATAAGCCTTGTCGATACGACTGGGCATGGGGTAATCGTCGTTGTTGTTCTGTGCCCAGATCACCATGGCCTGAAGGATGCCGCGAACCTGCGTGGCGTCCTTGAGTTGGCGAGCCGAGGCACGAGCCTTGCCCAGTGCGGGCAGGAGAATACCAATGAGCAGTGCGATGATCGCAATCACCACCAACAACTCGATCAGCGTAAATGCTTTTCTGCGTGTCATTTTCTGTGTCCTTTTGTTTTTGTGGCCAAAACGCTCGGCCTGTTCCGATTGACATGACTTGCCACGATTCAACTTTGAGCACAATGCCCTGAGCACAGAAGCTCAACTGAGTCGTGACACCCGATACGAACCGCCCTGGCTTGAATCGCAAGCCAAAGCACTCGGGAGGTATGCCATATCTTCACATACATGGTGAAAGACTGGTTAAACCGCCCATCCATCCGCAGCAGGAGAGAACTCAGACCACGGCCGACAGCTCTTGTCAGGATTCCTTTGAACCGGGCAATTGATGATTCATTTACCTGCGAATCACCCGGTTTCCAAAACCCGTCAAGAACTCAGCATCCCAGCTCTGCGACTCAGAACCGGAAAGCTGCCAAAATGTCGGTGTTGGGTGGGTTGGAAAAAACCAAGCAGCCAAACAGGCTGCATAAGAGCATGATCTGCGATATACACCCACCGTACACCAGCGTACGCTACATAGATAATGTATCCATGATATGATTCGCCTGTCAACCCCGGTTGATCCCGAATTCTGGTCCGATTTCATTTAAAAACACAAGTTGACCAAGCAATGACCAAACAAACCTGCGCGACTTCAGACTGCCCCATTGAAAGCAAGATCAATGAGTTGGGCTTTTCCCTGCCTGATGCTCCCAACCCTGTTGCTTCGTACCTCCCCGCGGTACAAGTTGGCAATCTGCTCTACATCTCAGGTCAGATCCCCATCAAGCATGGCACCATGATCGCCCAAGGCTCCATCCCTGATCAGGTCGATATGCAAACTGCCCACCAATGTGCTGTTCAATGCACGCTCAATGCTCTGGCGGTCGCCAAGGCAACGCTTGGCTCGCTCTGCAACATCAAACGAGTTATCCGCGTGGGAGGCTTCGTCGCCTGCTCACCAGGCTTTGCGGATCAACCTAAGATCATTAACAGCTGCAGCGATCTGCTCGTTGAAATCTTCAGCGACAATGGCAAACACGCCCGTGCTGCAGTCGGCAGCGTCAGCCTGCCCCTGAATGCACCCGTCGAGATTGAGTTTCTCTTGGAAATCAAAGGCTGAGAGCCAGGCTGCCAGTCAACACTACGAAAATGCCTTCTGGTAGTCCGCGAGGAACTTCTCCAGCCCGATGTCCGTCAGCGGGTGTTTCATCAGCGATGCGATCACATTAAAAGGCACCGTCGCAACATCCGCCCCTGCAAGGGCACATTGAAGCATGTGGTTGGTATGGCGAATCGATGCAGCCAGCAACTTGGTTGGATACCCATAGTTATCGTAGATCTGCCGAATCTGCTGGATCAGATCCATGCCATCAAGCCCGATGTCATCCACGCGACCAATAAACGGGCTGACCAGGTACGCACCAGCCTTGGCAACCATAAGCGCCTGGAGAGGCTGAAAACAAAGCGTCAGATTTGTACGAATCCCTTCATCGCTCAAAGCCTTGCACGCTCTGAGCCCTTCGATGGTGCAAGGCAGCTTCACAACGATGTTTTGTGCAATCTGTGCCCGCTCTTTGCCTTCACGAAGCATGCCATCAAAGTCCAGCGCAAGCACTTCTGCTGAGACCGGCCCCGACACCACTTCGCAGATCTCTGCCAGGCGTTTGCCATAATCCACGCCTTCCTTTGCGATCAGCGATGGATTGGTCGTCACACCATCAAGCACACCAAAATCTGCTGCCTGTTTGATTTCATCAAGATTCGCTGTATCGATGTAGAGTTCCATCCGCCGGTGCCTCCTGTGGTTTGAGTTTGTCTTTGCGATGAGTCTAGCAGGCTTTGGTCAAGTTCAATCCCGGCCAGGCAGAATCGTTGCCGAGCTCTGACTGGCACCCTGAACATTCATGTACGGGCGCAGCATGATGTTCCGGTTGGACCCAGCCAGCGTGTCAGGCCGCCAGGCACCGGAATCGTCCTCCTCGTTCTCAAAGATATTGTCTGCATAGGTGTTGTTGCCGCCGCTGGTATCTTTGAATGTGAACTCCGACCCTGATGGATCAGGCTCACTCGTAAACGCGACATGGTTGTCGTTGTACGCAACATTGCCCGCCCATGTATTTCCATTGCCAAAGATTCGCAGCGTGTTGGAGTTCTCACCGCCGATATCAGGAAACAGCTTCCAGTCGCCCGCCCTCCCGAAATACCTCGGTCCGCGTGTACTGATAATCGCCTGGGCTGAATGAAAGGTCGACTTGTACATCCGAAACCTTTTTCCAAACGGCGGCGTATGCGCATATGACACATTGCCCGTTGCACCATCGTTCCGCCGACCATTACCTACGCCGGTGTTTGATGAATCCTCACCCCACACACCTGTAAAACCCGGGTCCCAGAGCGCCAGCATCGGATCAATCGCATTTTGAGGCTCGGAAAACTCATACGAATCATCAGCCTCGATATCGCTGGAAGTCTCCGCCGGGCTCACCAGAATCTCAGGCTGCACAAAGCTGTTGAAAATCAGCAATGAAAAGATATTCCCCGTGTTGTTCTTTTGAAAATCCGGAATGTTGCCCACCGTGTTACCCGCACGGTCATCTTTCCCAGGCAAGGGGTAGATTCCATCGTTGTTGTTGGCCCAGATCACAAAGCCTTGCATTGTGCCTCGGATCTGTGTTGCATCTTTAATCTGCCGGGCACTTCGCCGTGCCTTGCCCAAGGCAGGCAGCAGTATTCCAATGAGCAGCGCAATGATCGCGATGACCACCAGAAGCTCGATCAGAGTAAACGCCTTCAAATGCTTCTTACGCCCTGCTGATCTTGTCATGTCAAATGTCTCCGGGATCGTCCATAGCTCCCGCCGCAAGCCATCCTCAGTATACGAACAATCGCACCCTCATGTTCATGAGGACGATTTCATCCACGATATCATTGTCCATTTATCCCGCTGCGATCTAATCGTTCTTGTCCTGATCCTTGAACAACTCATAGATCTCTTCAGGCGTTCTGGCTGAGTAGATCCGCTTGCGGAAATCCTCGTTAGTCATCAGACGACTGATCTTGGCAAGCGCCTGAATATGATCGCTGGTCCTATCCGGCGGGCTGGCAAGAAGCACCACCAGATTCACAGGCTGAGCATCGATGGCTTCAAAGTCCATCGGCTCTGCGGGCTTGCCAATCGCCATGGCCAGAGACTTCATCGACGAACACTTGCCATGGGGAATCGCCAATCCATGGCCAATGCCGGTCGTGCGCGTCTGCTCGCGCGTCCAGACTGCTTCTTTGAGTGCGTTCGCATCGCCGACCTTCTCAGCATCTGCAAGAAGCTCCACCATCTCATCAATCACGCCCTTTTTGTCTTTGGCGTTAAGAGGAGCACGAATACACTCAGGTGTCAGAATATCAAGAAGCTTCATCCAAACCTCGACCATGACGCGAACCGGTCTTTGTTCCCACACCGAGCCTTGCCCGGATAACAGCACACAGTCTAGGGCACCGCCTCCCACCCAGCACAATCAAGCCCTGAATCCTGGAAACCCATCCATCGGCTTACCGCCAACCCCAGCAACAATCATTCGATCACCATCGAAAATGACCCGTCGCGATACCCCCCCGCCCGACCACCAGCAATCCCACATGGCAGCCTCAGCTTCAGATCCCTCGCCTTTCGCCCCAGTGATTTGCCCACCCAGGCAGCCATTTCTTCATTTTCAGGCTTCTCGATGCTGCAGGTCGCATAAACCACCCGCCCTCCCCTTACACCCAGCTTTCCATCCCCCTCACAGCAAAGCCTTGCAGCCCGCTCCAGAATCTCCTGCTGAGTCTTCACCAGCCGCTGTTGTTGATCTCTGCTTGCTCGATACCGGGCTTCAGGTCGCCGTGCCAATACGCCTGTATTTGAACAAGGCACATCCACCAGCACCAGATCTACACCATTTATTGCATTAATTGCATCGTCAATGCCTTCCCAGAGCACCACATTGACCCTCTCATGCTCGCCAAACACCTGCTGCAGTGTGCGAAGTCGCCCTGGATGAATATCTGTTGCAAATATCTGAGCATCTGGATAATGCTGAGCAAGCTGGCGCGTTTTCGTACCAAGTCCTGCGCACAGATCAAGAATGGTCCTGACATTCTCCTGCTGCCTTGAACCAATCGCAGCTGATGATGATGGATCCTGAACCCAGACATCATCCCGCTGCGTCAGCAAACCTGTCAGTTCCTGCATGGAACCTTTAAAAACATGATGCCCCGGCTCATCGTGAACCTCAATCAGCTCCTCAGGCACCGGGCTGCTGGCATAAGAAGTGTTCAGAATTGTTACGGGTCTTGCAAGTGAGTGCAAAGCCAACTGCCTGGCCCGATCCAGATTCCACCGATCCCACCAGTTTCTGATCAGTTCGACCGGATGGCTCGTCGAGGCTGCCAAAAGGTGCAGGGGTTCGGCACCAAATACATCAGCTTTGAGCTCTATTGCCCTGCCATCGCTCAGCAGAAGAATATTTTGTGCAAGATCCTCTCCCGGCGAAAACGCGACCCGCTCGCCCATCAACTGACTCACCCGGCGTAACACTGCATTGACAAGCCCCCCAGCCTTGTGTGAACCCTGCCTTTTAATCCACTCCACACTCTCGTTGATCGCAGCATGAGTCGGAATGCGATCCAGAAGCAAGAGCTGAGCTGCTCCACTCAGAAGCACCGCTCGTACGCTCGGCTCAAGACGATCAAACGGCTGATCAAGACAATGCCCAAGCACACACCGCAGCGTCAGCCAGCGCCGAATCACCGCGTCATAGAGAGCATGCGCCAGTGCCTGGTCTGCATGACTCAGCCCCATCGCGTCCAGCTCACCCAACTCCAAGTTCGGAAACCGACTCACCTGCTGACACAGCCTGCGACACACAGCATCTCGCGGGTCACGGACCGGGCCGGAGCCTGGATTGCGCCTTGGCGGGCGATTTTTATGTGTATTGGGTGGTCGATCCTGGCTCACAGCCTCAGTCTAGGCAGGCAGGCACAACTCTCTGCAAGCTATGCTCACAGACATTGCACTCAGATCTTGCTCGCACCATGAATCTGCAAGAACATTGTTTTCTGATCCAGCATATTGACAATCCATGAAAGATTTGCTTGAGTCTGTCGTGCCTGAGCGTCCCAGATCCATCCTGTTCACCTCTTTTGAGCCCAGTGGCGACGATCACGCCTCTGCTGTCATCAAAATCCTGCGAGCTCAATATCCAGATCTGCGAATCTTTGCCTGGGGTGGGCCGAAGATGAAAGCTGCTGGTGCCGAGATCGTCGAAAGCACGGGCCAGAACGCGGTCATTGGTATTCCGGGGCTTTCCAAGATCCTCGAACACCGCGCGATTAATCAGCGTGTGAACCTCTGGCTGCTCCAGAACAAGATCTCGGTGCATGTTCCTGTGGATTCGCCCGCAGCGAACTTTCCCATTTGCACCCTTGCCAAAAGACATGGCTGCAAGGTCGTGCATTTGATTGCACCTCAACTCTGGGCCTGGGGCGGCAAGCTCCGAATCCGCAAACTCCGCAGGCTGACAGATCTTGTCCTGTGTGTGCTGCCCTTTGAGGAGGAGTGGTTCCGGGCGAGAGGTGTTGCGACGCGGTTTGTTGGACATCCGATCCTCGATGAGCCTCTGGACTTTGATCAACTTGATGAGAACAAGGCATCACTCCCCCACGGAGATGACAAGGTTGCTCTGATGCCTGGCTCACGCCCCTCTGAGATCAAAAAAAACTTCCCAGTGTTACTCGATGCGTATCACAGACTCGCTGAAGAACGACCCAATATCGTTGGCATCATCGCAGCAACCAATGAGCAAACCAGCCAGCGCATGAGAGAAATCGCTCAAACCCTGGGCGGGTGGCCTGACTCTCTGGAAATTGTCCACAGCCAGACTGACACCGTCATTCACTGGTGCAATGTCGCCATGGTCGTCAGCGGCACGGTCACACTTCAGATCGCTCGCCAGCACAAACCCATGGTTATCGTCTACAAAGCGGATCCCGTCATGTGGGCACTGGTCGGCTCATGGATCTTTACAACAAAGTTCTTTACGCTGCCCAACCTCATCGCGGATCGGGCAATTGTACCTGAGCTCGTGCCTCACTTTAGCGATGGCGAAACGATGTTCAAACTCACTCGCGAGTTGCTGGATTCTGCTGAAGCTTACCAGACTCAGGCTGACGAACTGAGTGGGGTTGTTCAGGCATTCAAGGGCAGGCACGCTGCCAAGGCTGCTGCTCAGGCAATCGCCCAGCTCGCTGAGTTAGGTGAGCCCGAGCCTCAGGTGCTGTAATCCATCTGATTTTACTGTCAAAAAATGAAGGGGCTGGGAACAAGTGGGCCACGAATATCAGGCTTGGTTTCGAGTTTCAGGTCCAAGTCAAACGCTCCGTCACGGTCGCGGCTCGTATGAAAAGACATTCTGCTTGAACCTAGTGCCCTGCAGCCAGAACTGCCATCACCAGCATCAACCAGAACATCCCCGCCAGAACACACGCAAGCAACGCAGAATAACCGATGGACCATTTCTGCTCTGGTTTTGGCTGACCAGCGCCTTTGATCAGCGTGAGCAGGCTGTTCACACCAGTCTTGCAGCTGGCAGGATTGTGCCTTGCACGATCCTGCACGATGGCAATGATGAGGCTCGCATCAAACTCACGAAGCCCCATCCGCCTGGCCTGATGCATCAACCGGGTCCGATTTTCAGGCACCAATAACGCTGAACGCCCACCTTCCAAGGCATCCGCTGCACGAAGAGCAAAGATTAATCGTGCATCATCCTCACTGAGCGCCACCGCTGAGCGATTGGCACGCTCAACCGCGTTGACACGATGACTCAGTGTCGATTCTGCACCACGCCCAGCGTTGACCAGACGCAACACACCCGAGTTCTGAGCCTCAATCGTACCCATCACCCTGAGATAATGCACATCCCATGCCATCCTCATCCCCCACTCCCTCCCCACCTACCCCTCCCCACCTACCCCTCCCCACTGCTTGCCACACCCAGCCTTCTCATCAAATACAGTGCAAGCAGCTGCCTTGGCCAGCCGATAAACCAGAAACCTCCACCCCCATCCCCCACCTCGCTCCCACTCCTATCCTCCCAGCACTGGAAATCACTTGTGGATCAAACTGACTCAAAGACAAGCAATCAGCCTCAGGAAGCCAAGGCTCAGCCTCAGCCTGTTATACTGCCCGAGTTGCAGACCTCGCTCAGCCCTGACGAGATCATCGCCAGACTCGACAAAGCTTCGCGTCGAGGCAAGCTTGCAGGGTTCATTGCCCGTACCAGCCGAGGGCTCTTTGAAGCTGATGCGTTTGCTGAGGGCGCTCAGTTTGATCGATCCCTGATCGCGGTTGCAAAGAGTGACTCAGGCTCGACCCAGCTTGTGTTTTCGACGAAAGCCAAGCCCACGCTGCCGACGGTCTTTGCTGTTGTTATTGTGCTCACGATCTGGCCCGGGGAGCCGATTACCCATTCGATGCTGGTGACCTATTTCTCCTGGTATCAGATTCAGACCTGGTGGTGGTATCTGCCTTTGTGCCTGCCGTTGCCTTTCACCTACAGAAAGATGCTCAAAAGATCACACACAGCCGCAGCTTCCCACGCACTTGAAACCATCAGCAAACTCGAAAAGCTGCTCGATGCAAATACCGTTACACAAACAGATGATTGAGCTGATAGCGACACGGTCTTAGACAAAGTGACTACACAAAAACACCCGTGACGAATCCGCCACGGGTGCTGAGTGTTTCAGTAATAAACTCTTTGATTCTTGTTACAGGCTATTCAACATCCTCACCTGTAAAATCCGTTGAAGCATGCTGTTCGAACTCGCCTCGTTTGAGCTTGCCCATATAGGTGTGGTAAGCTTTCATTGACTGAGCTCCAAAGATCCACATGATCGGGATATTCGCAACGAGCATTGCTCCAAGACCCAGTGTTGTCCACATATCCAGGTCGTGGTCGGTCTTGATAAATCCAATCGTTGATACTGCAATGAGCAGCGTATATGAAATACGATATGTAACCACAGCAATTTCACAAGGCACGCCTTTGCCGAAGAAGTAGTGAATGCCTTGCTCGCCGTAATAGGACCATGAGATCATGGTGGAAATGGCGAACAGCCAAGCTGCGATCACAACCAGCCACTTGCCAAGCCCGGGAATAACCCTGTCAAAGGCATGAGCTGTGAGTTGTGCACCTGGATAGCTTACATAGATCCCCCGGTCACGGATTTGGGGGACAATTTGGGTGCCGTCTTCAGCCGTAAAGCGTTTACCGTCGCCATCAAGCAGGTCATGTGATTTCCATCTGACTATGTAAACAGGCTGATTGGTCTGGTCTGCCAGTTGCTGAGCCTGGATTTCTTCATCAGAAAGCTTGGCATCATCAGAAGTCGATTCAGAGTTGCTGGGATTGAAGGCATGCACCATGCCTTCGAGTCGATACAAGTTCGTTCCCTGCTTTTTGTGTGGCTGAGCTTCGATAATCATAAAGACGGGGTCATTGTTACTCCATCCTGCAGCACCATCGCTCACGCGATTAATGCGCTTTGCATCATCAGTTTTTTGAGGCAAGGCAGGCGTACTGATCGTCCACTGACCCTCTACCAGGCTTGTACTGATAGCTATATCATCAGGAAAAACCGCTTCTGCTTCTCGGTTCCAGGCACCGCTTGAAAGAATAATCAATGCAGTGATCGTGCAGACCACAAGCGTATCAATGAAAGGCTCAAGACCAGCAACAACACCTTCGCGCACTGGCTCATCACACTTGGCAGCTGAGTGGGCGATCGGAGCAGAGCCCTGACCCGCTTCTGAACTAAACAAGGCTCGTTTGATGCCCCAAAGTGCAGCCATACCGACTGTACCACCTAGAAAGGCACCACCAACTTCAGCATCTTCAAGCCCAAGACCTGAGCTGATAATCAACATCAACAGGCCGGGTAACTTGCCGACATTGAGCAGGAGCACAATCAACCCGAAGAACAGATAAAAACCACACATCAAAGGAACCAGCTTACCCGCCACAGCTCCAATGCGCTTGATACCACCAATGATAACCGCACCAACAATAATGGCCAAAAGGATTCCGATCGCCAGCGTCTCGGGATTGTAGTTTTCAGTGACCTTCATTCCTGACAGGCCTGGCAATTCAAAGTATCTGGTCGTTACCGAAGCAACATTCCAGGACTGGAACATGTTGCCGCCTGTGATCGCTGACAAAATCAGCGTTAGACAAAACAAACCACCGATAGATGCTCCCAGCTTGCCACCTCTATTCTTGAGCAAAATGTCAACGACAAACATGGGGCCACCATGCGGGTTGCTCGGGTCGTCGATATTGCGGTGGAGCATGGATTGGGTAACCTCGGTCATCTTCAATGCCATGCCAAGGATGCCGATGATCCACATCCAGAAGATTGCGCCCGGGCCTCCCAAGGCAACTGCCAGAGCAACGCCTGCGATATTGCCCAGCCCCACGGTTGCTGAAAGAGCTGCAGAGAGTGCCTGGAAGTGGTTGATCGCTCCGGGATCACTTTTTTTGTCGTACTTGCCTCTGATCACCGCAACGCCATGCGTCAGAGCACGATACTGGCCGAAACCGCTCCAAAGTGTAAACAGCACGCCCGTGAGTAAAAGTGCGTATACAACATAGTCGTGAAAGAGAATGCCGTTGAGGTTTTTTACAAAGCTATTGATATCTTCCATCGCTTCAGCGTGCTCCGTATTGTCAGTGTCGAATCAATGATGTGTAGTCCTGTGGATCGGATCATCCTCGAAACCGCACCACTTTTCAACAAGGAAACGGGATTCAACACTATTTCACCATGTGGCACCCACAAGAACTGACACACGCTGTAGCAACAGCTTTGGCTGATCAGGAACGCCAGCTTTGTGCTGAGCAGGCCTATCAAGGGCTTGATGCCATGACTGAGCTTCAACTGCATCCTCTTATAGCTCATGGCTTTACAGCCACAGGCCAAGGTGTTTTTCGTGAACAGCCCTACCCGTCTGACACAGGCCCGATCCCCGCTGATCGCGAGCGATGTGACCTGGTTCTGCTTGAAAACTCTCAAACCAGACTCATTGATCCGGTTCTAAAAAACCGCTCGTTTGATCTTGCAAAGGACACACTCTTTGCTGATGTGCTCGATGAAGCTGAGCCTTCGCACCTGGATGCACTGCCTGAAGATGCGTACTGGATGGAGGTCAAAGTCGTCGCCCAGCACAGCTATGTCTCAGGCGTGCCCAGCCCCAATCGCTCGTATGCCTCATCACTCATCGCAGCTATCCGCCATGATCTGATCAAACTCGCAGCTGATGAGCACATCATCCACGCGGGTGTGCTGATCATCCTCTTCACTGAAGACAGCAGCACCGCAGAGCACGATCTCATGGCTGCGATCCACCGCTGCATCGACCGAAACACCCCCGTCGGCTCACCGGCTATGGAACACATCCCCATCGCTGACCGCATCTCAAACACCAACTGCACAATCGCACTTGTGCGCATGAGACGGTGACAATCTGCCTCCAATTGTTACTACTGCGACGGAGTGGTCTTTGTGTGCCACGCACAGTGAGTCTTCGAGTCGTGCGTGGTAAACCATCAGAGTGCTACGCATTTTTTTATCCCTCAAGCATCGAACAACCGGGCACCCCTGACACTCGCATGGCCGACTCGAAGACTTGCTGGCCATGGAGGATTTCTCATCAAGCTCTGATTGTGAGGGTGCCACTGCTCGATGCGCAGCAGCGCAGTAGTGTCTTCGTTCGTCTGTCTGTAAAAACACTACGGCGCCGAAGACGGCGAGTAGTGGCACCCTCATATTGAGTACTTACAGAAGAATAGCACGATTTCGCAAACGCTTCATGAGAAACTCTCCATGGCATACTCGTTTGATCAACCGGGCGGGATTCGTTGAAAACATTGCGAAAATCGCTCCCTTACGGTCGCGGCTCGTTTGATGCTGGACCTGATGGAATCTTCAGGCACGACTTGGGCATGGTTGTCTGCCGATGGAATCTGGTCAAAGTGCTGATGCACGGGCAAGGTGGCCTGCCTGCAAAGCGCCGGGACCTAACCTAGACTTATTGCATGGCACAGAATGTTCTGCTAATCGTCAATGACACCAAGCCTCAGGCTCAAGATGCCCTGCCTGAGATCGAAGCTCTGATTAAAGAGCATGGCACAATCGCAGCTGTCATTTGCGATAACGGCACCGATCGCATCGAAAATGCGCACAACGCGGACATCATCGTCGTTCTTGGCGGCGATGGTACGCTGTTGACCAATGCCAGAAGATGCCTGAACCTGAACCTGCCGATCCTTGGCGTCAACTTCGGCAAGCTCGGTTTCATGGCAGAGTTTGATCAGGGTTCTCTGCATCAACACGCTGAGGAACTCTTTGCCAAAGGGCCGACGCTCATCCATGAACGACATTTGCTGACCATCAATGTGTATAAAGGCGATTCGCCGACACCTGCTGAAACAGGCATCGTGCTCAACGAGTGTGTTATTACTGCAGGGCCGCCTTATCGCATGATCGCGATGGATGTCGCGATCGACGATCAGCCCGGTCCCATGGTGACCGGCGATGGGCTCATTGTGTCCACTCCCACTGGCTCTACCGCGTACAATGTCTCAGCTGGCGGGCCGATCGTTGCTCCGGGTGTCAATGCCATGATCATCACGCCGATCGCAGCTCACTCGCTTTCATTCAGACCCATTGTCATTCCCGGCTCAAGCACCGTCAGTGTTCACATGAACCGCGTCAATGCCAATGGCCCCGGTGGCGGCACTACCCTCGTACTTGACGGCCAAACCCGCACACCCCTGGCTCAGGGTGACCGCATCGTCATCACCATGCACGATCAACGAGTTCGCTTTGTTGCCAATCCCAAAGGCTCATACTGGAACACGCTGATCCAGAAAATGTCATGGGCAACGCCCCCCACCGCACACATCAAAGATCGCTCCTGAACCTTCAGCTCTAATCCGGGTATGAATACTTCGGTGTCCAAGGCTGATCACCATCTTTGAGCATTGCGATCATGTACCATAGTGCACAGTAATCATCACCGGGTCCAAAGAAATCTGAACTGACCCGGCTGATCGTGCCGTCACTTGTCTTTGAAAAAGTAGAGATGCCGGGCATGGTTCCACCACTACCTGAGGCAAATCCCATGTCGCTGGTAAATGTTGAACCTGTACCTGAAAGCACGCGAAAGTTCCATCCTCGGCCTTGTGAAAAGGCTTTGGCTTTTTCTGGTTCATCAGCAGAAACCAGCACGAAGGCTGCCCGGTCTGAAAGATGCGGCGTCAGACCAGTAAATCCATCCGCCCAGAGTGTGCAATATGCACAGCCTTGACCCATGTTGTGGATGACAATCAGATCGTCTTTGCCCTGGAATAACGCACTGAGTTTTACAGGCTTCCCGTCCAGATCATGCAGCTCATAATCCTCGACTGGTCCTTGCGCTGCTTGCCTGCGAAGCTCTGCGAGTTGCTGCTTGAGACCATTGATCTGTTCACTGAGCTGTTTGATGTTCTGTGCCATGGGATCTCCTTGAACATTTCATTCTATATGGTAATGAAAAAACGCCGCTCCAGTGATGGAAACGGCGCAATAATTGGAGATAGGTAGGCTCAGGAATCTGTCTCGTCCTTGTTGGGGCTGGCCTCGTCGATGAATCCTTCGAGCTTCCGCGATCGCACGGGGTGCTGAAGCTTGCGGATGGCTTTGGCTTCCACCTGTCGCACTCGTTCGCGGGTGACTTTGAAAATTCGGCCCACTTCTTCGAGTGTATAGGTGTAGCCATCACCGATGCCGTAGCGAAGCTTGATGATCTCGCGTTCACGATAGGTCAGGGTTTTGAGTACATGCTCGATGCGCTGCTTGAGCATGTCTTGTGATGCCTGAGCAGCAGGGGCTGTCTGCCGTTCATCTTCGATGAAATCACCAAAGTATGAATCTTCTTCATCGCCTACGGGTCGATCCAGTGAAACCGGGCCTCGGGAAATTCCCATCACACGCGTGGTTTCAGAAATGGGCATGTCAGCGCGAAGTGAAAGCTCTTCGATGGTCGGCTCACACCCTGTCTCCTGCACCATCTGCTTTTGAATCGAACGCAGATGCGTCATTGTCTCGATCATGTGAACCGGGATTCGTATGGTCCGTGCATGGTCTGCCACGGCACGCGTGATCGCCTGGCGAATCCACCAGGTGGCGTAGGTGCTGAACTTGTACCCTCGTTTGTACTCGTACTTGTCAACCGCACGCATCAAACCCGTGTTTCCTTCCTGAATCACATCCAGAAAGCTCAACCCGCGATTGCGATACTTTTTGGCGATTGAAACCACCAGCCTCAAGTTGCCGCCCGAAAGATCGCGTTTGGCCTGCTCGTATTCCCAGAACACAGTGGCAATCCGTGCGATGCGGTCTTTCAGATCGCCAGGCTCTTCAAGCACCAGTGACCGTAGACCCTCAAGCTCTTCAGTCATCACCTGAACATCATCGGCGTTGTATTTGTTGGGATAGCGCCGAGCTTTGTTGAGCTCGGCTTCAAGGTCCAGCATCTTGCGGGCAATGCTTCTGAGCTTGCGCATGAGTGGGATGATCCGCCCCGTTCTCAGGCACAGTTCCTCAGCAAGGGCTGCTGCTCGGCGACGGCGGCGCGTGACCCTGCAACGAATCTCAAGCTGCTGCTTCTCAGATATTTCCGGCTGTTGAAGCAACTCCCAATCCTGGCGATTGGCTTCTAAAAGTTTCTCAATCGTCGAGACATTTATAGGTATTCTGCTGGCAATTTTATACTTGGAATCAGCCTCTGCTGTGGATACACGCATCGTCCTGTCAAATGGCAGCTGACCCGCATCCACCAGACGAAGTGTCGCGATGACCTGCGTTGCAATGTAGCCACTCTCCAGGCAACGCCTGCGAAAGATCATGCGTGTGGTTTCGATCTTCTTGGCGAGCCGAACTTCTTCTTCTCTTGTCAGGAGAGGAATCGTGCCCATCTGAGACAGGTACATCCGCACCGGGTCATCGATCCGGCGCTGACTGCCTTCCACAGCTTCAGTATGATCCCGCGTCTGAGCTGATTCATCTTTCCCCATCCCATCATCATCAACCAGATCAGGTGAAATATCTGCGGGGTTCACCATCCCTGCCATGCTGTGCTGAAGCCAGGTCAGATCAACCCGCCCCTTGCCCCCGGTGACACTCATAGCCCGTTGTGCCTGGGGAAGATTCAAGAGCCCAGCCTTGGCTCTTTTTTTCTGGCGATACTGCCTTGCTCGAAACTCAAGCTCATCGATCAACTCAATACCGGATTCGTCGATCTTCACAAGAAGCTCATCCATCCGAATGGGATCGACCATCTCATCAGGAATCGTGTTATTCAGTTCTTCGTAGCTCAACCAGCGACGACGCTTGCCAATCGCCAGAAGCTCACGCACTGCGGGATGAATGTTCATAATCATGGCTGACTCCTGCACCAAACTTCGAGCACCTTCGTGAATCCCTTCACAAGGCTCTTTCCCTGCCCTACTTGCCCAGCTGACCTGCTGAACAACCCACACGAACTTTGTGAGCCTTCGCGGCTCTCTGCTCTATCAACTATCCAAAAACTCAAACAACTTCCATCTCATCACTCGGTTACGACATTCCAGGTCTGGGAACACGGCGAAGATCCGGCCCCAGTTGTGCGTGCTTGTCACGCTGATTATTGAGCCTTGCGATCAGGTCCGACACCTCATTGGAGCCGTCGGTGTTATCTTTGTTGGTTTTTTCACGAAATGCTGTCGCAATGCATGCGGTGAAATGTTCACGAAGCCGCGTCGGGTCTGCATCCGTCAGCCGTTCAATGTGCTGCTGAAACGAAACCGCTATCGATCGGGCTTCCAGCTCTTCCATGCGATCAAGTACTGCTGACAATCCAGCCTGAACATCAGACGCGACCGCATCAAAAACTGCTTGTGAAACTTGAGCCTGCAACCCTTGAGCGTAGGCATCTGGCCCGATCAGATCCCGTTCTGCCTCATCAAGGCACAGCACCAGCCGAGGCTCACACAGCAAACACCCCAGCACATGATCCGCAACATCCATCTTCCCAGTCCCAATTGCACCCGGGCTTGATGTCATCTCAACCTGCTGATCCACATGGCTCCTGGACCGGGTGCGGGCTCGCGCTTCGTCCAGCAACTGACTCAGTGCTCTGGGCTGAAACGATCCATCAACCTCATCGCGGATGCACTCTGCCAGTTGCCGCAGGATCAGCTGCCGTTTGCTTGGGTTGATCGTGTCCAGACCCAGCCCCACCAGGGTGGCGCACTCTTGCCTGATCGCAGCTGCGGTCGCTCCGGGGCCCGCATCGACAAGCCTGGCTTTGAGCGATCGAAACCGATACCGCAGCAGGTCACATGCTTCCTCTATAACATTGTGCAGAAGCTCTTTACCACCCTCGCGTTTGAGCAGCTCATCGGGATCCTTGGCGTCTGTCACGCTTGAAAGCGTTGCTAATCGGACATCCAGATCCTCTGCAAAGAACACTTCGATCGCACGATCTGCAGCTTTTTGGCCTGCTTCATCGCCATCGAACAGCAATACCACATCATGGCACAAGAACCGAAGCTCGCGGGCATGTCCCCGCGTCAGAGCAGTGCCCAGCGTGGCTACAGCATTGGTCAGCCCCGCCTGATGGCAGGCGATGACATCCGTGTAGCCTTCGGTGACCACCGCGGTGCCTGTGGACTGGATCGCCCTTGCTGCCTGGTGCATCCCGAAAAGGGTGGCTGACTTGCTGAAAAGCATCGATTCGGGCGAGTTGAGATACTTCGGCTCATCCTCATCATCAATGCGCCTGCCTCCGAATGCAATGACTCGGCCTGAACGATCCATGATCGGAAAAATCAGCCGATGGCGCATCGCGTCGTAAAATCCATCGCTTTGCTCACGCGCTTTGACAAGCCCGAGCGCAACAAAAGGCTCAATCGCCAGCCCTTTGGCCTGAATCGACCGAATCAGGCCATCCCATTGATGCTCGCCGCTGGGGCTGGCACCGATCTGGAACTGCTCGACCATTTTCTGGTGAATACCGCGATTCTGGATCCGCTCCCGGGCCTGCTCACCATGTACTGGGTTGTTGAGGATTGCCTGAAAATATTGTGCTGCGAACTGGTTAGCTTGCACAAGACTCTGTCTGGTGATCGTTGTACCCGATTCACCACCGACAACCTCAGTCTCGATGCGTCTGGCGGGTGCGAGTTCAACACCGGATCGTTCTGCCAGGTATTCCAGAGCTTCACGAAAGCCCATCTGGTGGTATTTCTGTACAAAGCTGAAAACATCGCCCCCAGCTCCACAGGCAAAGCAGTGAAAAATCTGTTTGTGAGGCACAACGCACATCGAAGGCTTGGTGTCATCGTGAAATGGGCACAGGCCGACAAACTCACGCCCGCGAGGCCTCAGCGAAATATGCTCGCCAACCACGCGCACGATGTCTGAAGCGTCTCGTACACGCTGAGCATCATCATTTTGTGCGAACAAACGATTCACGCGGGTTACATATCCTGCTCGGCCCCCCGGGCCTTGCTGACCAATCCGAACATCCCATCGACATCGCCTTAGCCAAGGCCATGCCGCCATATCCAGTTCCAAACCTGCCCAAACCAACGCCAATGCACCACCACGGCTGGCGAGCGAAAGGTCCGGTCACTCTGAGCATAAAAACCAGACAGGCTACCGACTCGCAAAGAATGCTTTGGTCCCTGAGATCGCGTCGCGGTGACGCTCTGGACCCTGTGTGTGCGAGCCGAACCGTTCCACTTGAACACTACCACGATTTACTGCCGAATCAACGGATCTGCCAGAAAAGAACGCTTGTACCAGTAATTCCGATTACAAGGGCTGATTCTGACACTGCCCGGCATATTCCTATCACACCCGCACCGGAACCAAACCCCCCAGGCTGCACATCTGGCACCACAGTTTTCGGACACTCAAACTTGCTGAATGCCTGTTCTGAGGTGCTCTCAGCACCCGCTGCCCATGCTGTGCATCCCTGTCACGGCCGATCAATCTCACGCCGATTGAAGCAGGCACAAGCAAGGATTCTACTTACTCTCATACCACGCCTGGAAATTGAACAGAACCTTTGGTGATGACCTGGCTGAATACCACTGCTTCAAGATTACCGAAATGTTGCGACTCTCAGCAGCCAATCTCTGTCCGCCGTTTCCACAACCCATGCTTCTTCACCAAGCGAACCAACACGCTTTTGTATTTGCTCAAGCACGACTTGCTGATCAATCAGTAACAAATCATGATTTACGCCTTGTACTGTAAGACTTGAGAAGAGCACACCACTCACCCACACCCCCTCATTGTGATGGGGCTCATCCATGATTCAAAAAGCATTCCAATCAAATGCTGATTTTGTTCACATGGCACTCTGAATATGAGAGTGTTTGATCCCATTCCCGAATTCAGGTGGAAGACTGATTTTGTAGTCCGAAATCCATTGCAATACCAGCACATTATGTGCTGTATTTGGAAACTACATCACAACAAGCCAGGAATAAATACCGAAAAATACCTTTGGCGAGTCATCTGAAGATGGCTGCTGCGAACACGCATAGTGATCCTGCAGAGTTTGGTATTTCCATGTCAGATAAAGCCATAAAGGAAAAACTGATCACTCGAGCACCACGGAAAATACTCCTTGTCATTCTCGCTCTGGGTCTCACGATGGCCATGCTCGTGCACTGGAATGCACGCATTAGCCTGCAATCTGAACTGGATGCTTATCGTGTAGGAAGTGCCCAGAAAACAAAGCTCACGGCTGCTCATGTCCAATCAGCATTCAATGAGATCTACAACTCATTGCGCACCATCGCTCGTCTGCCCGGTGTTCGCCAGATCGATATCAAAAAAGATGTCTCCCAGATGGATCACGATGGGGTTCTACTGGAAAACAATGCAAGGCTCACCATTCAGGAAATCTACAATGCTCTGGTCGCGGATGTGGCTGTAAGCGAGTTGTACATCGTTCCTGTCAATTTCGATCCGGACGGGACCGATCTAAGCCGCACCTTACCACACGAACCACTTGTCACCTTTGACAAGTTCATACTTGGAAAGGCTGGAGGCGGAAACCCTGCAAACCCAGACGAGGCAGAGGCTGAGGAAATCGAAGAAATCGAGATTTTCGAGTATCGATTGATGCGCACGCAACTCGACTGGCTGCTGGCGAACTATCCATCTGAAGATCACATCGACGGGCTTAGCTACCCACAACTCAGCGGCCCACCTGTTGTCACATGCGACAACACTCATTTCAATCCTCTCAAGCCGGACGACCGCGACCGCGAAGGGCTGGTTATGTCGGTGCCTTTCTTTGATGATGAAGGCAATCTTGCAGGGTGCATCTCTGCCATTATTCTTACCCATGAACTCAGCAATCTGCTGATGACGGGCAACTATGCAATCCTCAACTTGTCACACCAGTACATCGTGCCACCACCGAGCCAGGGGCAATGGGAGCAATCTCAGACAATCGGTCTCGGGATGGATCCTGACAACAATCTTCTATATTCGGAGGTATATCCCATTCCCACGGCTGATCAAAATGGGGCATGGGTACTCTGGGCTGGCAATCCTGACGAATCGTACTGGTCGCGCAGCGGCGTTCGTGCAGCATTCAAAATACGCAACCTTGGCTATGTTGCGGTGCTCAGCCTCATGCTTGGCACTGCGATCTGTGTGCTGGTATTCATGAGTATAAACCAGCGACTTATCAAATTGAACGCTCATCTTGACCAATCTGTTGCAGAGCGAACGACAGAGTTGCTCATCTCTCGCGATGCAGCGGTTGAAGCGATGGAACGAGAACAGGTCGCCGCGATTGAACTCATCAACCAGAAGTTTGCTCTTGATGAACATGCCATTGTCAGCATCGCCGATGTCAAAGGCAATATCACATATGTCAACCAGAACTTTTGTGAAATCAGCGGCTATTCAAGAGAGGAACTGATCGGCCAGAACCATCGCATGATCAAGAGCGTGGAACACAATGCTGCAATCTATCGGCATTTGTGGAAAACCATTTCTCGTAAACAGGTCTGGAATGGAGATATCAAAAATCGCGCCAAAGACGGTATTTACTATTGGGTCAACATGACGATTGTTCCATTCAAAGACAGCGATGAAAAGATCACGCAATATGTTGCAATCCGAACCGACATTACCAGTCAGAAGCAATCCGAGCTAAAGCTGGTGGATATCAATCACCGTCTGGAACGACAAACAGAACTCGCTCAGCAAGCCGCTGCTGAGGCCATTGCTGCCAGTAAAGCCAAAAGTGAGTTCCTGGCAAACATGAGCCATGAGATTCGCACACCTATGACCGCAATCCTTGGCTACACGGATCTGCTCATGGAGATGAGCAAGGCATCAATAGCACAAGACGAGATGAGCTCGGTTGTCACTACAATCAGACGCAACGGTGAGCACCTGCTCCAGATTATCAATGACATTCTGGATATCTCCAAGATTGAAGCTGACAAACTCGAAGCTGAACACATATCTTTTTCTCCGGTTGAGCTCATCAGTGATGTAAAAACGCTTATGCAGGTCCGTGCTGATGCAAAGAATTTGCCCATCAGCATCGAGTACGATGGGGCAATTCCTGAAACCATAAAAAGTGATCCCACACGCATCAAACAAATTCTTGTGAATCTGGTCGGCAATGCGATCAAGTTCACCGAAACCGGCAGCATCAAAATCCTTGTCCGGCTGAACAAGGGAAATGCTCAACCCCGCATGCAGTTTGACATAATTGATTCGGGCATTGGCATGTCCAAAGAGCAGGTCTCCAAGCTCTTTAGAGCTTTTGCTCAGGCAGACTCTTCCACAACCCGAAAGTTCGGAGGCACAGGCCTTGGATTAATGATCAGCAAAAGACTGGCTGAGTTACTGGGAGGCTCTGTGACCGCCAAAAGCACGCCCGGCAAAGGAAGCAGGTTCCGTGTCACAGTAAGCACAGGCTCTCTTGAAGGCGTGAAGATGCTGGAGAACACATCTTCCACTACTTGTAGTGTGGCAACCAGTGCCGGCACCGCAAATAATGAAATTGCAAAGCTGGACTGCCGTATTCTCCTGGCTGAGGATGGTCTGGACAACCAACGAAACCTCTGAACTACGCCCATTGTAGTCGATTTTGATCCGAGTGGGCGGATTTTTCTTTGGTTTGCTTGGCCGCGTGGGTTGGGCGATGATGCCCGATGCCGGTTTGTTCTGCCTTTGGCGAGCCGGGCGGCGTGGTT
>JAJDCZ010000020.1 GCA_029260555.1 Phycisphaerales bacterium
CTGCGCTCGCTGCGCTGTCGAACCAAGGGGGCCCTCTGGAACTCCATGCAGAGCGTGCTCGATCAGGTGACCCCGACCGACGCCACAAACTGCTTCACGCACTGCGGATACTCGATACGCTTTGACTGAGAGTGCTCTAGATTCTTCGAGTACAACACGCTTTGCAAACGAGATCTGGGCTGACCCCACACCACTGCTTGCAGGAGGTGCCGGTGGCGATGAAACCCTGTTTGCAAGTGCTTCGGCTATGGGCCTTGGATTTGGCGATGATATAGATGCCGTATCAATCTTCGACACAGATAACAGCAGCGATTTCTCTAGCGGTGATCAGGTATTCTTTAGCCTGACCCCAGGCTCGACTCTCCTTGGAGCAATGGGCTGGAGTGCTGCAGATGTTCTCACCATCTCGTTTGGCGACAATGCACCTTCAGTCTTTGCAACTGCAAGTGATTTGGGTCTTGCATTTAATGACAATCTCAACATGCTTGAGCTTGTTCCGCTTGGAGTAAACGCTGAACAGACCATCGGAAGCAAGGTGCCAGCACCTGGTTCAGTAGCATTACTGGGCTTTGTGGGCGCACTTGGTTGTACTCGACGCAGGCGATAACTCGAATAATTATCAAGACTGCTCACAGTCTTGTTCAAACAGGATTTTTGTAGCAAAAACCACAACTCTCCCAATCGTGTCGTCCGGCGCGCCGCCAAACCTCCAGGCGGCTCGCCGGGCGTTCGATATTTAGTGCACCCAATATGAACTCAAGGTGCCCGATCAATCAGTTTCACTGTCGCTTTGCCATGCCTGCGGAATCTTCGATAGGAGATTTCAATCGTCGCGTCCGGCTCATAGTCACCAAGTACGCGCACCAGTTCGTTCAGATCTCGCGTGGGTCTGTTTTCGATCGCAGTGATCACATCGCCGATGCGTAATCCCGCCTTGCGTACCGACCGTCTTGTGATTGACTGAATCACAGGACCATCGCCCGAACCCATCGCAATATCGATCCCCAGAGATGCCCGGCCAGGCCTGCGCTGATCAGGCACCATCTTGAGTTTCAGTGCCCATTCACGAAAATCTGCATCGATCGCATCCACAGGCATCCCCAGCACCTCTACCACCGATGCAACTCCCGTCGGATCCTGTTCAAAGTTTGCAACATAATGGCGATACCACGCACCCAGTTTGTCTTTCTCGTAGAGATACAAAAAAAAGGCCCGCGCCTGCGCATAGTACGCCAAAGGCCGGCTCCCGGTAAACCGCTCCCGCGTCAGCGTCGCCAGTTGAGTAAGCGAGAGCTGTTTGTGAGCCTTGGCCAGTCGCTTGACAATGTTGGTTCGCCATGAAGCGACAGGTGTGATATTGCCATTGACCATGTCGTAATCTTCGATCAGGCTGCAGAGGCCCTCCTGAATCCACACAGGATGCACCTGGCTGTGCCTGACATTGGACCGCCAATGCAGAACATGCAGAAACTCATGGCGAAGCGTGGCACCAATGTCCTTGGCGATAAGTTCCTTGCGGTCATGGCTGTAATGCCCACCGACGCCAAAGAAGTTGCCCTTGCCAGCCGAGCCATAGATCCGCGATGCCCATGTTTTAAAATCCTCAGGCGTAGGAAGCACCACAAACACCCAGTACCCCGCAAGGTCGTCAGGGTCCATCTCATCCAAGGCGGGAAGGTCAACAAAGATCTCCCGCTGCGCCCATGCTGCGATGGCTGAGATCTCCAGGCGTGACTGTTCAAACGAGCCCGGGTCCAGAGCTGCCAGGTAGTGCAGCCGAAGCGACTCATCATCAACCTGCTGGTAACGACCATCAAACTGCTTTTTCAACTGAGCCAGATGATCCTTGTCATACACGCGCGTTGCCTGATTCCAGTTCATCATCAACGCAATGCAGTCCGGATGCGTTCGCGCCAGCTCAAGATGAGGGTCATTACGCATATGCTCCAGATCAGAAAAACCCGTCGCAACCGCAGAAACCAGATACTGCATCGCTTCGTCAGCATCGCCTTGCATCGACCGCGCACAAGCAAGGTTGTAGTGCAACACAAAGTTTTCAGACTCAACAGCCAGGTGCTCTTTCAATGCCCGCTCAGCCTCAGCGTAATCCTCTTGTGCAAAGGCATCCAGCCAGCGTTGTTGCAGTTCCTGTCGATCTTCCTCGCGGACCAGTGCAGGCCTGTCCTGAGCGTGCGTAATCGGGACCACAAGCACCAGCATCGCACCGAGTAAAGCAGTGTGCAACCATCGCTTCATGTTGATCAAAAGTTTGCCTGTCACCGTAACTTGCTCCAAGTGACCTGCCCAAATGTATCATGAATCGGGAAGATGCTGGGGTTGGTCTACCGCTTTTGACGCCAGAGAAGCGATCAGGTTCTCAATGGCGCGTGGATAGACCTGACATTCCAGTTCAAACACGCGGTCAGCCAGTGTCTGAGGCGTATCCCCCCCAAGTACCGCACACTCTTTTTGCATCAAAACCTGCCCACGGTCATATTCCTGATCACAAAGATGCACCGTGCATCCGCTTTGTGCATCGCCCGCGCTCAAGACCGCTTCATGTACCCGCAAACCATACATGCCCTTGCCACCATGCCTGGGAAGCAATGCAGGATGAATGTTCACAACTCGGCCTTCAAAGCCCTCAGGCACCTGAACCAGCTTCGTATACCCACCCAGCACGACCAGATCGATGCGATGCTCCTCATACAGGTTTCCAAGAATCTCCGTGGATATGTCCCCCGGGATAATCTGTGTGGTCAGCTTGAGATCCCGAGCTCGCTCAACGCCCAGGCAAGGCTTTGATGCGATGACAAGCTCGATCGTTGCATTCAGTTGCTTGCGTGCAGCAGCTTGATGCAGGTTCACGAGCGTTCTGCCGCTGCCTGAGATCATCACGCACAATCTGGCAGGTGCAATGGTCGAATCCTTGTGTGTCATGATGGAGAGTTGGATCTGGAGCTGTCAAACGGCATGGGCGACCCCTGCTGATCGACGCAGACCATGGTCAGACATGCCTTGGTCACCGGCAGCGATCGGCCCGTGTCGTATCGCTCCGCTTCAACCAGCACTTCCACAATGACACTGGTGGTGCCTTTGCGTGTGGTTCTTGTTCGGAATGCGACGATGTCGCCCACATACACGGGAGCCTGGAAGTTGACCTTGTCCATGGAAGCTGTGACCCAGCGTTCTGAAGCGTGTCTGCGAGCTTCGACAAAGCCGCTCTGGTCGATGTAGCTGAGGATGACGCCACCAAAGACGGTGCCGTACTGGTTGGTATCGCGAGGCATCATGATGACGCGAAGGGCATTGTGCCAGTTGTCAGCTTCGGTCGAGTCCTTTTTCATAGACCCAACCCTAGCCGGTGTGCAAGGCAATGTGCAGGCAGGATATGAAAACGACTCTGTGCCTGGTAAAGCACAGAGCCGTGAAGAGAAGAGAGGAGAAGACTGGAATAAATCGCAGCTGAACACTCATGGTGCCAAAACGGTGCCTGATGAGGTCCGGTTTGCTGCTCCAAATGCTGCTGAGGCAGCCCTGGACCAGAACAAACACACAAGCCAGCTTGTTTATTCTGTGATGTCCCCAAAAAAGGTGTTTTTATTTGAGTTTGGGTTCAGGAAGGGTCATCAGCACGGCCGGATCATGCAGAAATGTGTGAGTTATCAAGGAAACCCCGGGTATTTCTGCTCGTATTGGCTCAGTGCAGCAGGCCAGTGCGTAACTCAACGCCCCGACACCCCTACGCTTATATAGAGTGTTGTGAAGCGAGCTTGTGGAGCGAAATGTTCATGGATGCCCCCGGACAATGCAATGCTGAGCCGTGTTCATCAGCCTGCGTGTGCAGCTCTGCTGAGCTGCCGAATCGGGCGTTGTACGCTGGCTTGTCACATGACGAACTGATCGCCGGCCACCGCATCGGGATCGAGATGCTGGATGTTCGTGTGACTCAGCTGCCCGCAGCCGCAATCGATCAGGCGTTTTTACCCGACGCCGGAGTTGGTAGCTGGCCGATTCGTGTGCTCATCGGGCATCTGGCAGACGCAACGATGGTAGATACACACCGAATCCGCCGCATACTTGCCGAAGAAGGCCCCGTGCTGGCAGCATTTGACGAAATCGCGATGATTGATGCTGGTCTTTACGCCTCGCCTTTGATGAGTGCCAATATGGATGAAGAGGTGGGTGAGAAAATGACCAACCCGGTGCCTTTGGCGGGGCATTTGGCCATGATTCACACCACCCGCGCCTGGCTGGGCGATCTTTTATCACGAATAGATGAATCTCAGATGGAACGGGCGGGTCTGCATCAGGAGTTGGGCGTGGTCACCATTCGATCGATCCTCGAATACGACACCTGGCATCTTGAGCATCACGCCTGGTATCTTTCGCGAAAGATCGATCGCCTGCTGGGCACGACACCCTGTACGAACAGCCATGATACGAGTAGTCAGGAGTGCGATGGGGGCGTGGGGGGCGTGGGGGGGGTGGGGGGTGTGATTGATGCATGATTTGTTTGAGGACAAGCGGTATTTGATTCCGTTTCGATCGACGCTGTTGCCTCAGATTTTTACTGATACGCTGGTGATCGGGTCGGGTGTCGCGGGATTGCGGGCAGCTGTAGCTGCGGGGCAACAGGGCGATGTCATCGTGCTGGCCAAGGGATCGCTTGACGAAACCAACACCAGGCGTGCTCAGGGGGGGATCGCGGTTTCGATCAAGCCTGAGGATGATCCATTTCAGCACATGGCGGACACGCTGGCTGCGGGTGCGGACCTTTGTGATGAATCAGCGGTGTCGATGGTGTGTCAGCAGGGGCCTGATGCCATCAAGGAGCTCTTGAACTGGGGGCTTGAGCTTGATCGGGATGCTGAAGGCGAGCTGAGGGCGGGTCGTGAAGGCGGGCATCACAGGAACCGGATTCTTCACTCTCAAGGCGATGCCACGGGCTTTGAGTTTCAACGATGTCTGTTGGAGCGGGTTGGGTCGCTGGATGCGGTTCGGCTGTTTGATCGGTGCTTTGTGCTGGATCTGATTACGCCCAGCAATGATCAGGGAGCACCGGTGATGGGGGCGATCACGCACCATCCGCGGTTCGGACTTCAGATGATCTGGGCTCGAGCCACGATCCTGGCATCGGGAGGCTCGGGGATGATCTTCCGGGAAACATCCAACCCGCCCGTTGCTACGGGCGACGGATTGGCGATGGCCTACCGCGCTGGTGCTGCCATTGCGGATATGGCGTTTGTGCAGTTTCATCCTACGACGCTGTACCTGCCGGGTGCGCCAAGGCTCTTGATTACCGAAGCGGTGCGAGGCGAAGGGGCACATCTTCTTGACGATGCCGGGCACCGTTTCATGCCAGCAGTACATAAAATGGCAGAACTGGCACCGCGGGATGTTGTTTCCCGCGCCATCGTGCAACAACTTGCCAAATGTGGAGGCAGCGGGAGTGGGGGGAATAGAAATGGCAGCGATCATGGCGATGGACGCGTGTGGCTTGATGCAAGGCACATCAAAGGCTTTTCCAAACGCTTCCCGGGAATCGACCAGATGCTGGGACGCTTTGAACTGAACCCGGCGCGGGATTTGATCCCCGTTCATCCTGCAGCTCATTACACGGTGGGCGGGGTATGGACAGATCTGCAAGGCAGGACCAGCGTGCCAGGTTTGTTTGCGGTGGGTGAAACTGCCTGCTGCGGCGTGCATGGCGGCAATCGTCTGGCGAGCAACTCGCTCTTGGAAGGCCTGGTGCTGGGCAAGATCGCTGGGGACGCTGCGACTGAGAGTGAGCCTGTGATCAAAGCCCCGGTGGCGATTATCAGTGACATACGCCCATCAGCCCATGGCGTGCTTGATCTTGCAGATGTTCGCTCAAGTTTGCGCTCAACCATGTGGCGTAACGCAGGCATCGAGCGGATTGGTTCCAGGCTTGACGATGTACGAGACATGCTGGCATTCTGGGGCAGGTATACGCTGGACAAGATCTTTGATGAACCTGTGGGCTGGGAAACGCAGAATATGCTGCAGGTGGCGGCGCTGGTTGCAGAATCAGCATCATGGCGGAAGGAATCACGCGGGTGTCATGCACGATCGGACACACCTGAGCCTGTTGATGCATTTTGTGTGCATGATCTGATCAGTCGATGGCTCGATGAGCCGGTACTCAAAGCGGTTGACCGTTCGGTCAGCGAGTCTTGCACTATCAAAACGGTTGTTACGACGGCAGAACTTGAAGGATCGATCCGGGAGGTGCCATTATGAGGCGCCAGATCGGATTGTTGTTGATGGTTTTTGTTGCCGGACTGCTTGCATCTGGCTGTGAGGTGTACGAGCGGGATATCAACTATCGCCCACCATTGTCGGGGCTTCCCGGGATGGAGTCACGGGCCAGGATTGCTCAGGTTCCAGAGGGTTATGTCGATCCCGGGCTGGTTGCAAATGATGAGTTGATCATGGAAAACCCGGATGGATCGGTGATGCTGATTTCACGGACGGTCAGCCAGCTGATGGCTCATATTCACAGAACGCTGACAGAGGACGAGGTGGACCTTTTTGTTCAGCAGGTGCTTTCACAGGCGACGCTGAGAGAGTTTTATGATCATCAGCAAACCGGGCGTGATGCATTTGATCGCCTCAAGAAGGACAGCAATGACATTCAGGCATTGTTTTCGTATATGCCGATGGGCGAGTATTCCCCAACGGTGATTCGCAAGCCCATCGGGCCGGGCATGATGCGGGTGGTTGTATCGGGGCTGGGCACACAGAAACTGAAGTGGAATGCGATGGATGTGATTATGGAGCATGGCCACTGGAAACTGCTGTGGTTCAGCAACACGCGTCGCGATAATCGTTGACATATAATAGATCGATCTGATTTCAGGTGAGTCAGGTTTGGTGCTGAGAGCTGGGGGGCGGGAGCTGGGAGTTGTAGCCATGAGCGTTTCTACGCATACAAACATTTCAGGGCCTGGCATTGACCCAACAACGGGCAAGGTTGATCCACATGCGGTGACCATCTCAGGCATTGTGCTTGATGCTGTCTATGGGCCTGAGGTTGCCTGCGAATCGCTCACGAATCTGGATCGTGACATTGCAAGTCCGGGTCAATATCCGTATACGCGGGGGCTTTATCCAAGTGGTTATCTCTCACGCTTGTGGACCATGCGTCAGTTTGCCGGGTTTGGCTCAGCAGAGGATACCAATCAACGATTCAAGTACCTGCTTCAAGCAGCCAGGACATCAACCAAGGCCAACACCGGGCTTTCAACTGCGTTTGATCTGCCCACACTCATGGGGCGGGATTCAGATGATGTGCTCTCGTTTGGGGAGGTGGGCAAGTGCGGCGTCGCCATCGACACCATCGAAGACATGCACCGGCTGTATGCGGATATTCCCATCGACAAGGTGACGGTCAGTCAGACGATCAACGGACCTGCAGCGATTGTCTGGGCGATGTACCTTGCGATGGCAAAGCAGCGCGGGATCGACTGGGCGACGCTGGGAGGCACGCTACAAAACGACATCCTCAAAGAGTTTCATTCCCAGAACGAGTTCATCTATCCACCTGAGCAAAGCGTCAGGCTGGTGGTCGACACCATTGAGTTCCAGTCGCAGCACCTGCCCAAATGGAACAGCGTGTCTATCTCGGGGTATCACATTCGCGAAGCGGGTTCCAATGCATCCCAGGAGCTTGCGTTTACGCTTCGTGATGGCATGGAATATGTTGAAGCGTGTTTGGCGCGAGGCATGGACATTGAGGAGTTTGCGCCGAGGCTCAGCTTCTTTTTCAACAGCCATAACGAGTTCTTTGAAGAAATCTGCAAACTTCGTGCAGCAAGGCGCATCTGGGCGCGGATGATGCGTGAGCGGTATGGCGCAAAGAACGAGCGGTCCTGGTATATGAAAACGCATGTGCAGACTGCGGGATGTTCGCTGACAGAACAGCAGCCTTTGAATAATATCGTTCGTGTTGCTTATCAAGCGATGGCGGGCGTGCTGGGTGGGTGCCAGAGTTTGCACACGGATTCAATGGACGAGACGCTGGGGTTGCCTACAGAGCAGGCTGTGACGGTGGCACTTCGCACGCAGCAGATACTGGCGCACGAAACTGGTGTGACGCGTACCGTCGACCCTCTGGGTGGTTCGTGGTTTGTTGAAGCGTTGACGGACAAAATTGAAGCTGAAGCACTGGCGTATATCGCTGAGATTGATGAAATGGGAGGCGGCGTGTTTGATCTGGACACATTTACACCTGAAACAACAGGATTGAGCACAGGCTTTGCAGGCGGCGTGGTTGCAGGTATCAACAAAGGTTATTTTCGCAGGCAGATCGCTGAGGCTGCGTATCGATTTGCAGAAGAGTGCGAAGCAAAGGACCGCATCGTTGTTGGTGTCAATGAGTATGTTGATGTTGAAGAAGAAAGACCCATTGATGTCTTGGCGATCGGGCCTGAGGTTGAAGCGGTGCAGGTCCAGATGCTCAAAGCGTTCAAGGAGAAACGGGATGATGAGTTGACAGATCGTTCGCTTGACGAGATCCGTGAAGCTGCCCGGTCGGGGAAGAATGTCATGCCAGCGTTGGTTGAAGGTGCTTTGAACAACTGCACGCTGGGCGAGATGACCCAGGCGATGGCGGATGTGTTTGGTCGCTATACCGGTGGCCCCGAGTGGTAGTCAGTCCTGCTCGTTACTTTGCTATCTCGGAAAAGCCATATCTCATGGTGATGATTATCAGCCTGTGAAACTGGGTATGGCGATGTGGATAACTCTCTCCAACACACATCAATAGGCGGAAATCCTTAGTAAATCGCTAACATATTTGTGTGTAACTGGTTGTATGGGCTGCTATGACACGATTTTCAATGACTGAGTGCAGTTTGTCCAGAAACGGGTTTTTTCTGCGGTTTGCTATTTGAGGGGTTGTGTACCGAACGCGAATTCGCTAAAATGTTTAAACCTGTGTGGGATCAGTCCAAAGTCTGCATGGGTGACGAAGGAGAGATCACTTGGAAATATCTGAGTTGGTCGTATCCTTCAGTTTGTCAAGGCTTGCTTTGGCACTTTAGAAGCCTCATTCCTCCCTACAGCCCCTGAACCGAAATGGTTTTGGGGCTGTTATTTTTGAGCAAGTGAGCTGGGGATATAGAAAAGGGTCTGGCAGCATGTGAACCAGACCCTTGTGAATGTATGAGAGTGAGTTGGTGAACTCAGCGTTGGCCTGAGTTGATCTCGGTGCCACCGTAGTCCAGCCCCTTAAGGCCGCCTCGGGTCCAGCGGAAGTAACCGTTCAGTGCTTCAGAGGGTTCGCCGCTGAGGGTGACGCCATCACCTTCCCAGACTTCGGGTTCGTAGTTGATGGTTGTGACGGTATCTCTGTCTGGTTGATTGGGTTTGAATCCGATATTGGAATCGTTGGTGCGTCTGATAGAGACGGAGCTGTCGAACATGAGCAGGGGCTGACGGGCTTGCTCATAGGCAAAGTAGAGGACTCGTTTGGAGAAGTGTCTGGCGTGTGAGTCGTGCATGTAGACTTTTTGAGAGGGGAAGCGGACATGGTCCATGCGTCTGCCACCGAGGAGGGCTTTGTGGGCGAGGATGCGTCTGTGCCAGCCGCCTTGGAAAACGGCACCGTGGTAAAAATCGCCCTTTTGATCGTTGCCTGAAGTAGCGGGGACGAACTGATAGCTTGCAGAATATGGCCAGTACTGACCAGCGGAACTGTCATAGCTTTCGACACCTCGCTCGGGGCTGAGGGAGAAGACACCTTGCTCAAAGCCCTGGGGATCTTTTTGCCACATCAGCAGGTTTCTGTCATCTGGGCAAGCCACGACAGAGCGAGGCAGATCCTGAGAGAGATATTGACCCATGACCAGATGGGTCGCCCGAGTCTGTGGGAACCAGAATCGGCCTGCTGTGATCTTTCTCATGTTCTCTCTGCCGGTTTGGTGTCTGAGGATGTCGATGAGCTGATCTGCGATGGCTTCGGGGCCTGAACCATGCTGATTCAGATCATCCCATTCACTGAGTTGATCATTCCATTCCCAACTGAAGGCAGGGATGTCGTCATCAAAGTCAGAGGAGTAGCTCCAGGCAGCGACCCCCATTTGACGCATGTTGCTCATGCACACAGCCTGTTTGCCCGCTCGTCGAGCTTCACCAAGAGCTGGCAAGAGGATGCTGATCAACAAAGCAATGATGGCAATGACCACCAGTAACTCGATCAGAGTAAAACCGCGCGTCTTTTTCAAACTGTGGACAGGCTTCATTTATACATGCTCCGCTGCATCCCCACGAGTAGGGATGCATGTATGAGAGTGCCGAATGGACTTCGATCAGATCGGCCGAAGATCCCAGATTACTACAGAATGACGGAAAATCGCCCGTGTGTCAAGATCTGACAGCAAAACAAGGCGTGAAATAGTGAGATATACGCGCAGAATACCTGATTTGTGAGTTTGAGAGGCTGAGTTCTGATTCAAAGGAGATCAGGGAGTGCGGTTGATTGTGCCTCTGATCTGCCCCTTGCTTGGAGGTGGAACGATCAGATTCAAGCCCATTGCGACCAGATCGTTGGTATCGACATCGCCATCGCCATCAAGATCGAAGATTTCACAACCGGGCAAGAAGGTCTGGTTTCTCATGCAGGCCATCGCTGCTGCAAAGTCTGCGGGGTCGATTTTGCCATTGTTGTTGACATCGCCGAGGCGATTGGGGGGGTAGATGGTCCAGGTCTGGTCAGCGGAGTATCCGGTGAGGGATCGGGTGATGGTGCCGCCGGGCCAGGTGATGTCCATCTGGGTGATGGTGGTCTGAGTATCAAGCCCGAAGTGGAGGATGCGTTCATTTTGAGATTTGTAGTTGTTGCCTGCAAAGACCTCGCGCATCTGCCACAGGCCTCCTGCGAGCAGGTCAACATTGGTGCCGATGCCAAATCTGTTGGCACCGATGCCTGCGATTTCGAGTTTGACCCAGTGTCGTTTTTGTCCTTCGTTGTTGATGTAGAGTTTGATGTTCTGGCCGTTGCTTTGCATGACCATATCCAGGTCGCCATCGTTGTCGATGTCGCCAGCTGCGACGCAAAATGAGTTGGCCATATCCGCAACGCCCATGGCGGGCGCGACATCCAGGGCGGGCCAGGCGCCGTTGTATTCATAGAGGCGATCTGGAGCCATCATCTGGCAGACATACAGATCCTGGTGCATGTCGTTGTCGTAATCAAACAGCATGGCTGCCCATCCGATCATGAAGGATTGTGTGCCTGAGATGACGCTGCTGTCGGTGAAGGTGCCGTTGCCGTTGTTCAGGAGGAGGACATTACCGGGCGGGGTGTTTGTGACATAGAGATCCTGGAACCCGTTGTGGTCCCAGTCGCCCACGCCGATGCCCATGCAATCGACATTGGCTTCGGTGCCCGAGGCAGCGGTGACATCAATGAAGGTGCCTCCGACATTTTCATAGAGATGATTAGTGTAAGATGGACCTGAGCCTTTGTCGTTTCCAAGATACAGGTCGGCATCGCCATCACGATCGTAATCAAAGAAAGTGCTGACGAGACCGGGGTCGTCGACAGCCTGGATTCCGAGCAGGAGAGCATTTTCGGTGAAGGTGCCATCGCCGTTATTCTGGTAGAAAGCATTTCGTACAGTTGAGCCAAATACACCAGTGCGCATGGGGACATAGAGGTCCAGGTAGCCATCGCCATTGATATCGCCCCAGCAGGCACCCATGCCAGCGCCATTTGAACCCAGTCCGGCTGCCAGTGTGACATCAGAAAAAGTAAACGAACCTGTGTTTTGCATGAGCTGGTCTGGTTCGAGGTGGTTGGAGAAGTACAGATCCAGATCGCCATCATCGTCGTAGTCTGCAGCGGTGATTCCAGAGGCTTTGGTGATGTTGGGGATGCCAGAACCAGCAGAGCGATCGGTGAACTGGCCGGTGCCATCGTTTTCGTAGAGGCGAACTTGCCCGCCGGGTCCGCCGGTGATGATTGCATCACAGTCGCCGTCGTTATCCAGATCAACCAGTGCGACGCCACAGCCGAACTGTTCGATGCTGTTGGTGACAAAGACATCTATGCCACGGCTGACAGCTTCTTCAGTAAAAGCTGATTGTTGGGATTCAGCAACACCTGCAATAGAAGCAAGAATACACAAACTACCTACGACACCATACCCACGAATCGTGATCATCACAAACTCTCCTGATTTCAATCTCTTCGAGCTTAATCTACCATAATTTGTGTTTGTATCCAAGCTTAATTTCAGACTTTTCCATCATCTTTGCCCCTATAACGCAGGTTTATCTATTTTGACATGATCATGCCTATTGAGCGATGGACAGGACCAGAATCAGAACCGCAGCGTGGGTGATCACGATGCGGTTGAAGATGTGCTGGTATGGGCGTTTGGAGATTTTATGGCGGATGAGCCGCTGTGTGAGCCATGAACCGGGCCAGCCGCCGAGCAGTTCAACGGTGTGGAGGGTTCGTTCAGAGATTCTACGGCGGTTGAGCTTTGCGCCAGCTTTATCCAGAATGAGCAGCAGGCTGCTCAGCAGACTCATGGGAATGTAAATCAGGAGAATCCAGCGCATGATTCATGCCTTTGATCCAGCGGTGAGAAGTTCGCTGGATCAGCGTTGTCAGGACATCAGGGCATTGAGCAGCTCGGGAATGCCTTTGGCCTGAGTGGCGATGGTTTCATAGATGGGAACCTTGCCAGCGACTTCCTTGAGATCGCGTATGAGCTGGTTTTCGCCGGGATGGTCAGCCTTGTTGCAGACGAACAGGTCAGCGATTTCCAGAATGCCTGCTTTGTCCATCTGCACCGAGTCGCCCATGCCAGGCGTGAGCACGACGACGGTTTGATCGACATGCTCGCGGATGCGGGTTTCGTTCTGGCCTGCGCCGACGGTTTCGATGAACAGGGTGCTGAAGGCATCGTCACCTTCACAGGCACCGCCGATGAGCTCGATGATGTCCTGGATGGCGTGGTAGTCTTCGCCTGAGATTGCAAGTGAACGGTAGTAGATAGACTCGCCCAGGGTATTGAAATCGACGCGAAGACGGTCGCCGAGCAAGGCACCGCTGGTGATGGGACTTTGCGGATCAAAGGCGAGAACCGCGCAACGGCCCCAGCCTTGATCTTTGGCGCGTCTGGTGTATTCGCCAGCCAGCTGGGCGACGAGTGTACTTTTGCCAGCACCGGGTGAGCCGGTAATGCCGATGACGCGGGCTGGTTTTTTGCGTGAGGCATCTGGCCGGAGAGGCTTGTTATCATGAACAAGGGAAATATCACGAGCGAGCTGGGCTGTTCGATGGGTTGTGGCAATTTGCGGTGTGCGGGGTGTGGTGGCATCGTGGACAGCTGCGACGATGTCTTCAAGGCTCGTGCCTGTGGTGAAGCATCTTTTGATGCCCATGTCCATGAGTTTGGGCAGGTCTTCCTGGGGGATGATGCCTCCCATGTAGACATCAATATCGTTTCGTCCCATGCTTTGGAGGTCTTCAAGGAGCTTGGGGCCGAGCATGAGGTGTGAGTTTGACATCATCGAGGCTGCGACGACATCGCAATCTTCATCACGGGCACTGATGGCCAGTGAGGTGGGGGTTTGCCAGAGGCCCGAGTAGATGACATGGACTCCTGAGTCGCGCAGGGCGCGGGCGATGACCTTGACCCCTCGATCGTGGCCATCAAGACCCATTTTGCCCAGCAGGACGCGGGGGCGGTGGTCAAGATCAGCGCAACGGTCTTTTTTTTCGAACTCGGTTGTGGGTGTGTTGAGTGTGTGTGCCATGGGATGAAAGTGTAGGGGCTGAGTGTGGGGATGGGTCAGCCTGGTGCAAACTCCCGCTGGGACGGGGATACGATGGTGTGGCAGGGTGCTGGGGTTGAGGCTGAGGGTTTGGAAGGTTGGTCAAGGAGCAGGTGTTGAACATTCTTGGCATCGAGAGTTCATGTGATGAGTCAGCTGCGGCGGTGGTTCAGGACGGAGTGCGGGTTTTGTCCAGCGTGATTGCGTCGCAGGTGGATTTGCACGCGGAGTATGGTGGGGTGGTGCCTGAGATTGCCAGCAGGGCTCATGTTTCTCAACTCACACCCACGATCAGCAAGGCGCTTTGTGATGCGGGACTGGAGCTGGGACAGATTGATGCGGTGGCGGTGGGGCATCGGCCCGGGTTGATCGGGTCGCTGCTGGTGGGGGTGTCTGCTGCCAAGGCACTGGCGTGGGCGATGGGGGTGCCGATTGTTGGCGTGGATCACATTCATGCTCATCTTTATGCGGGGCTGCTGGATCAGAGTGAGGCGGTGGAGATGCCTGCGCTGGGGCTGGTGGTCAGTGGCGGGCACACAGCGATTTACAAGTTGACATCGGTGACGGATTGTCAGTTGCTGGGAGCGACCATCGACGATGCTATTGGTGAGGCGTATGACAAGGCTGCGACGATTCTGGGTCTTGCGTATCCGGGCGGGCCAAGGCTTGATGCGCTTGCAAGTCAGCCAGATGCTGATGAGACGGTTTGCAAACTCCCGATCAGCAGGCTTGGCAAGGATTCGCTTGATTTTTCCTATTCGGGTCTTAAAACTGCGCTGCTTTATGAAGTGCGTGGGATTCCTGCGCCTGGCGGCGTGTTTCAGCGGGATCATGATGCGCTGAGCGAGCTACACAAGCGCGATCTGGCAGCCTGTTTTCAGAACGCTGCGGTGAGTGCGGTGATGCTTAAGCTTGGTCATGCACTTAAGCAGTATGGGGAATGTCACACGCTGCTGGTGGGTGGGGGTGTTTCAGCCAACAGTCGATTGCGAGCTGAACTCGTGACGCTTGCGAGTGAACGCGGGCTGGAGCTGAGGCTTCCTGCGATGGAGTATTGCATGGATAACGCTGCGATGATCGCTGGGCTGGCGTGGCATCTGCACAAGGCGGGAGTCGAGGACGATCTGACACTTCGTGCGGTGCCTACGACGGGGTGCGGGAGATCCTGATGATTCATGTTGATGGGCCTCATCCTGCGACGATTGAGATGGAGGTGCTCTTGGCGCAGTGTGCGATGGGTCTGGGGCGAGGGTCTGGGCCGGGCGGGCAACATCGCAACAAGGTGCAGACACGCGTGGAACTGAGTCATACGCCTACGGGCATCAAAGCCAGTGCAGGTGAACGGCGAAGTGTTCGCGAGAACAAGCCCATGGCGATTCGCAGGCTTCGCCTGGAACTGGCGATGCGGGTGCGGTGTGTCGTGCCTGATGGAGAGGTGCAAAGTGAGCTCTGGAAGAGTCGGGTGAAGGATGGCAAAATCATCTGCAGCGAGAAGCACCACGATTATGCAGCATTGCTGGCAGAGGCGATGGATGTGCTGTATGCCTGCGGGCTTGAGCCTGGTCTTGCATCGGCAAGGCTTTGCTGTTCTTCGAGTCAGCTGATCAAGCTCATTAAAAAGCACTCGCCTGCGCTTGAGATGATTAATCAGGCCCGGCATGACAAAGGTATGCACAGATTGAAATGAAATGGGTGCATATTTTCAAAGTGGGTTACCTGGAGTGTGCAGCCGGGGGGCGAATGCGGGGTAGAACCACTGTTCACGAGTGCGGAATGTGGTGTATTGTGCTGGAGAATGCTGGGGCGAATCATGATACGGATTTTTCGATCTGATCCATACCGATTTGTGCTGATCTTGCTGGGGTTCATGGTATCGTCTGCAATGATTACAGCGGCGGGGTGTTCACGCAAGCCTACATATAGCAAGGAAACACCCGAAGCGGTCATAGAATCTGCCAAAGCCATGGTGGTCAATGGCGATGCCAGGCAGCTTACGACGCTGATTTATGCTGATGCGCCTGAGATGCGCACGATGCTGGACAACTTTGGCGTGCTTTTGGGCAATCTTCAGAAGTTGGCAGCGACGATCCAGAAGACCTATCCAAAGGAGATCGCCAAGCTCAAGAAGCAGGCTGAGGAGGAGGGGCAGGTTTCGGGGTTGCTGGCGGGGATGTTCAAGCGATCACGGAGCGGCGGGTTTTCAATTTCACCAGAGACGATGGAGAATCGTGACGGGTTTGAGCACTTTTTGCGGGCTTTGCTTGCGGACCCATATTCATGGCTTGAGAGCAGTGCTGACAGTTTGAGCGTGCGTTGGGTTTCAGAGGATGTGTATGCGATCTGGTTTGATGACAAGCCGGTGTTGCCGCCGTTCGGGTTGGTGATGGCGCGAGATTCTGAGGGGGATGGTGATTGGGGTGTGGTTTTGCCTTTGAAGCTGCCTGGTGTTTCGCGGATAGTGCCCAGGGATGAAGCGTCGTTTGAGGTGTTCAATGCGGTAATTGCGGTGTTCAACAATACGCTGGTGGATTTGCGCAAGGATATCGAGAGTGGGAAGGTGCCTGATCTGGATGGTGTTTCTGAGAGGGCGGGGGAGCGGACTTTCATGCCGATGATGATGGCGTTTTATGCGTATTCCAAGGTAATGGACGAGGCGAATGAACGCGAGAAGCAGGCAAAGAAGAAAGCTCGGGAAGAAAGGAAAAAGCGACGCGAGGCGTTGAAGAAAGAGAATTCAAAGGCAGAGGGTGGTGTGCAGGATCAGTCTGAGGGGGGCTGAAGTTCATTGGTGTCGAGGTGGAGTTCTACTACTCGCTCAATTGAGGTAGTCGTACCAATGACACCGGGGTGAGAGGAGTGACCAAGAGACTACTGCGCCGAGGACGGCGAGTGGTGGCACCCTCCATTTTCCAGCTCCTTGTTATCTTGGAGGAAGCCAGTTAGCAATAGTTGAGAGTTGTTGGATACAACCTAGTATGAAAAACTGAGAGCTGGACTAGACACACTGAATCATGAAGTCTTTAGCGCGAGGGAGAGCACGATGGCAGCGACGCCTTCAACGATGGCCAGGCTTGGATCACAGATGCCCGATTTTTCGCTTGCTGATCCAGCGGGAGTGATGCATCATCGAGATGATCTGGTTGGTGACAAGGGCACGCTGATCATGTTCATCTGTAACCACTGCCCGTTTGTGGTCCTTGTTCGTGAAGAACTGGCCAGACTTGGCGGGTGGTGTCTGGATCAGGGTGTGGGGGTTGTTGCGATCAATGCCAATGATGTCGAAAGGTATCCGGCGGATGCACCAGACAAGATGGCTTTGGAAAAGGAGCAGGCGGGGTATCCATTTGAGTATTTGTTTGATGCGACACAGGAGGTGGCGCGGGCGTTTGGTGCAGCGTGTACACCTGATTTCTTTTTGTACGATGCGGAAGGAAAACTTGTTTACCGAGGTCAGCTTGATGATGCCAGACCCGGCAATGGTAAGGCTGTGACGGGGGCGGATTTGCTTCAGGCGATATCAGCACTTGTTGCGGGTGAGGGGATTTGTGAAGATCAGAACCCGAGTATTGGGTGCAATATCAAATGGAAACCGGGTAACGAACCGAAATGAAAGTGCTCTGGATCAGGCGATATGGACAACGATGTGTCTGGTGTGAGATCTTTTGCGGTGTTCCCATAGATACACGCCTTGCCAGGTGCCGAGGGCCAGTTTGTAGTTGACGATGGGAATGGAAAGCGAGGTCTGGGTCAGGATCGCTTTGATGTGGCTGGGCATGTCGTCGGGGCCTTCGCTGGTGTGTGTGTAGAGCGAATCATGCTCGGGCACGAAGCGATTGAGCCAGGCTTCAAGATCATGGCGGGCGCTGGGATCGGCGTTTTCCTGGATGGTCAGGCTGGCTGAAGTATGTTGCACGAACACGGTGCAAAGCCCTTGATCAACGGTGCTGGCGGCTGTGATATCTGCGATCAGATGCGTGATCTCGATCAAGCCTTGCCCGGGCGTGTGGATAGTGAGTTGGTCGATCATTCCCATTCAATCGTTGCGGGCGGCTTGGAGGAGATGTCGTAGACCACGCGGTTTACGCCTTTGACTTCATTGATGATTCGATTGGAGATGCGTCCCAGGACATCAAACGGTATTCTCGCCCAGTCTGCGGTCATGAAATCTCGCGTTTCCACAGCTCGAATCGCCACCACACTTTCATAGGTTCGACCATCGCCCATCACGCCCACGCTCTTGACAGGCAAGAGCACCGCAAAGACCTGACTCGTCTGGCGATACAGATCCGCAGCTACGATTTCTTCAAGCAGGATCTCATCGCAATCTTGAAGCAGCAGGAGTTTGTCTTCTGTGATATCACCCAGCACGCGCACGGCCAGCCCCGGACCGGGGAATGGGTGACGCCAGACCAGATGATTGGGCAACCCGAGAACCTGACCCAGCTTTCGCACTTCGTCCTTGAACAGGTCGCGCAAGGGTTCGATGAGATCAAAGCCCAGGTCTTCTGGGAGCCCGCCGACATTGTGGTGGAGCTTGATCCCGGCACTGGGGCCAGCCATGCTCTGGCCTGATTCGATGACATCCGGGTAGAGGGTGCCTTGGGCGAGGTATTTTACATTGTCGACATGGTTTGAAGCGTCTTTGAACTCTGAGATGAAGCGGTGCCCGATGCGTCGGCGTTTTTCCTGGGGGTCATCAATGCCTTTGAGGTTTGTCAGGAATCGCTCGCCTGCGTCGATCACACGCAGGTCAAGGCGGAAGTGGTCGCGGAAGGTGGTCTGGACGAGTTCGCGTTCGTTTTTTCTGAGGAGTCCGGTGTCGACAAAGACGCAGGTGAGTCCTGGGCCTATGGCTTTGTGGAGAAGGGCTGCGACGACGGCGGAATCCACCCCGCCGCTGAGGCCACAGATAACATGCTGTTGACCGATCTGTTCCCGGAGTTTTTCGATTTCGCGGTCGGCAAAGTCAGCCATGTGCCAGGTGCTTGAGCATTTGCAGATTTCGTAGAGGAAGTTTTGGATGATTTCTGAGCCATGGGGTGTGTGTGTGACTTCGGGGTGAAACTGCACGCCGAAGAACCGGGTTTGATCGTCCTGATATCGGATGGCAGCGTGGGGGCAGGTATTGGTGCGGGCCAGTGTGTGACAGCGGGATTGATCAAGCTCGCCGATCTGATCGCCATGGCTCATCCAGACGGTGGTGTTTTCGGGGATTGCAGAGAGAAGATCCGAGTTATCCATGACGGTGAGCTGGGCTCGCCCGAACTCGCTGGTGGGTGCGGGGGTGATAGTGCCTTGGAGCATCGAGCAGGCGAGCTGCATTCCATAGCAGATGCCGAGGACGGGTACGCCCAGCTTGAGGATGTCTTTATCGCAGTTGGGAGCATCATTGTCGTAGACACTGGCGGGGCCGCCTGAGAGCACGATGCCTTTGGGGGCGATATCGCGGATGGTCTGGATGGGTGTGTCAGGTGCGATGATGACAGAGAACACGCCAGCTTCACGGATTCGGCGCGCGATCAGCTGGGTGGTTTGTGAGCCAAAGTCAACAACAACGATGACCTCATCATGGGGTAGGTTCATCGTGATCCTCCAACGGGTGGGTTTTTACGACTTGTGAAGAGCAACAGTAGGAGTCTGAATCGGGTTGCGTCGAGGAGGCATACGCGACACGACCCCGGTTGAGTTGGTAAGATTCGACGCTGTGAGTATCTGCAAGCAAATTCAATGCATCTTTGGGCTGATTCTGCTGGGGGGTCTGGTCTCATGCAGTGCCCCTCCGGGCGGGTTTGCAGCGGATGATCCGGGTTCCAGGATCGCTTCTGCGAAGGATGCTGCCCGGGAGAATGATGCCTCAGCAATCCCTGAACTGATCGAAATGCTCGACAGCGATGATCCTGCAGCCAGGCTTGTCGCGATACGCACGCTCGAAAGGCTCACTGGGCAGACACTTGGATATGACCACGCTGCACGCCCGTTCAAGCGTGATCAGGCGGTTAAACAATGGGTCCACTGGTATGAGAGTGGGGGTGAGATGGACCCAAAATCAGGTGATATGACAGGCAACCTCACAGAAAACAGCGGATAAGATCAAGGGCAGGCCTTCTGGCAGGGTGTATAACAGGAGACACGATTACAGCGTGGAACCACAACCTCACATCTGGATCAAGATGCTTAGCAACCCGCTGTACCTCTGTGGTGCCCGGGAGCTGGTCTCCTCGGTGGCCAAGAGGCTTGGTTTTTCCAATGAAGCCTGCTGCCAGATATCGCTGGCGGTAGATGAAGCATTGGCCAATGTGATGAGGCACGGGTACAAAAAAGCCTGTGATCAACCCATCTGGATGAGCATCTGGCCTTGTTGTGATCAGGCCTGTGATCCGGCTGAAGCATGCAGCTGCCAGGATGGGCAAGCTGAATACACCGGCATTCGGATCGTCATTGAGGATGAGGCTGATCAGGTCGATCCTTGTGAGATTTGTAGCCGGGATCTTGATGATGTGAGGCCTGGGGGGCTGGGTGTACACATCATCAAGGAGGTCATGGATCAGGTGGTCTATGAAAAGCGAGAGGGTGTGGGCATGAAACTCACTCTCTTCAAGCAGCTTGGCATTAAAGATGATACAGTCTCTGAGACACAGGTACACTGTCCGCCTCGAGGCACACCTCGATCGGTCAAGGATCAATCTGGAAAAGGCAGCAATGCGTGAAGAAAATGATATTCAGGTGTCCATTGAGCAGATCGACGAAGCGTTGATTGTGACGCCTGTCGGCGATGTTGATTTGAGCCGATCTCCTTGTCTGCGCCAGGCACTCAAAAAGTCTCTTTCTGATGTTACGGGTCGTTTGATTGTCGACCTGACGGATGTGCCATATATGGACAGCTCGGGGGTGGCAACGCTGGTCGAAGCGATGCAGCTTGCGCGACGCAACAGCGTTAAACTGGTGCTCTGTGGCATGCAAGACCAGGTGCGTTCCATCTTTGAGATTGCCAGGCTCGACCGCGTGTTTTCGATCGTCCCATCTCGCGAGGATGCAACTCAGGTCTGAGTTCTCAGGCAGAGTCAGCAAAGAGAGTGATTCGTGCTGAACTCAGCTGAAACAATCAACTCACAGGGTTCTGAGCCATGATCCTGCTCCAGCCGATTATCAATTTATTTGCGATCGTCGGCTGCAAGGTTGTCACCACGCTGGATCATATCGGATCAGTGCTGGGCTTATTAGTTAATGCCTCCAGCTGGATGATCCGGGCATTTACGCACAAAAAAGTCAGGCTGGGTCGGGCTGCCATTGTCAGCCAGACTATTCGTGTCGGTGTCCGTTCGCTGGTCATTGTGGCGTTGATCTCTGGGTCTGTGGGTTTGATTCTGGCATTGCAGCTGGCGCCGCCTCTGGATGATTTTGGGCAGCGCGATCGCATTGCCAACATCATCGGTGTGGCTGTGCTTCGAGAGCTTGGCCCATTGCTGGCAGCGATTGTGCTGGCGGGCTTTGCGGGTGCTGCAATTGCTGCGGAGATTGGCACCATGGTCGTGGGTGAGGAGATTGAAGCGCTGGAAGCTCACGCGCTAAATCCCATTCGCTTTCTGGTGGTGCCTCGCGTGATCGCCACCGTGGTATCAATGACCTGTCTTGCGGTTTTCTCGGATATTGTTGCGATCGGGGCAGCACTGGCGATTGGTGTATTGGCGCTGGATGTGCCTTACACCACCTTTATGGGCAACCTTCTGGAACAGGTCAAACTTGTTGACTTTATCACAGGGATTGCCAAAGGCTCCATCTTTGGTCTGCTGATTGGACTGATTGCGTGCATGAATGGCCTGAAAGTTACAGGCGGTGCAGCTGGCGTTGGTAAGGCAACCACAAACACTGTTGTGGAAAGCATCGTCTCCATTGTCATCGCTGACCTGATGTTTACATCCATTTTCTACGCACTCAAACTTGTCTGATACTGATCTCGCTCATGAAAGTGAGTTTGCGGATGGGTAGGAGGTGCATGTGCAACAGAGATTTCAGACATGCGGTGATCAGCGGCGATAGCCCATAGGCGTTTCAGCCAAGGAGTAAAGCTCGCGAAGGATCGTCATCATGAGAAACCCTCCTGCGGTGAGCGATGCCAGGATGATCCCTTCGGTGTGATGTCCGGTTCCGAACATCCATGCCCAAGCGTACATTGAGACCCAGAGTGAGCCATAGCGGTCGATTTTTTCAGCTGCTCGCGTGCCGGGTCTTGCCTTGGCAACACGGCGCCAGGCAAAGATGATGAAAAGTACGATCAGCACAGCGGGGCCTAGGATGGCTTGTGGACTGACCCAGTCAGGCCAGAGCCCGCCTGCATCTCGATTTCGTGACCAGCCAAAGAACAGGATTACGCCGCTCCAGAACACCCATCCGGTGCCTGCGACGAGCATTGCACGCTGAGAGAGTCTGGGTACTTTGCGACTCAAGCGGTGGACCACGCCAGCGACGACCAGCGAGTGTGTCATCACGAGCCACAAGGGCCAGACAAAGCGTTGATGGATGTTTGGCACGGCCATGTGCCCGGCATAGATTAACCCCAGAAGCACCAAGCCAACCGCAGGTATGAACTTGCCTACAGCGTTGTAGGCAAGGATTGCACCCGCCAACAGCACGCACAGCACCACAGCTTCGATCCCCAGCATCGCTGAACCCAGCAGGGCGACCAGCAGCGTGCAGACCACCAGTACCATGGCAGCGTCAAGGCTGAGCCGACCCGAGGGGAGTGGTCTGTTGGGCTTGAGGTGGCGGTCGCGTTTGAGGTCCAGAACATCGTTGAGCGAAGCTGCAAAGGCAAAGAGGCCGATGGCGAGTGTTGTGCCTCCGGTTAAGAGCCAGGCTGTGGAACGCTGGCCGAAGACTGCGGTGGCGGCTTCGAGATCGCCGTGGGCGCGTGTCCAGAGGATGACGAACCAGATGTTGGCGATGCAGGCAACAGCTCGTGTTACACGGGTGAGTTCCAGGATGGGTGCCAGTCGCATCAGAGCATCGCGCATGGCTCGATGGTATACGATCTGGCACGGCATGACGGGACATCGCCCAGCAGGGGATCTACCATCGCCCTGATATGACAGAGCCCGGAACCGAGCCAAGACCTGCCAAACCGATGCCCGCTGCTGCTCATGCGGTGGCTGTTGTTGTCAGTCGATACAACGCCAGCATCACCAATGCCTTGCTCGAGGGCGCGGTTCAGGCGTACTTGGATGCGACGGGTTCTGATGGATCACTTGCAATTATTGATGCCCCAGGGGCTTATGAGTTGCCTGCGATTGCTCTGGCTGCTGCCCGGACGGGAAAGTATCAGGGCGTATTAACGCTTGGATGTATCATCAAGGGGCAGACCCCCCATGATCAGCACATTGGCTCAGCTGTTGCACATGGTTTGATGGATATCACGCTCAAGACGGGTATTCCTGTGGCGTTTGGCGTGCTGACAACCAACACACTCCAGCAGGCTCAGGATAGGGCGGGTGGTACGATGGGCAATAAGGGACACCAGGCGATGGAAGCACTGCTCGACACTATTACTGTGATCCACAGAGTTGAGGAGGCTGCAGCTTGTTCAGAAGATTCGGGTTTGCGAGTGCAGATTAATCATGCGATGCCTGACAAGGCTGCGGGAGGGGTTTCATGAGCGCGACACCGAGGCAGATTCGCCGTTTTGCATTTCAGATTCTGTTTCTGCTTGATGCTCAAGGCGAGATGGATGATGCTGATCTGCCAAAGCAGGATTCAGAAGAACTCAGCGAAAAAGATCGGCAAAGAGCTCTTGCGCTGGCGCGAGCGGCTCACGAAAACCGCTTTGTGGCTGACGAGTTGATCAATGAACTGGCACCCAAGTGGCCGGTGCATCGTCAACCGGCAGTTGATCGTGCGCTTCTCAGGCTTGCCCATTACGAAATGACTGCGGGGAACATTAACCCCAAGATTGCTGTCAACGAGGCTGTCGAGCTGGCCAAATCATTCAGCACCGACAAGTCACCATCGTTTGTCAATGGCGTTCTTGACAAGATCCTCAAACGGGTACTCAACGAACAGTCCGATGCGACTCCTGCGACTCCTACCAACGAGTAAACCCTTTATGGCAATCTTTCAATCGGTCATCGGGAAGCTGAAGAAGGGGCTCAAGCGCACGCGCGAAGGTTTTGTTGATTCGCTGCGAACAGTTCTTCTGGGTAAAAAACTCGATGATGAACTGATCAGGGAAATTCGTGCGTGTCTGATCAAGGCAGATGTTGGTGTGGCTGCGACTGATCGGCTGATCGAGAGTATCACTGAAGCATATAAGGCCGGCACGCTCACACAGGGTGCAGATGTCTTGGTGCATCTTAAGGATCAGCTCGCAGAACTATGGCCCGAGTGTGATCGTTCGCTGAAAACTGCTTCGAGCAGCCCGACGGTTTATCTGGTCATCGGAGTCAACGGTGCGGGTAAGACGACGAGTATCGCCAAGCTTGCCTGGCTGTTGAAATCGCAAGGCAACTCTGTGATGCTGGGTGCGTGTGATACCTTTCGGGCGGGAGCGGTGCGTCAGCTTGAGGTCTGGGCAGAGCGGCTGGGCGTGGATCTGATCAAAGGCCAGCAAGGGGGCGATCCCGCAGCGGTTGCCTTTGACGCTTGCCAGGCTGCGAATGCAAGGAAAGCAGATGTTTTGATTCTTGATACCGCGGGTCGGCTTCAGACACAAGACCCGTTGATGCGTCAGTTGACCAAGATTAAAAATGTGGCTTCCAAGCAGGTTCCCGGCGGGCCTCATGAGGTGCTGCTGGTGATTGATGCCACGGCGGGCCAGAACGGCTTGCGTCAGGCGGAAGCTTTTGCAGAGGCTTCAGATGTCACGGGTATTATCCTGTCAAAGCTCGATGGCACAGCCAAGGGCGGCATTGTGGTTGCGATTCGCGATGCAATCAACATCCCCGTCAAGTTTGTGGGGCTTGGTGAAACACCCCAGGACATTGAGCCTTTTGATCCTGACAAGTTCATTCAGGCGATGTTTGAACAAGAAGGCTGAGTTCTTAGGCACCTTCACGAGGCGGCTCGCTTGATTCCATGCCTTGGATGGAATCAGTTTGCTGATCATCGTTTTCATCGAGCATGGGTAGATCATCCATATGGGCATCTTCGCCGAAAGATACGGGTATGGGTTTGTCTTGAAGTGTCCAGGGCCGATCGTTGAGCAGATCTCGAGCCTCTCTGCGACCCTTGACGCGAGAACGCATCTCTGATCCTCTTCTGGGTGGAGAATATGGCTCGGGTTTGGCATCTCCGGCCTGTTGAAGATGGATGGTCTGCGTTGGGAAGGCAAACTCGATATTCATGCTGCTGGCCAAACGAAGGACATCAAGCATGAAGCGGTGGCGTTCGCGAAGCTCTGTTGCCCAGTCCGGGCATTCATGGAACATGTAGATCAGCACATCCAGGCTTGCAGCACCCCATGAGTTGAGCCAGACATGAAAGTAATCCTTGCGTGTGTATGGGTGGAGCTTGATGATCTCTCGGATGCCTTCGCAAAATGCTTCGATCTTCTCAGGCGGGGTGTCGTAGGTGATGCCGACGGTCGTTTTGAATCGTCGATAACGCCGTTTGCCAAAGTTGTCGACCTTGGCGCGGACCAGCGTGGAGTTGGGCACGGTGACGAGCGAGTTGTAGAAAGTTCTGATGCGTGTTGAGCGCAAGCCCAGCTCTTCGACGGTGCCTTCGACATCGCTGATGACAACCCAGTCGCCAACTTCAAAGGGTCGATCGATGATGACTGCGAATGAGCCGAAGAAGTTTTCGATGGTGTCTTTGGCTGCAAATGCAAAGGCCACGCCACCAATGCCCAGGCCAGTCAGCAGCGGCAGGATTTTGATATTCAGTGAATCTGCGATGTAGATGACACCCAGGATTGTCACCAGCACCTTGAGGGTTTTCCGTAGTAGAGGGATGAGCAGGTCGTCGAGCTTGGTTCTGGTCAGTTCAGCCTTGACGCTGAAGAACTTTGCGATCAGATCTGTCACGCGGTATGCAGCCCAGACTGTTGAGAGCATCAAAATGAACCGGGCTGCGATCAGGAGGAGGTCTGTTGCGTCGGTCAGATCAGGTGAACCTTCGCTGGCTCGCGTCTCACTGATCAGGCGCAGGCCACCGAACCAGATCAGCGAACTTGCGACAAGGCCAAAGGGTCGAACACTTCGCTTGATCAGTGGTTGCTCAGCGGTTTGTCCGCGTTTGGTCAGTATCCGCTTCCATGCAATGGCAAGAAACACTCGCACGATCAAGTCGATGGTCAAGCCTATGAAAATCAAGATGCCGATGACGATCCACTGCCAGTATTCAAGGGTCAGAATCGCCTGGCTCTTGAGCGAGTAAGGCATTTTGTTGCGTAGCCATTGGTACGGCGTGAGGATAACCGGGCCGTCGCCATATCGATCAGGCAGATGTTCGATGGAGCGCCAGAATGCAGGAATGCCTCCGACGGTTGAGTATGAAAACTTCCACTGGCCGGTATCTTCCTGACGCGAAAGGATGATGGTGCTCTGACGAGCGGCGTTGTTGATCGCGGTGTGGGCGGGGTTGCTGTTATTGGGGAAGAAGGTAAACGAGCTGAGTTTCTGGGATTTGGCCCATGTTGCATCAGGCAGATTCCAGAGCTGAATGTACCCGATCTTGTTGAATATGTTGTAGAGGTCGATGGCGCGGTCGATGCTTCTGGCCCGGTCTTGCCAATCAAAGCATGACAGTATTGTCTGGGCTTGGGTTTCTTTGATGTGAGACGATGTCTTGTTGTCAATGTAAATCTTGACAGCATCAAGAAAGGTCTGCATCGTCGCGCGCGGGCTTTCAAACCGGGGGTCGATGGCGACAGGCTGTGGATTGGTCTGTGCGGTCTTTTGTGGTTGAGTTGAGTTGCCTGGATCAGAAGTATCCTGGGCATGCACAGTGCCCGGCAGGAGCAATAACCAGAACATGACCAGTAGACGAGCGTTTCGTGTCAGCATGGTGCCATGGTATGCGGCATGGAGGAGGTGTGACCCGGGAAACCGCCTGCCAGCAAGACCATATAACTGGCTTGTTGAACCGGCTGTTCCGTTTGGATCAGTTTGTGAGAGGCCGAGTCAGATTCAGAGGCACCCAGCTGAGGATCAGGCGAGCCGAACGGGTCGATGGCAGATGTGCTTTAGCAGCAGCGATGGGTTTACGGAGCAAGGCGATGGTCAGGCGAAAAACAACCGGGGAATCAGCCTCAGGGCGATTGGGGGATCAGCCTGGAATGTTATTTGATCGTTTAGAGCCTCGGGTGCTGCTCAGCGGCTTTGAATGGACTGGAGACGAGGTTTTTCTGGCAGAACTGGTTAATCGTGCCCGGCTTGATCCTGCAGTCGAAGCTGCCCGCCTGGGGCTTGATCTGACCTCGGATCTGACGCCTGCGGAACTCGCAAGATTTACCACCCAGGAGCCTTTGGCGCTCAATGCTGAGCTCACTGTCGCAGCTCGTGATCATGCGCTGGATATGGCTCAGCGCGGGTTTTTTGACCATGTGAATCCCGATGGTGAGGATCCTACCGATCGTGCAGTTCGTGCGGGTTATGCTGGTGTTGCGGGTGAGAATATCGCTGCGGGACAGGACTCAATCAGCATCGCCCATGCTGCGTGGCTTGATTCCCTGGGGCATCGCAGAAATGTCCTCAGCCTTCACGACAACTTCACAGACACCTTTCACTACAACGAAATCGGCATTGGTTTTGCTTTCACCAACATTGCACCTTATTTTGATTTCTACGCTCAGAGCTTTGGCTTTGTTGACAACGATGTCTTTCTGCTTGGTGTGGTGACAGACGATTTAAACAACAACAACTTTTACGATTCAGGCGAGGGGATCTCGGGGATTCAGGTCGATGTCTTCACCGCGTCTGAGCCCAGCAATATTTTATTTTCCTATACCACTCATGCTGCGGGCAACTACCAGATGCGTGTTGACCCGGGCAGCTATGTTGTGCGGTATACGAACCTGGCATCAGGACTGGTCTATGCCGATCGAGTCACTATCGATAGTGTCAATGTCAAACTGGATGTTGCCATTGACCAGATTACACTCAGCCCGGATGATCCGAACGCAAACTTTGATGACCACGCCAATGCAGGGCAGCTTGCTTTTGCTTCGAGTATTCCCGTCAACTCGATCACGGGCGATGGTGGATTGACGGGTGTGATCGAGTCGACATCAGATGTTGATCTGTTCAGCTTTGTTCCGGTTCAAAGTGGCTTGGCATCCATCCTCATGGGACTGCCCAACTCGACGCTTCAAGGCAGCATTCGGCTGCTGGATGATGCCGGCCAACCCCTGCAAGCTGCCAGTCAGAGTGCTCCGGGCCAGACACTCACCAGTACCTTCTGGGTTGTTCAGAATCAGACTTATTACATCGAAGTACTCACAGAAAACCAGACGGTTGGTGAGTATGCGATTTTCGTGGGAAGCCCGGGCACAGCTGATTCAGGACCGGCTGCGGACTATACAGCCCGTTCAGGGCAAACCATCGGGGCTGATGCAGGTGCGGATGGATCGCTCATCGTCACCAGTTTCAATGCTTCAGGTCGACCCCTGGCCTTGAACCTCAACGCACAGAATCAATGGTCTGCATCGGATCTGCTGCAGGTTGCGGGTGGTCCCGATGATGCGGGCTCGATCAAAACATGGATCGACCCTGTTGATGGTTCTGCTTTCGCTGCTCTGACTTCTGCTGAAGGGCTCTTTGTTTATCACCTGGCGGCTGATGGCTCGTGGGCAGTGCGAAACCTCACGCGCGAGACGGCGGGTTCATCCACCATAGTCTCTGATCTGACTGTCTTTACCAGCACCGACAACCGGGTCTCTATTGCGGGGCTTGATACACAAGGCGATCTGCTTCGGTACACGAAAATGGGTTCGAGCGATGCAGATGGAAGATCGGTCTGGGCATTTCAGAATATTGCTGAAGATCAACTTCGAGTTACCGGGCAGGTTGTGCCTCAGTTTGTTGGTCCCATTATCAGTTATGTGACGAGCTGGAATGGGCTGAACATCGCGGGGCTTGATGCGCAGGGTCAGATCCACGCGGTCTGGTGGGCTCCGGGTCAGGCGACATGGCGAACATCGAACCTTAGCAGCATTACCGGTGCCCCCACGCTTACAGGCGGGTTGACAGCATATTTGACGAGCTGGAAGGGCATCAATCTTGCGGGTATTGATGTGAATGGTCAGCTTTCAGTCGCATGGTGGGTGCCTCAGTTTGGGGCCAGCTGGCGTACATCCAACCTTTCATCGCTCGTCACTGGAAGTCAGGCTCTCTTGTCTGAGAGTTTGTCGAGTTATGTCACGCCTTGGGGAGGGCTGAACATCTCGGGGCTGGATTCCAACGGCAAGGTTTCGGTGTTCTGGTGGGCACCGGGGCTGGATTCCTGGCGCTTCTCGCCTTTGAGTGACCTTGTCACAGGCAGCAGGACACTGGCTGGGACAATCACTGGTGTGACTACAAACGCAGGGGAAGTCAGCCTTATCGGGCGATCAGATACGGACGAGTTGATCCGTTATCACTGGCGTCCGGGAACTGCCTGGTCAGTGCAAAATATTACGAGTGTACTGCAGGCGTGAGTCAGGTTGCCTTACTCCGGTATGCGGGGCTTGAACTGGGCCTGTTTTAGACCGATACAAACTGTGGCTCAAAGTATTTACTTTGCATGCCTGGAGTTTGTTCGCAGATGCAGGAAGTGATCCAGTCACAAGATGGTGCGGGTTCGGTGCGTTTACAAAGGACAGATGCCTTTCTTGTGCCCATCGTGTTGAGCTATGTTGCCATGGCGATTGTGACGACACTGGGTGCTGGTGTCTGGTCGTGGTGGGCGTTATCCAAAGGCCAGGGTGAAGCTGTAGAAGCCGCCTTGCCGTTCTGGCAAAGTACCACATTCCTTACGGGTCAGGGTGTTCTACTTGGGCTGGTCGTTGTGGCAGGCGGGGTGCTATATCGCAAACATCGAGCCAGAGCCCGGGCGGTGTGCGAAATCCACGGCGCGCTGCAGGATCTTGCCCAAGGTGAACAGTGTGAGCAGGCACTGCGTCTTGCTCCTGAGCTGGGTGGGTATGCTGAGGCGTGGAATGCACTGATCAGGGAGAATCAGAACAAGCTGGATCGCCAGACTGATCTTGAAATTCAGGCAGTTACCCAGGCAACACACAACGCAAAGGACAGTCTGGTTGGTGCCTGTGATGCCATGACTGCAGGCTTGATTCTCATCGGCAAGCAGATGGACATTACTTATGCCAACGGAGCAGCCAAAGCTCTGATTGGGGCAGCACAGGATGATGTCGTTGGCAAGAGTGCATTGAGCCTGATCACGGATCAGGAAGTTCAAGATGCTGTGAAGAGCATTATCTCTGGTCATCTACGCAGAATGGTGATTATCCAGACGGATCATCGGGAGCAGAGTGCCATCGGTGGTGGGGCGGTGCTTCGATATCAGATCAGACCGGGCAGAGAGCAAGAAAAAGAAGCTGCGGTCATCATGATCGATGATATTACTCAGCAGTCAAACGCTGAGGAAGCCAGACTGTCGTTCGTGGCTCAGGCGACGCATGAGCTGCGTACGCCTTTGACCAACATTCGTTTGTACATTGAGGAGTTGCTGGATGAGGAAAATGAGGATCCTGTCGAGCAGAGAAAAGCAATCAATGTCATTTCCAACGAAGCGACCCGGCTCGAATCTATCGTGAGCGATCTGCTTTCGGTTTCAGAGATGGAAGCTGGTGCTTTGGCGCTCTCCGCAGGTGATGTGCGTCTGGACTCGCTCTTTGAAGAGCTGGAATCGGACTATCAAGCCCAGGCCAGGGAAAAGCACATTGAACTGCGATTTGAACTGCCACCCAAGTATCCAACTATCCAGGGTGATCGAGCCAAGCTCTCTGTCGTGTTTCAGAACATGCTTGGTAATGCACTGAAGTACACGCCTGAAGGTGGGAAGGTGGCGGTGCGGGTAGAGGCTGAGAATGAGCAGCTTTGTGTGGAAGTTTCAGACACAGGCATTGGGATTTCAGCTGAGGATCAGCAACAGGTCTTTGAAAAGTTCTATCGCGCCAGGGATGAACGGATCAGGCAGATCACAGGTTCGGGTCTGGGTCTTTCGCTGGCAAGGGAGATCGCCAGATTGCATGGCGGCGAAATTGATGTTCGCTCGGAAATCGATGTCGGGAGCACTTTCATACTCACTTTGCCCACCAGAAAAAACGCAGCTTGACAGGAGGGATTCGACATGGAAATTGAAGAGTCACGCCAGGGTGCGGTGGTCGTGATCACGCCCATGGGGCCCATGGTCAGCGATGATGCAGATGTCTTTGCACAAAGAGCCAGCAACTCAGCCAACGAAAGTCTGGGGCGGGTTGTTGTTGATGCATCTCAGATGCCTTATGTCGATAGCCGGGGACTGGAAGTGCTTTTGGATCTTGCCAGCCAACTCACGGGTATGGGCCGATCGCTCAAGCTCATCGGTATCAACGACACCATTCGTGAAGTGTTTGATCTGACGGATATCACTGACATGTTCGAGTTTTTTGCTGACGCCACATCTGCCATCAGGAGCTTCGTATGAGTGCAGATTCCAAAAAAACTCGCGTTGGTGATGCGCTCGTCGAGCAGGGGTTACTGACACCTGAGCAGCTCGAAAAAGCCCTCGCCAAGCAAAGAAACACCGGGCGGATGCTCGGCGAAACGCTCGTTGAAGAGGGCGTTATTTCTGCTGCTGTGTTTGTGCGCACGCTGGCGAGTTGCCTGGGCATTAAGGGCTGTCAGCTCAGGCATGGTCTGATCGATCCGTCATTGCTGCCATTGGTTGGTGAAGATGAAGCCCAGCGTCTGTGCATCATGCCCATGTTTCGAGTTGGAGATACGCTGACGGTTGCGATGGCAGAGCCTCAATCGCTCCCGGCTATCGATCGTCTTCGGCTCATCACGAATCTGAAGATCAGACCTGTACTTGCACTTGAAGCCAACATCTGTGAATACATCAACAAGTACGCAGGTGGCAATGTTGATGTAGATTCATTTCTGACCTCGCTGGCAGAGTCTGATGTTGAAGTTATTGAACGAGAATCCGTTGATGAAGGGCCTGCGACCGATCTGGACACGATGGTGGAGGGCAGCCCCATCGTCAACCTGGTCAATGTCGCCTTGCTCACAGCCATCCGCGATAACGCCAGTGATATCCATATCGAACCCAGCAGTAAAGGCACCAGAATCCGCTATCGAATTGATGGGATGTTGCGTAATCTCATGAAGCCTCCGCCGGGGATGCACTCAGCCATTGTCTCACGCATCAAGGTGATCGGCAAGATGGATATCGCTGAGAAACGGCTGCCTCAGGAGGGGCGTGTGCACATTATCGCTGAGGGCAGAGAGATTGATCTTCGTGTTTCCAGCATGCCCACACTTCTGGGTGAAAAACTCGTTATCCGCGTGCTTGATAAAGCAAACCTTCGTGTTCGGCTCGAAGAGCTTGGGTTCAGAAAAGAATCTCTTGAAGCATTCAGGCGCATGCTTGATCAGCCTCATGGTCTGGTGCTGGTCACTGGGCCTACAGGTTCAGGTAAAACGACGACGCTCTACTCTGCGCTTGATCTTCTGAGAAGCCCGGAGCGAAACCTCGTCACTATTGAAGATCCAGTCGAGTATCAACTGGATCTCATCAACCAGATCCATGTTAACGAAAGCGTGGGCATGACCTTTGAAAGAGCTTTGCGTAGTATTCTCAGGCAAGACCCTGATATCATCATGGTTGGCGAAATTCGTGATGAGCAGACTGCACTTGTAGGTGTGCAGGCTGCTCTTACTGGTCACCTCGTGCTGGCCACACTTCATACGAATGATGCGCCGGGCACTGTCGCAAGACTCATTGACATGAATATCGAATCGTATTTGCTTGCAAGCGCCCTCAATGGCGTGGTTGCGCAGCGGCTTGCTCGCACAATTTGCCCAAGTTGCAGCCAAAAATACTATCCCAGCGAGGAAGTTCTGAAAGATGCAGGTCTTGATGATGGTGTGAGCAGAGTCTTTCGCAAGGGTTCGGGTTGCCGTCAATGTAATGACACGGGTTTCCAGGGGCGAGTGGGCATTTATGAAGTTATGGAGATCACCAGCAAGCTCAGAAAGCTCGTCCACACAGGTGCTCCGTCACATGTATTCAGGAAAAGCATGCATGAAGAAAGCATGTTCACGCTCCGCGAAGAGGGTATCCAGATTTCAATCAGCGGCAAAACCAGCCTGGAAGAAGTCCTTCGCGTGACCCATATCGATGATCAGGGAGCGCCCGAGCCGATCCAGACTCAGTGCGAGTTGCCTCGTGATGCAGGACCGGCCAGAGAGGAGGCAGCATGATCTTCATCTACGAAGGCTGTGATGCCACGGGCAATAAAATATCTGACAGCATTGAAGCGGGTGACGAAAAACAAGCCCGGGAACTCCTTCGCACCAAAGGGTTGTTTGTTCTCTCCATAAGCGAACAGGGTAAATCTGCAAATCAGGGCAGCCGAAATAAATCAAAGACCAGAATATCAAACGGTTCCAATCTTAAAGAGCTGACCACATTCACTCGTCAGCTCGCCATTCTCGTGTCCAACGGCACGCCCATGATCGATGCGCTGGCATCCATACGCAAACAAACGAAAAACGAAGTATGGAAAACAATTGTTGCTGATATCTACAAGCGCGTTGAAGAGGGTGCTTCACTTTCTGAAGCGATATCGCACCATCCCAGGCACTTCAACCCGGTGAGCAAAAGCCTTATCCATGCGGGTGAAAGCAGTGGTCAGATGCATCTCATGCTGCAAAGGCTCGCGGATATGGTTCGTCAGCAGACGCATATTCGCAGTTCATTTTTGGGAGCCATGCTCTATCCACTCGTGCTGATCGTGGTTTCGTTTCTTGTGGTTGTCATGCTGGTGGTTTTTGTCATGCCTCGCTTTACGGGGCTGTTTGAAACGCTCGATGCACCATTGCCTCCCACGACAAAGTTTCTCATGGTCATCAGCACTGCAATCAAGTATTACTGGTGGCTCATGTTGCTGGGGATTGGCGGGGTATTGACCGGTATCTGGGCGTGGACAAAAAGGCCAAAAAGCAAATTCTTGATTGATCAGGTTGTCCTTAAAATACCCCGTGCAGGTACCATTGTCCGTGACTATACATCTGCCAAGATCGCGCGCCTGCTTGGGATGCTCATCTCCAGCCATGTGCCGGTGCTGGAAGCGCTCGCGCTAACCAAAGCGTCTATTCAGAATACGCAATACATCAAGATGATGACGCAAGCTGAGGATGCTGTGACGCGGGGTGAAAATATCAGTGTTGCATGGGAGAACTCGGAGCTGCTCAATAACTCAGTCGTTGAGGCGATCAAGAGCGGCGAAGAAACGGGCAATATTGGTACCACTCTTTTGAATATCGCAGGCTACCTTGATGAAGATAACGAAGTCATCATCAAATCCCTCACGAGCATTATTGAACCCATTATCCTCGTCGTGCTTGGCATTATTGTAGCCATCATTGCGTTGAGCATGTTCCTGCCTCTCTTTGATCTCACTTCCATGACGGGGACGCAGTGATGCCTTTGAGTAAAAAGTACACACCCACGGGCCTCGATCTCGGCTCCAGAATGATCACTCTGGTGCGATTTGAGCATCTTGACAACGGCCTGAAGCAAACCCTCAACTACACCATGCCCAGGCGCTGGCATGATCAAATGCCCAGTGTCCAGGAGTTTGGCCGTGTTGCTCGTGTTCTAGCCCGGCAAGGGGTTGAATCCAGACGCGTTGTGCTTGGCATTCCCAGAGAGAGTGTCCTTACAGGATTGCTTGAGTTGCCTCCGGTTCAGGATCAAGACACGATGGAGGTCATCGCTCGTTCAGAGATCTCGCGCATACATAATCTGAGTTCAAGTGATTATGAAATCAGTCTTTGGCCTCTCCCTGCACCTGCGCGAGGTAGTGAAACGGTTTCCGTTCTGGCTCTGGTGTGCATGCACGAGCTTGTTGATCAGTGGATAGATAATGCGCAAAATGCAGGCTTGACTGTAGAGGCTGTGGATGTCTGGCACAGTGCGATTAACCGTGCATTGCGACTGCTGCCGGGCATGCACGATGAGACTCTTGTTGTAGACATTGGCTATGAATCCACCCGGTTGCTTGTCACAAGGCGAGGCACCATGATCCACGAAAGACTTCTCAGCTCGATGGGATCTTGCAAGGTTCATGATTGTCTGCGTATAAGCTCATCGCGCTCAGAAGAGCAGATTCTCAGGATCCTTGAAAACCCAAGCCTTGCTGAATCCAATATTGCTCTGGAAAACACGATGCAGAAATTTCTAAGCGACATAGCTGATGAAATTAGTAAAACTACTCATTACATTCAGCAAAGATTTGGTGATCCAGAAAAAAGAAGAATCATCATAGCGGGTGATCACACTGGGTTCTTTCGCCATCAGCTTGGCGGGATTATTTCGTCACAGACAGGGGCGACTCGCGAGCAACCTGCTGCATCCCACGAGAACTCCCAAGCCAACCCAATCTGCAGTCTGGCCAGCGGGCTGGCCCTTCACAACACCGCCAATACTCCGGCATTTCCCGAACCAGTAACGAGTTCCATGCCATGATCGATTACGACTACACACCCAAACCCAAGCGCATAGAACGGGCAAGGCACAAGTGCACTCGTATCGCTATCTTTGCAGTTGCCACATATTCAGCCATTGCTTCAACCACTGGCTCAGCTGTTCGCATGACTTGGGGATCGGGAAATCACAATCTTGAAGGTGAACTCTCAGATATCTCTCAGCTCGTAATTAATCAGAGCAACCTTCTCGGTGAATATGAAATGCGTCTGGCTAAAGCAAAGCTTAAACTTTCCATCTTCAGATCCGTGAGCGACCATCCCGATTGGAGCATCCTTATGGCGATGGTTGGCTCACAAATCACCGATGAAAACCAGATCAGCCTGTTCAAACTGGAAAAACGCATCACTGCAGAAACAAGTCAAGCCAAGAACAGCAGGTCAAATGAGTCTTACCAGGTATCGATCCAGGGGAAAAGCGGATCGCTCAAAGGGATCTCGCAGTTTCTGATTAATCTTGAGCAGCTGGGTATTTTCAAGCAGGTCAAGCTGCTGGAGACCAAGGGGCTCGAGACCGATGAAAATATCGCTGTGCAATACTCTATTCTTTGTAGCATCGAACCCTTCAAGAGCAAGGAGTGAATGAAAAAGACCCTGTCCAATGCGGTTTACCTGCCAGTTGCCTATGCCTCATTTGTGGTTGGCGTGGTTACGCTTGCAAACTTTCTACTCTTTATCAAGCCTGTGATTGGTCGGCATGATCATAACAATGATCTCGTCGCCAACATTCAACTCAAGCAACACGAACTGGATGCCTCGAACAAAAAAATCATCAGCGTGACCAACACACTGGAAAAGGTCATGAATATTTGCGAAACGCACTCAATAGAGCTGGAACCTGCCAACTCCATCAACTCAAGAATATCAACCATCGTGCAACTCGCAGCTACGAATAAGGTTACTCTTATCGAAGCAACCCCCGCAGAACCTACACATGAAGATGCTTATCAGACCATCCCTATTGAGTTCAAAGGCAAAGGCGAGTACGCAGATGTTGCGGGCTTCATCAACCATCTTGTGGTCATGTATCGTGATATATCAGTGGATGGGTTTTCCATAACGATGCAACCCGCAGATCAACCAGTCGTCATAATCAACATGATCTGGTTTGCCGCTGCAGACTGAATCATGGATCGTATTCTTCGTATGCTTTCATGGCATCTCAATGAATGCAATTGCCTGTTTCAGGCAAGATGAATCACAAAAAACATCGGAAGCTATATATAGGTACGCTCTTGTTCTTCATCGCACTTCTTGCGGTTGACAAGCTGATTCTGAGTGAGTCAGGCCCCGTGGTAGCCGGTGCAGCAATTCAGCAAGCAGATGCATCTGAAACCCTTTCAACGCCTGCAGATGAGGCTACAGACCTGGGTGTTGAGCAGGAAAGTAATACGATCTCAGTCGCTCAGAAACTCAAAGATATTCAAAGCGAGCGCGCCATTGATCTCAGCCAACTCACCAATGTCATGCGATCAGAAGCTGCCAATGATCAGAAATCTGCAGAGGAAAAAGTTCAACCCGCACAGAATCTGAACAAGATTTTTATAGCCACGCATACTATCGGTGCCATCTCGCTTGATGCCAAGGGCGGGACGATCATCATCAACAGCCGCGCTGTCAAGCTTGGTGGGACCATTGATGGTTATCAGCTTGTTGACATTACTGAAAGCTCTGCGACCTTTAGTTCAAGCCAGGGTCGTGTAGTGCTGAGGCTGCGCAAGAATCTTCAATAAAACAAACTCCAAATTACAAATTACCTGTTTAAGTTACTCGGTGATTGCGTCGATTACTAAAGAAGTCACCAAGTAGTCTAAACAAGCGAGTTATAGATCTGGAGCAAGCGATCATGCATAATAACAGACGAGCATTCAGCCTTATCGAGTTGGTCATCGTTGTAGTCATTTTGGGCATCATCGGTGCGGTTGCTATTCCGCGTATGAGCCGTGGCGCAGCGGGTGCTGCGGACTCTGCCCTTGTTGCAGATTTGGCGGTTCTTCGCAATGCAATCGACCTTTTCAATGCTGAGCACGCGAGCACATACCCAGCGGTTGGCACCATCGCCAACCAGCTCACACAGTTTTCTGATATTTCAGGTGCTGCCCAGGCGACAAGCGATTCAACCCACCTCTATGGCCCGTACCTTCGAGCTATCCCCACCTTGCCCGTTGGAGCATTCAAAGGGAAGAGCGGTATTGCTGCTGCTTCAGGAGCATCAATCGGCTGGATTTACACAGCTGCTTCAGGAACCATCGTCGCCAACACGACCACCGAAGCTGATGCACGAGGCGTTCTGTACAACACCTATTGATCCTGCTTTGAGATATTAATCCGATCAAGTGGGTCGTATGTTCCGCCGGGGAAAGCGGAGTGTGCGACCCGCCTCTTTTGGTTCAGCACCACAATGAGAATACATACCGTCTCAAATCATGGTTTCAGTTTTATTGAACTTGTACTCGTCATTGTGATGATTGTTACACTCTCAGCTGTTGCAGTTCCACGATACGCCAATGCCTCAGCTCGCTATCACATCGAGGCAGCAGCCTATAGAGTCCGTAACGATCTTATCCGTGCAAGGGATCTTGCTATCCAGACCAGTGCATCATGTGTTATTGACTTTGGCACTGATGGTATTGGGTACACCGTCAGCCCTCAATCCAAAAGGATTACTGAGGGCTTGGCTTACAAGGTGAGTATCTCAGATGCTCCCTACAACGCCAGAATCTCTCTAACCAATCTTGGTGGCGACAGACGACTTCTATTCAACGGCTTTGGCAGGCCTGATGCTTCAGGAAGCATAGAAGTATCTGTTGGCTCAATGAAAAGAACAATCAACATTTCTATCGACGGAGCAATTACTATCCAATGAATCGTCGCTATCGCCATTACGACACTTGCCCAGTCAGTTTGCGGCTCAGGGACTCACGCTCTTGCAGGGCGTTTACACTGATTGAGCTAGTCGTTAGTCTTGCGATTCTCTCTATTCTCATGGCTGCAACTGGGTCTGTCATGATGCTTGCTGCCAAATCTATCCCGGCAAACTACAACAGTACAACAAATACATCCCAGATCACCATGGTTCTCAGCAGGCTGGAGACCGAACTGATGTATGCCACCAGGGTCACCATTGCCCTGCCTGGTGAAATTGTCTTTGAAGTAAGCGATCAAGACAGAAAAGGAAAAGTTGTGCCTATCAGAATCAGCTTTGTCAAAGGGTCCATTGTTCGCTCCTACAACATGGGGGCTGAAACAGTGCTTGTATCCAATATCTCGAGTATGACTTTTACTTACAATACCAAAAGTGAGTTTTACACAAGCATTGATGTTACAGTCCAGGAACTATCCAGAGCGGCCAGCCCCATCTTATGGGGCATCCCAATATTTAATCAGGTGAAAATTGTACCATGATGATGGTTACGCTGCATCGATATGCCCGAGCCTTTTCTATTGTTGAAGCTGTTGTGGCAACGGCATTAGTGGGGGGGATCCTTGCGATTTCAATGACAACCATTGGCCGGACCGCGGCCTCGGACAGAATCACAACTGATCGATCACTGGGGGAGTCTCTCGCATCACAACTCCTAACGGAAATACTCACTCAGCCTTACGAAGATTCCAAACCGCCAACCACTACTCTCGGCCCGGAAACTGGCGAAACCGTGTCACCCGGGAGGGCGCTCTTTGATGATGTTGATGATTACCAGGGCTGGGTTTCGACGCCGCCACAGATGCAGAATGCGTCTGTCATCAAAGGCTACACCGACTGGTCCCGCAGCGTTCTTGTTCAGTGGGTATCTCCCGCCGATCTCTCATTGCTTTCGAAAACCGAAACCGGAATCAAAAAAATTACGATCACGGTTCAATACCGTAGTCGAATCGTTGCAAGCATCACCGCTTTGAGGACCAGTGGCTGGGACCGAATAGTGCCTTGAGGATCTTGATATGAGCAAGAAAGACGGGCAGAAAAAAGGCTCGGTGTATATTCTGATTCTCTCGAGCGTCCTTGTTATCACAGTTCTCAGTATCGCGGGGATCACTTTCGCACGATATCGCACCCAAAGACTCCAGTGGTTGACAGATTCACTCCAGGCCCAGAGGCTTTCAAGTGCTGGCTTGCAACTTGCCTTTGAGCAGATCACAACTGCTGCAAGTTGGCGAACTGGAACCAGCATGACATTGAATAAATCGCTATCTCCAAAGCAGGACTTCATCCAGATAGAAATTACGGACCCAGCGGATAAAGATATGTTGAACACGCCAACAGATTCAGTGCTTGTCCAGGCAGTGGGAATCCATGACAACGCTATTCATATGGCACAGGCTACGGTCCAGTTTGCTAAAACACCCTTGACTTGCCTCCAGTCGGTAGTGCACGCTCAAAATAATATGGTATTTAATACTGCAACAAACATTACTGGTACAGGAGCTCTCAGCACAAATGCCGATGCCGTCGCGAGTTTTGCATGGATCAACCTGTCTGTGAATGCAGCGGACACAGTTTCCGGCATGTTCTACAACGCGGGCATGAAAACAGGAGCCACCGCGTTGTCTATTCCTGACTACGCCGAAGTTATAGCTGAATATTCTCGCATTGCCACAATCATAAAATATGCTGCTATTCCCAGTGGATTAATACAAGATGTCGTTTTCAGTTCAACATCAAACCCTTATGGGAGCACACTCAACGCGCAGGGTGTCTACTTGATCGATCTTGCAGGTCAGCAGATTGCAATCAAGAATATCAGGCTTGTAGGAACGCTTATTTTGAAAAATGGTCCTGTTGGCAAAACCATTGATTTAAGCGGTGCCATGGTCATTGAGCCAACTGTAAACAATTATCCAACTTTGATCATTGATGGGGCTGTAAGATTCAAGCTTGACAAGAATCGACTTGATGAGAGCCAGTCAAACACAAACTTCAATCCCATTGGTACGCCATATAATGGCATTGACGATAAGGATACGCTCGATCGTTACGATACACAAATTAATGGCCTCGTATATGTCACTCAGGATATTGTCATAAAAAACAGCCTGACATTCAACGGTGTGATGCTCGCTGGAAACACGGTCACATTTGATAAAAGTTCTATCGCAAAACTGACCTACGACAAATCCTTCAGTCTCAAGGCTCCGCCTGCATTCAATGCCTATATCCCCTCGCTTCAGTCTGGGAGCATATCACGAGTTGTTGACCCTTAAAGTGAGGGAACAGTTCGTTGTATTGCGGATCGTCCTAACTTGCAATCAAGTAATACGATGCCGTGTACCAAGCAACAGATTGTTTCATCGTGGCAATCGTATATTGATGTATTCAAACAGGCATAGTTGATACTGACTTCGATTATATGGGTTGGCATTGAGTATTACGAATCCGCATCTGCCTGTTCCTCTGCCGAATCCTCAGCGGGGTTTTCCGAAAGCTTTTCTATCCAGGTTTGTACGCGATCCTGGTCATCATTGGCTCGCAGCGTGTCGTGTAAAGTCTGGAGAGCTTCAAGAGCTCCTTGGTCTTTGAGTTCTACCAGCGCACCACCTGCAGCGACCCATGCTCGTCTTTGACGGGCACCCAGTGCTGAGAGTAACGCATCAAACGCACGCGACTCATCATGGTGGGAAAGCTTGACGATAGTTCTGATCGCTTTTGATCTGGGGCGATCCAGATGACCATCCTGAGACATCTCAATGGCAAAGCTCAAACCTTCAGGAACATCCAGTGATACAAATGCATCCAGTGCTGCCTGCTTGATACGATCATGCTGAGAGGGTTCCTTTGAAGCATGAAGCACAACGCCAAGTGCCTTATCTGAACCAAGGTGCCCCATGGCGCGCACGGCTTCTGAACGCACACGCTGACTCAGATCACCAAAGTAAATACTGCTGAGTCTGTCGCCAACGGCATCCAGATCCAGCACTACACCATCGGGAAGCCCGTCTCCAAGCTGGTTTCCCATTGCCTTGATGACAGCTTCACGCACGCGGTACTCTGCTATTTCCAGATTCATCAGACGATGAATCCAGCGAACATCATTTCGTTTGCCCAAGGCCTTTACAGCTTCGGCTCTGAGCACATCGATTTCACCTGAAGTCCGGGCCAGCTGACCAAGTACGCTGGCTGTGATCTCATCATCCATCTTGCCCAGATTTCGCACAGCCCGAATTCTAGAACTCAGTGTCGGGCCATCCTGCGCCTGTCTAATCAGATACGCAGTAGACATCTTTGGCGAGATGCTTGCAAGTACCGTTAGCTCCGGATCTATCACGATCATCCAAGGCTCAAATGCAAGTGAAAATGATTCATTTACACTACGGCTGTTCATCGACACATAAAAGACCTCGCGCTCATCAGCACCTTCGCCAACAACAAGTATTGGCAGGTCAAAGGCAAACGCAGGGTTGTCGCTATCGATATTTTGTGTCTGCTGAAGATCCACATTCAAAGTGGCATCAGCACCCGCGTAGTCGACTGTTGCGCTGATATGAGGCACGCCGGGTCTGCGGACCCACTGCCTGAAAAACTGATCCAGACTCTCGCCTGAAACTTCCTCAAGTGCCACGCGAAGCTGACTGGTCTCCACGGTCTGAAATTTGTGTCTTTCGACATATTCTCCGACACCCTGGAAAAAGACTTCATCTCCGAGCCTTTGACGCAGCATGTGCAGAATACTTGCGCCCTTGGGGTACGGATTGGCAGGCCTGCCAAACATGTCGCCTGGATTCTCAAACACATTTGAAACCATCGATTGCTGTTCTGGCCACACCGCTTTATCTCGTGCGATGACCCGATCAAAGTTCTTCAGCATGTCGCGCATGTAGGCATCGCGCCCATCGCGATGCTCTTGCCATAGTGCATCCAGATAGGTCGCAAAGCCTTCATTGAGCCAGAGATCTTTCCAGTCGTTGCAGGTCAGCAGATCGCCGAACCACTGATGCCCGAGTTCGTGAGCGATCAGGCCATCAAGGTCGTTGTCGATCAGTGATTTTCTGTCAAAAATCGCGGTGTCGTAAAGGGTTGTTGCTGAAGTATTCTCCATGCCTCCTGCTGAGAAGTTCCACACCAGGAGCTGAGCATATCGATCCCACGGATAAGGTTCATCAAAGAGGTCCTCAAAAAAGGAAACCATCTCGGCGGTGCGGCCATAGGTATCTTGCACATCTCCGCCTCGTCCCGGTGGCACATACACGGGCATCGAAAGCTCGGGTGTCCCCACATCTACCACATCAAACTTGCCGACAATCAGGCTCACCAGATAGTTGACATGAGGCTTGTCCTGCAGCCAATGGAACACCTCGCGCCCTGCAAGCCTGCGTCCGCCAGCGGGATTGGGCACAGAGCCCACAGCACGGCTGCGTTCAATCAGCTTGCCATTGGAACTCACGAGAAATCCCGCGGGCACATTGACGATCAACTCCGTCGTTAGCCTTTCGTTGGGATAGTCATGATTCGGAAACCAGTAGCTGTTGGTATCCGTCTCGCCCTGGGTATGGATCTGAGGCGGACGATCAGGCCAACCGGGGCTTGTCAGCGTCCAGTTCAACCCATGAGGCGGATCATTGACGGTATAAACCGTCACCATTTCCACATGTTCACCCAGTTCGATGGCAGGCTCAAATGTAACTCGGAGCGATTCACCCATATTCTCAAAGCTTGTTTCATAGCCTTCAACTTCTACGCTGGTGATGTCCAGAAGCTTTGCATCAAGATTAATTGCAGTCACCGCTTGAGAAATCGGCGAAAATCGCAGCGTCTGAGTCACCTCCATCACGGGCGTGTTCATATCCGGGATTGTGATGTCCAGAAGCATGTGCTCGTAATCGACCAGCCGATGTTTGGGATAATGTGGGGTTGGCTCAGCAGACACACCCGCCAAGGCTCCCAAACCTGTCAACAGGGCACCGATGATCAGCGTCCCGGTGTAAACTTTACCTAAGTGATTTCCCGCAGGTCGTGTCATCTCGTGTCTCTTTTTTGTGTGATCTTGTATTTCGCGTCAAATGCTGGGCACAAATATCCACGCCCGGCTCCAAATAATCAACTGCTCTTTTATATCCGATTTAACGACGCCTTGAACTCAGGGGTCATCTGCATCATCAAGCTTGCGCACCACCTTTTTTTGCGCCAGCACACTCAGCCCCGGATCGACTCGCACTTGAACAGGATTTTCAGCAAGCGAAAACCTGGCTGAGGTCTGAGCAGTATCCATATCAACATACACATATCGCCCGGCACCATCGGCAAACTTGACATACAGGGGCAGCGAAAACGCAAATGGCGGGTTCTTTGCATTAATTGTCTGAATCTGCTCAATCTCAACGACCAGTGCTCCGTCTTCTGCATCCCAATCAAAGCCGATTGAAAGTCTGGGGAGCCCCGGTCGATACATCCATTGTTCAAAGAACCGTTCCAGGCTCTGGCCCGAGGCTTCTTCCATCACACGCCGAAAATCTGAGGTCTCAGCCAGATCGAGCTTGTACCGGTCAATGTATTGATGTACTCCCTTGAAGAACGCTTCGTCTCCAAGGCGATTTCGCAGCATGTGCAGCACCACAGCCCCCTTGGAATACACATCATCGGGGTTCATGAACCTCTCGTCCGGGTTGCTGTATCGATTGGACACCATGGGTGCAAAGTCTGGTGCAAAGGCGTGGTTCATCGCGATCTGCTGCCTGGCAAAGCCTCGGATCACTTGCATGTATGCTTTGCGATCGGGTGTGCCTTCGGGGCTGTTGACGCTGCTGAACTCCTGCCACAATGCTTCAGAATAAGACGCCCAGCCCTCGTTGAGCCATAAATGCTCCCAGCTCTTGCAGGTGATGAGGTCTCCAAACCACTGATGGGCCAGTTCGTGGGAGATCAGGTCGTCCTTTGAGCCTCGCGAACCCCTGGCTGCAGCTTGGTAGAAGGTCGTTGCAGAAGTGTTTTCCATGCCGCCCCATTTGAAGTTTCGTACAATGAGCTGGTCGTACTTGGCCCAGGGGTAAGGCTCATCGAACACACGCTCGAACACACGAATCATCTCAGGCGTGTTGGCAAATACTTCGCGCGCCTGTTCGCCCTTTCCATCGATCGTGTACACAGCCATGGGCAGGTCCGAGCTGTCTGCAGGATCATCAAGGCGAACCACCTCAAACATGCCAACCACCATTGTTACCAGATATGCTGTATGAGGTTTTTCCTGAAGCCAGTGCCATCTGCGGCGGCCTTGCTCGGTGAGTGAATCGTCAATGAGCCTGCCATTGGACACCACCTGATATCCATCTTCAACCGTGACGATCAACTCGGTGCTCAGCCGATCGTTGGGGAAATCATGACAGACAAACCACATGCTGTTGTACTGGGCTTCACCTTGCGAGTGGATCTGTCCAGCCTGGGCGGTTTTGTTGCCTGCATCCGCCCGGCCCGGACTCCAGGTCAGTCCCACGCCTTTATTTTTCCCAAAATCGCACGAATACCTGATCACAAGATCGACCTGTTTGCCTATTGGCACGGGGCGATCAAACTGCACGGTCAAAACCGAGTTGTCATATGTGTAGGTCAGTTTGTGCTTTGGGCTTGTGACTTCTTGAATCTCAAGGTTTTTCGCATTGAGACGCACGGTTGATCGTGCCCGCCCGATTGGCTCTAGACTCAGCGTCTCAATCGCATTGAACCGAGGTTCAGCCATCGTCGGGATGTCGATCACCAGCTTCATGTGAATCGGGTCAAAGGTCAAAGGCAGCGGCCAGTTGGCATTCTCCCGGCCCGAAGGCATCTCAACGCGAGGCGGCACCCCCCCATCCCCCCCCTCCCCCCCCTTCAACCCTATCCCCTCAGCTCCCAGAGACGCGCTGCTCCACATTGTTGCTGTAAACACAGCAGCCATCAGTATCAAAAACCGTTTTATCAAACTCATCGACATGCTCCATCTGTCTAGTTCGTCGTCTATCAGCCATGAAAGGGCACAGCATGGCCAGCTTCCAGCATCAATCAGCCAGTATTCACACTCAGCATACCCGCTCAATGCCTTTGCGTTGATTTCAGCAGAATCCTAGCTTGTCTCTCTCTGATCACTTTGGTCATGGACCCTGCACACTCGGGTTGAGCATGATACCATCAGTCATGCACACAACACCTGTTGTCGAGGATGACCCTTTGCATTGGCTTGAGCCGGTCAATGCCTCACCCTCTACACCCCCGGATGACCCTGACGATCCCTTCATCTCCCAGGATTCATCTTCCTCATACAATGCTTCAGACATGCTCGCTGCAGCAGGACACTCTACCCTCAACACCGAGTTCTACAGCCCCATCCCCAAAGGCTACCAACGCGGACGACACAAATATCTCATCGTTCTAGGCACCGTCATGAGCGGCCTGGGCAAAGGCATCTTCTCCTCGAGTGTTGCCAAAATGCTCAAAGACAAAGGCCTTGCCATCGCTCCCATCAAGCTCGAAGGCTACCTCAACATCGACTCGGGCACACTCAACCCATATCGCCATGGCGAAGTTTTCGTCCTGGAAGATGGCACCGAGTGCGACATGGATCTAGGCACCTACGAGCGAATGCTCAACCAGTCACTCACCCGCAGAAACTTTACAACCTCAGGCCAGATATACGCTTCCATTCTTGAAAGAGAACGCCGGGGAGGTTTCCTCGGACGCGATGTCCAGATGATCCCCCATGTCACTGGCGAGGTTAAAAGACGCATCCGTGAACTGGCTGTCTATGGCGATGGCACAAAACCCGCAGATGTCGTCTTTATAGAAGTCGGTGGTACTGTTGGTGACTACGAAAACAACTTCTACATTGAAGCCCTCCGCGAACTTGCCTTTGAAGAAGGCCCCGAATCCTGTTGTTTCGTTGCTCTCACCTACATCATCGAACCTAAAGCACTTGGCGAACAAAAATCCAAAGCCGCCCAGCTTGGTATTCGCAAGCTTCTCGAAGCGGGCATTCAGCCTCACATCATCGCTTGTCGAGCGACGAGGCCTTGTTCTGAAACGGCACTTCAGAAGATCGCCATGTTCTCAAATGTCCCGCTCAAACGCGTCTTTTCCATGCATGATCGCAAGAGCATCTACACCATCCCCGAGGAAATACGCTCTGAAGGCCTGGACCGCGAGATTCTCTCTCTGCTGGATCTACATCCACGCGTAGATTATGCCCATGAAGACCGTGCCCGTGCAATTTGGGCGAGCTTTATCGATCGTCTCAAAGCGCCTCGCAAACGAGCCATCACCGTTGGAATTACCGGCAAATACGCTGCTCTGCGTGATGCCTATGCCTCCATCGACAAAGCGCTCGAACATTCCAGCGTACACCTGTCCTGCGAAATCGAGCAGCGCTGGATCGATACCACCGACATCGACGAATCAAATGTCAGAGAACGACTCGATGGGCTCGATGCGGTGATTGTGCCCGGCGGCTTTGGCAAGCGAGGCGTTGATGGAAAAACCGCCTGCGTCAGCTATTGCCGAACCTCTGGCCTTCCATATCTGGGTATTTGCCTCGGCTTTCAGGTTGCAGTCATTGAGTTTGCCCGTAATGTGCTGGGTCTTGCCAACGCATGTTCCTCAGAGTTTGATCCAGAGGCGGACAAACTCGTCATCAGTGAACTGCCCGAGCAGAAGAAAATCGAAGGTCTCGGCGGCTCAATGCGTCTGGGCGCACAAGATGTTTCCATCACTGCCGATTCGCTGGCGAGCTTCCTTTTCTCCAATGCACTCTCCATCAGACAACGCTTCAGACATCGCTACGAGGTTGATCCGGGTTACATTCAAAACCTTGAGGCTGGTGGTCTGGTGTTCTCAGGCAGGCATCCCAAACAACCCATCATGCAGATTCTTGAACTCCCCCAGCAGGCATCAGCTGACCAACCCCAAGGCCCTGTGCATCCCTTCTTCCTGGCAGCACAGTTCCACCCTGAACTGACCAGCACTCCCGTCGCTCCCCAGCCCATGTTCATGGGGCTGGTCGCTGCAGCCATCTGTCAGAAGCTCAACCTTGATAGCAAGGACTTGCATAACCCCTCTTATCAAGACCTCTCGCCTTGGGTTCGCAAACCAAAAAACAACTCACATCAACCCGCGTAGGGGTTGTATCTGACAAGCCGCGACCGTCAGGGAGTGGTCTGTTCTGAATAGTTTTACGATTTTTGCTGCCAGCCGCGGTTTGTTGGCTGTGGATACGATCTGGACTTGTTCATGCCCGCCACTCTCCCAGTTGCTCAGCAGCATCACGAAGCACATGCGCGCTCAGCCGATCAGGTATTCCCATCTGGACCAGACTATTACTCACCAGCGTTTGCGCGTAATGCTCAGCTTCAGCGTTTTGTTCCAACAGTGCAAGGATCACAAAAACATGCACTGCCCATGGATGAGCTGTGGCATTGTCAGGCTGAAGATTCTTGATCAGCCATCGCCCCGCTTCCAGACACCGCTTACGCATCGCTCCATTAGATGCGCCCAGATTCCAAAGCCCGTGCAGCGCGCTGAGTTCCACCTCTGTCCACACTTCCACCGATCCCACGGAATCTCGATCTGTCAGTGAACCGATGCCCTCAACATCAATGCCTTGAATCCCACCCTGTCCTTCAATATCGTAATCCTCAATACATAGAGCCTGCCAAACCTTTTCATCAAGCGCGCGAGCTTCACCTGCACCCTTATCTGAACTGATCCCCGCTCGCCAGGCCAGTACAAACGCATCGGTGTGCCTTCGGTGCCCCATTTCATCACGAAAATCGTTGATCAGCAATCGTGCTTCTGCTTCATCCCTGCCCTTTTTTACAGCTTCGATCACTGCCTGGTCTTGCACGAAGGATGCATTTTGTTGTGCTGTCTGTTCCAGCCGAGTGATCCATCGTGAAAGGCTTTCCTGCATCGCAGCCGACCTGTCCGTTGCACCACTCATGCTTTGCCCAGTTCACAACCGACCCAGCGCATTTTGACCTCGGGCTGGTCTCGTGGATTATCAAGCCCCGGCGCAGCTCGCATTTCTCGGTCTCGTTGATTGAACCGTGCATGGTCCGGCGCCTCGCCCGGTTTCCATGGTCTGCGTGTTTCATGCCATAGATGAAACGCATGAATCTTCGTCACCGCAATTTGAACGCTCAGCTTCGGCTTCACCATATAAAGTCGTCGTGACAAATCATCATCGTCACACCCGTTGCCTTTGAACATCTCGTCATAGCCATTGACCATTCTCAGTGCAGAAGCTTTCACGCTGTGATGCCCGCCGATGATCTTGGGCTTGTGGGCCTTGACCATCCATCGCGTTAATCGCCCAGCGCGAAGCCGCTGCTGGCGTTCGTAGCGCTGTTGTCTGTTGGCGAGCGATGCCTGTGCTGCATCATTGATCAAAGCGTGAACATCATCAGGCGTTCCCCAGCCATCCAGGAGTTGATCAGCCGTCAGGTGCTCCGTCTGCTGGGGCGAAAGGTTCACGCGATAGGCGATCACCACATCAGCCCCCCTCCCATCAGACCCTTCACGAGCCAGTTCCCGGTGCATCGCCACAGCACCAGGCTCAAGCACCGTATCACCATCAACCACAAGCACCAGATCCGAATCATCAAGCCCAAACTGCTCTTGCACAGCTCGAATGCCATTGTTCCGAACCTGATTCAGCCGAGGCTCACCCTGAAACGCTCGACTCACCTGCACAAACCCGGGTGTCCGTTCACCCAGCACCTTGCGTACATGCTCCCACACCTTATCAACCACAGCATCAATCTCAGGCTCAGCGACATCGCAGCTCAACACCACCCCGTCTGGGAGCTCTTGCTGTGCTGCGATCCCCGCCAGACACGCTTCCAGATGCCGCGTGGTGTGCGTGGGAATCACCATCCACACCCGTTGGCCTATCCGTTGAGTTGTTTGCATTGCATCTGTCAGCATCTGCCAATACTAGCCTCAGCGTTATGGGACACCGCATTTGTCAAACACCATCGAATCAACCGATTATGTCGTTTATAGCCAACCGCTTGCCCAAGGCTTTCCCGTCAGCGTTGAACCCTGAAAAGTTACCCACCAGACAGGCCGATATGCACCCTGCCCGGGCATCTCGCCTGGGTCGGGAGCAGTCCGATGGGGTCTTTATTCGGATCATCCAGTCGAAAAGCCAATACCCGGCGCACATTCTCCATCCTTGATGAAAAGCCTCAGGTCGTTGAGAAAGAAGAACCTCGCCGAAAACGAATCAAACACAGGTCTCGCGTTGGTGGTTCCAGCGTGGCGTACCCCTCCCAAAGCGATCAATACAACCTCCCCAGAGGCTTACCCTTCACACCTGATCTGGATGTCTGTGCGTATGTTGATCGAAATCGCCCTCATGCCACATGGTCTGCCCATGGACTTTCGATTACACGATCAACGCTTGTCTTTCGCTCACGCCGAATGTGCCATCAGTCTACGGAATTGCTCGTTGCTGTCCATCTCATCGACGACAAGCCCACGCCTCTCCTGGGGCGAGTCAAGAGCTGTGCCTACGACGGCAACGGCACACACATCATCGTTCTTGATCTTGAACACATCCCCGATATCTCTGACATCAGCGACTGGCTCGATGCACGCTAGCAAATCCATCCCTTCCCCGCCTTGACCAGCCCAAGACTCCATGCAAGCCTTGTGTAGCATGGTCATTCTCGAAACGACACAACAACTCAAACAAACCGGCGTTCTCCGGGCATGCACCTTCGTTCCAACCATGGGTTCACTCCATGAAGGGCACCTTTGTCTCATCCAGCAGGCTTCCGCTCTTGCCAAAGAGCATGATCTGGAAGCAGGTTGCGTCGTCAGTATCTTTGTGAACCCCGCCCAGTTTGATGAAAAAGACGACTTTGATCGCTACCCAAGGCTCCTGGAAGCTGATGCTGAGCTGGCCATGCAAGCGGGCGCATCCATCATCTACGCCCCTGCGGTGAGTGCTGTCTACCCGGAAAATGCACTGCCCAGTTCCATCACGCTCCCCACACTTGCCACCGACCCTGGCCTGGAAGACCGCTACAGACCCGGCCATCTTCAAGGCGTCGCCCGCGTTCTTGAACGCCTCTTCAATCTGGTTGAGCCTTGCTTTGCGATCTTTGGCGAAAAAGACTGGCAACAACTTCTCCTCGCTCAAGCTGTGGCAGCCCAATGCCCCTCCAATCCCACCATCGTCCCAGGTTCAACCATCCGTGAATCGGATGGCTTGGCTATGAGCAGCCGAAACAAACACCTCGATCAGACAGCTCGCACACAAGCGGGCTCACTCAGTGCCGCATTGCGTCACGCCTGCAATGCCCCATCGGTGTTCAAAGCCCATGCAGCCATGCTTGAGCACATGCAAAGCGCGGGTGTCAAGGTCGAATATGCCACCATTCGTCACGCACACGATCTTTCACAAGTTCCCCGCGATCTCCAGGCAACTCAAGCCAATGACGCTGCAGCATACCCACATGGCTTTCGCGTACTCGTCGCAGCCCGCGTTGGCACCACGCGCCTGATCGACAACGCTGCCTGGCCTAGCGACCCATCGCTGACCAAACCTCGTAGAAGTTAGTGTATAATGATCTGTAATCCATATCCAATCGCATTCGGTTCAACCAACGGCAAAGATAGCATAAAGAGATTAAATAAATGGAATTAACACAAAGCAAGTTCTTTTTTGATATGCCAATTTATTCTCCAGTTAATATTTGTGAGTCAAACTGGGATATATTTAGTAAAATAGTCAAATCTAGTCCCGATGTAGATTTTGAAGGGTATAACCCGTGGAGAAAATTTGAATCAACATTCAAGTCTAAGTCAAATGTTGACTATTTTAATGATACATATACTAAAGACGGTGGATATAGGACAATTGTTGTTACATGTAAGCGATCTGGCGATCATTTTGAGTTTTATATTTATTGGAATCCAGAAAGAAAATGCCTATTAAAAATTGGTCAATACCCTTCCGTAGCAGATTTTCATATTTCAGAAATAAAACAGTATAAAAAATTACTTTCGTCCGAAAAAATGAAAGAATTTACTCGTGCGATCAAGTTGGCTGCAAATGGAGTCGGAATTGGTTCTTTCGTTTATTTGCGGCGTATTTTTGAACATTTGATTGCAGATGCTTATGAAGCATATAAAAACGATAAGCATGTCTCAGAAGATGAATTGGTTAATAAAGAAGAATTCAAAAGATTTCGAATGGATGATAAAATTAATGTTCTGTCTGGTCATTTGCCAGAATTTCTTGTTCAGAATAAATCAATATATTCTATATTAAGCCAAGGCATTCATGAGCTAGATGAGAGTGCTTGTTTGAAATACTTCGATACTCTGAAAGATAGTATTGAGATCATTCTCGATGAAAAATTAAACAAATTGAGCAAGGAAGAAAAAATTAAAATGGCTAGAAAAAATCTAAATCAAATAAAAAAATAATACAGCCGTATCACCAAATGGAACTCTGTTGCTACTCACGCCGCAGTCAATGCCATTCACAAATACTACGGTGACAGGGTGTTGTCGTGTGTCAATCATGCAGAGTTAATCTACGACACCCCATCCCAGAACCTGAAGCACCCGGTGCAGGAACTGGATTTGTGCGCATTCGTGGTCATCGACTCGACCGTCTTCGAGTATTGCCCCCAGGCATTGATGGAAAAGTGTTGCGTGGACGAAGTGCATTTCTGAAGTGGTGAGACCGCTGGCGGAGATGAACTGCTGTATGGACTGGAACTCATCTGGGCTGACGGTGCCATCAGCCATGGCATCGCCAACCAGAGCCTGATAATGGGCGCTGCGATCCTGCTCGATAGGTTCTTCTTCAAGACTTTCAAGATTATCAAGGGGTTTGGGTTCACGGATGGAATCGCCAAGTGTGACAGCTGCCCGAGGTTCAAAGGCTGAGCCGCCGTCATCGACTTGCGTGATTTTGCGGATCATGAAAAAACGCCAGCCTTCATCGGGCGAAAGCTGATAGACCCGAACCATGGGGTCGCCCTGACCAACGGTGAGGTTGTAAGCCTCGACCAGACGGGGTTGGTCGTTTGCTGCGGAGATGGTCTTGCGGTAATGAATCCTGGCAACACGGTTGTTGCTGGCAAGATCGATCAGCGTCTGCATGGGGGCGCTGGGCATGGCTTTTCTCCACTCATGAGCATCAGTTATTGGTCGAATCGGGCAGTCACGGGCCGACCTTTGTGCTTCAAGTGTATCAGAAACATGGGAACAATCGAACGATGAACAGCGAGCAGGAACACGATTCACAAAAAGTGCGGATCAGGCACATAAAAAGTCCGTTCTCACGGTCAGCCGCATACCCTCCTGCCTGCACATCTGCGGATTCACACTGTATCGAATGGGAAAACCACTTGCTCCTCTCTGCTCGCTCAATCTCCAGGACACTCGGCCTTCGGATGCTCTTCTCCGAAATCACGCTCAGCCTTGACGAGGGCGACCGTCTTGGTCTCATCGGCCCCAACGGTGCTGGCAAGAGCACGCTGCTCAAACTCCTCGCTGGGCATGACGAACCTGACGAAGGTGAGATCGTCGCAGCCAATGGTCTCAAAGCTGTCTATGTGCCTCAGCAGGATGTCTTTCCTGATGGTCAATCAGCACGCGAGATCGTCATTGATGCAGCCAGCAACTCGCCGCACATCTCGCTTGATGAACATGAGGCTGAGATATTGGCTGAAACCATCCTCACCAAGATGGAGTTTGACGAAAATCATACCAGCTGCCTCGCATCCAAACTCTCCGGCGGCTGGAAAAAACGCCTGTCCATCGCCCGTGGCTTGGGCGAGACCGGCGGCGAGCCGGATCTGCTGCTGCTCGATGAACCAACCAACCACCTTGATCTTGAGGGCATCAGCTGGCTTGAGGGGCTTGTCAAACGCTCAATCACCGGCCGTACTTCTTTTGCTTCCATCTTCATCACGCACGACAGGGTCTTTCTTGAGAGTGTGGCAACACGGATCGTCGAGCTGAGCATGGCGTATCCTCAGGGCATGCTCTGTGTGGAGGGGAACTACACCGAGTTTCTCCGTCGCAAGCAGGAGTTTCTCTCAGCTCAGGCGACGATTCAGCAGTCGATTCAGAATCAAGTCCGCAAGGATCTTGCCTGGCTTTCACGCGGGCCTCAAGGCAGGCAGACCAAAGCCAAAGGCCGAATCGAACGAAGTTACGCACGCATAGACGAGCTTGACGAACTGAAAAAGCGCAACGCTGCAGCCATTGCAACTGGTGCCAAGGTCGATTTCAACGCTTCAGAGCGCAAAACCAGAAAGCTCATCGTTGCCAAAGGTATCTCCAAGGCGTTTGGTGAAACACAGCTGTTCTCTGATGTGGATCTGAAGCTGGGTATCGGCGATTGCCTGGGTTTACTTGGCCGCAATGGCAGCGGCAAAACGACCCTCTTGAGAGTACTTACCGGCGAACTGGATGCTGATTCGGGTTCGATTGATCTTTGTGACCCCTTGCCCCGTGTCGTGGTGTTCAGTCAGCACCGCCAGGAGTTTGAGCCGACGACACTGCTGAGAAACGCGCTTTGTCCAGTCAGCGATGTGGTCAGGTTCCGCGGACAAGAGATGCATGTCATCACCTGGGCGCGGAGATTCTTGTTCCGCGATGAACAGCTCGATCAGCCCGTCAAGTCGCTCAGTGGCGGCGAACTTGCACGCATCCACATTGCCCGCATCATGCTCGAATCCGCGGACATTCTCGTTCTCGATGAACCAACTAACGATTTGGATATACCAACGCTGGAGATGCTCGAAGAGGCGCTTGAGGATTTTCCGGGGGCGATTATTCTGGTGACGCACGACCGGGCGATGCTCAACCGTCTGGCAGATACTGTGCTATCGCTTGATGGCTTTGGCAACGCGAAGATGCATGCGAGCCTGGATCAGGCAATCGCAGCGATGACGCTGGTCAAAGAAGAATCCAAACCCAAGGCAAAGACACCACCAGTGGATTCAATCAGCTGTGGTCAAAAACCAAAGAAGCTGAGCTACATGGATCAGCGTGAGTATGACTCGATGGAAGAACGCATCGCCAAAGCTGAGGTACTTGTTGCCAAGGCTGAAGCGAAGATGGCCGCCCCGAAAGTGATGACTGACCATGCGTATATGGCGCAGGTCTGCAAGGAACTCGAGGAATCGCAGGAATCGGTCGCGAAGCTGTATGCCAGATGGGATGAACTTGAATCGCAGATCAACGAGGGAGTTGACGATACCGCATAGCTCAGATGCATCACAGTAAGCTGACTGGATGAGCAACACTTACTGAAATGGGCGATACAGGGCTCGAACCTGTGACCTCTTCCGTGTCACGTGATTTGAGCATGGGCCAAAATGCGTAAAACTAGTCTATACAAAGGACTTACGACTTTCAAGTTTTGCGTTCTTTGCGCGGTTTTCGTCTGTTTTCACCCGTTTGCGCGGTTTGGCCGCGCAGGTATGTCACTTACCATCGAAACCTCTGAACTACGCCCATTGTAGTCGATTTTGATCCGAGTGGGCGGATTTTTCTTTGGTTTGCTTGGCCGCGTGGGTTGGGCGATGATGCCCGATGCCGGTTTGTTCTGCCTTTGGCGAGCCGGGCGGCGTGGTT
>JAJDCZ010000021.1 GCA_029260555.1 Phycisphaerales bacterium
CTCATCGAGTGGTTCAAAGTCACTGGGTGTCATCGACGCGACATCCTGCCAAGTTCCTGAACGGATTTCGAGAATGTGCAACTCGCCTAGGCGTTGAAGAAACAGAATTTTTTTATTGTCAATACTAAAGAAAGCTCCAAGACTATCACCTGCTTGTCCATCACTGAGTGTAATTCTAACTTTATGAACCCAGCCTTGTTCAGTATATGAATAAACATACAAAGCACCAGAGTTATTTCCAAAGTCATTGGTGCCCGGTGCGCCTACAACAAGAAAGTTTCCATCTATGGCTACGGATGTTCCCATCCCATCGAGTTCTTCGCCATCGCTGGCAACGAGCTTTAAAACTTCAATAGCACATTGTGCCATTGCTGATTCATGCCACACAACAACAGAGAGAAGTGCAATGATTACAAAATGGCGCATCAGACTTGTATTCATCATGTGATTATGTTTTGGCTCTGATGATTTGATTCAACATTCAATGCGGCAGGACCAGACCACGGTTTTGTAATCAGCTGACCTGTCGGCTGAGCAAGGCACAGGCGTGGTTTATTCCCGACAGTCTGCAATTTTATCAGAATTATCGGCTGGCTACAAGAGGATTTAGAACAAAAATGGGCTGTTCACGCGATCTTCATGGTTCTGGGGGCTTCTGTGGGCGCACCAGATGAAAAAACTGCACTTTTGCCCGCTCCCAAAGCCAATTCATGATGCACTCGCATTGAGCCTGAATCTTACAAGTTGTCGGGTACATCAATGGAAAGATCCCGGGCCAGCTTGCGGAGTTCGCGCGGGAAGGTCGTTGTTATATTGAGCCGCTGGCTGGTGGTGGGGTGGTTCAGGACCAGGCGGTGGGCGTGCAATGCCAAGCGGGTGCCCGCGGCTCTGGTTTTCTTTGGGCCATAAAACGCATCGCCGAGAATGGGACAGCCGATCAAGTCCAGATGCACGCGGATCTGATGGAGCCTGCCCGTTGCAGGGCGGCATTCTAAAAGTGATGCTGTCTCTGAGCGTGCGATCACACGAAACGCGGTCACCGCCTGTTTGCCAGAGCTTGAGATCCGCGCCAGCTTGGGCTTGCCTGAGACTTCGATGAGTGGCCGATCGATCACACCCGCCTGTTCATTTGGTGCGCCTTTGACGATGGCGTAATAGAACTTCTTGATCGCCCGGTCTTTGAAGGTCTGCTTGAGTATGTCAAAGCTCCGAGGCTTGAGGGCCACGATGATCAACCCGCTGGCATCACGGTCCAGCCGATGCAGCATGCCGAAATCCCGACTGGCACCGACATTTTGCAGCACGCTGCCATGGGTTGCGAACAAGCCATTGAGCAGCGTGTCCTTTTCGTGCCCAAGCCCGGGCTGGGTGGGTACGCGGGCGGGTTTTTCCACGATGAGCATCTCAGTATCCTCGTGGCGGATCTGAAACTCGATTCGTGCGTTGGGTTCGATGGAAAGATTGGTCATGGTGTGATTGTTGCACGCTCAGTGAGTGCAGATCGTCAAGAGCACTCGAGTTTAATCAATGTCTGTCGGGCAGGTGTTCCAGTCCAGGTACCAGTGCAGCTCGCCAGCCAGAGGCTGAATGCCCAGAATCGGCAGGTCTTCAACAGAATCCTGTCCATTCATCACGCTTTTGAGAGGCTGGCGTTTGTTTTCGCCCAGCACCAGTACCGCGATCATGCGCGAAGCATTAATCAGTTCAAAGGTCATGGTCACGCGATCCGGAGGCGTGACCGCAGGACCAGTGTTCAAATACATGAGGCAATCGCTGGCATTCAATGCGGGCGAGTTTGGGAACAAACTGGCGGTGTGCCCATCTGTTCCCATGCCCAGAAGCACAAAATCGAGCCGATCGTGCCCTTTTTCACGCCATTCGAGCATGTCACGAAGCGTTTGTTCATAGACCCGGTCAGGTTCTGCATCCATGGCGGGAATGGGATGGACCTGCTGGCTGGGAATATCTGAATGTGAGACGATCAGATCACGGATCATGCCAAAGTTTGATTGTGGGTCATCAAAAGGCACACAGCGTTCATCTACGATCCACAAATGAGTGCGTTTCCAGGGCAGATCTCGATAGGCAGGGTCATACATGAGCCTGCGGTACAATGGCAAAGGCGTGGAACCGCCAGAGAGCGCCAGATGAAAATCGCCAAAGCTGCGTGTGCACGCCAGAGCCTGCATATAGAGATGGGCAGCCAGTGCGTCGATGGCTTCGTCAGCATCGCGGCGAAGCTCGACCTTGCCGGGCAGATTCAAAGGCCGATCGGGAGGCGTTGGACCATCAAACTCAATCATGGAAATATTCTCTTCGATCGTTCTGGCCTGTGTCAGCAATAGCAACCAGCATCAGCACCCCGGCACATGCCAGGTTTTTCCGTCACGAGCCAGCAGTTTGTCAGCACTCGTCGGCCCCCAGGACCCCGGAGCATAGGTTTCAATCGCATCTCGCAACGGTTTACACTGCAGGAATGGCTCACAGATCTGCCAGCTGCCTTCTACCTCATCACGATGCTTGAACAGAGTTCGATCGCCACGCATGACATCAATGAGCAGCGGGCCATAGGCCTCGAGGGGTTCGCCTCCGAAGCGTTCAGCGTAATCCAGATCAAGCGCAGCTGATCCAATTTCAAGCCCGGCGCCGGGAACCTTGCCCAGCAGATTGATGCACATGGCTTCTCTTGGTGCAATCTCGATGACCAGCCGGTTGCCTTCGGTCAGTTTTTGTGCATTGAGCGAGCCAAAAAGGTCGGTGGGAGGCTTTTTAAACTGAATCACGATTTCTGTGCGCTTCTGGGCCAGCATTTTGCCACTTCGGATATAAAACGGTACACCCGCCCAGCGCCAGTTGTCGATTTCAAGACGAATCGCTGCATAGGTTTCGGTTTTTCGAGCAGGATCAACGCCTTCAAGATCAACATACGCAGGCGAGTCTGGCGATGCCCCGTGGCGACCAAGTGCTGCGGATTGTGCAGCATTTTCGCCTGAAACCGGAACCGCAGATGCCAGGACATCGATTTTTCTGTGCATGATGGCATCGGCTGAGTACTGGCTGGGCGGTTCCATCGTGACCAGTGCCAGAACCTGCAACAGATGGCTCTGGATCATGTCACGGAGTGTGCCCGCCCGATCGAAAAAAGTGCCTGCTCGTGAGCCTATGCCGATGGATTCGGATGCAGAAACCTGCACATGGTCGATGTATTGCCGATTCCAGATGGGTTCAAAGATGGCATTGGCAAAGCGAAGCACGAGCATGTTCTGGACTAGTTCCTTACCGAGATAATGATCAATGCGGTAGGTTGCGTCTTCTTCAAAGACTCGGCCCAGTGTCATGTTGAGTTTGCGAGCAGAAGCCAAATCCTCACCAAAGGGTTTTTCGATGACGATGCGTTGCCAACTCGTGCCTTCAGCATCCAGCGAGCACCAGCGTTTGCCTTCCGTGACGATATTCGAAGCACCGATCGATTCGATGATCGGTTCATACAGAGTTGGTGAGACCGAGAGGTAAAACAGGATATTGGGCATGCCCTGGCGGCATGTGATGCCATGATCTTGCGAAAACTGGCGAATTTGTTCAGCAATCTGCTTGTATGCAGCAGGGTCTGTCGCATCACCTGCGTGATAGTGAATGGTTGAAGCAAACTTTTCCCAGGCTGAGCTTTCAAAGCCCGCAGCGTGCTGACTGGCAGCATCTTTCAGACGATCACGAAAAGCCAGATCGTCCATCTTTGAGCGTGAGATACCGATGATGGCGATTTCTTCAGGCATTCGCCCTGCCTGAGCTTGTTCGTAGAGCGCAGGGATGAGTTTGCGCCTGGTTAGGTCGCCCGAGGCACCGAAAATCACCACAATGCAGGACTCGGGCAGGTCGGTCACGGTTTCAGTCAGCATGTTCATGTGAGCATCGTACCGGCTTGTGCCTGATTGTGTATATCGGGCTAGGATTCAGCTATGAGCAATAATACACAGCCTCAGGTTGCGGTCATTATGGGTTCTCGGAGTGACTGGCCTGCGATGAAGTTGACGGTGCAGATGCTGGAAGACCTGGGTGTCGTGAGCGTAGCCAAAGTCATCAGTGCGCACAGAAAAGCACATCGGCTGGGCGAGTTTATTCGCGATTCAGAAGCTCAAGGCGTGCGCGTGTTTGTGGCAGGTGCAGGGGGAGCAGCCCATTTGCCAGGCGTAGTAGCTTCAATGACAACCAGACCTGTGGTGGGGGTGCCGATGAAGACATCGCTATCGGGGGGGCTGGATTCGCTTTTGTCGATTGTGCAGATGCCTCGGGGCGTACCCGTAGCGACGGTTGCAACGGGCGAAGCGGGCGCGGTGAACGCAGCGATTCTGTCAGCTCAAATACTGGGTGTGGGCGATGAAGCAATCGCACAGCGCGTGGCAGCGCATCGCAAAGCTCAGGCAGAGTCGCTGGAAGAATCCCCGGAATAGATGATCAAGCCAGTGTGAGATATCAGAAGATACAGGAGATGAGCTATGAATATGAGTTTGGGTTTAATGATTGGTCTGGCAACTCTGTGTGTGATGCTCGGCGGGTGTGATTCAAAACCAACCAGCAGTGCTGCAGAAGGCGTTGCCCAGCCCGTAACCACAGCATCATGGCCGGATCAGTTCAACAACATCTTCACTGATGGCAACTACTACTTTGCAGGTCAGCCCACAGCCGAGGGGTTGTCACTTTTGCGAGATGCTGGTGTCAAGAAGGTGATCAACATTCGCACGCTCGGCGAAGTTGAAAAGCTTGATTACAACGAGCCGAAAGCTGTTGCCGACGCTGGCATGAGCTATGTGTCCATTCCGATTTCACCCAAGACATTCTCAGCTGCGAATGTTGAGCGTTTTGCTGCAGCGTTGGAACAGTACGAAGAGCCGGTGCTGGTGCACTGTGGTTCATCAAACCGGGTGGGAGGTCTTTGGGCTGCCTATCTGGTGCTCAAGCGAGGCGTTGAAGTTGAGAAGGCGATGGAGATGGGTCGAGCTGCGGGCATGAGCAGCGATGGTGTGGAAGCATCGGTTCGGCGTGTTATTGCTGAATGATGTTCACAAAGCATTGTTACACATGAGGGCCTATGCAAGATGGACGAGATGTTGAAGCTGACAACCATTTCATGTTGTCAGGAGCTTTGTGACTATGCCCAGCAGCTGGTGGGAGGGATCACCGATTCGGATATGATCGCCCAGCCCGTACCTGGCGTGGTGATGAACCATCCTGCGTGGATATTGAGCCATCTCGCAGCGTATGCCCCGGTTGTATCAGCAATTTTGAAAAATGAACCTGCAATCGATCCGCTTGATCATCCATTTGGTCGAAACTCTGAGCCTCTGGATGATGCGGGTGTATATCTGCCCAAAGATAAACTCATCGCACACTATCTGCGCGTGCATGAAGAAGCTCTGGATGCATTCAGGGCAGTATCTATGCATAGGCTTGCAGAAATGACGCCGATCGAGCGATGGCAGGGTCGATTCCCAACGATTGCATCGCTGCCGGAGCAGTTTTTTGTCAAGCACCATGCGACGCATCTGGGTCAGCTCAGTGCGTTCAGGCGTGCTGCGGGATTGGGGCGGGTTTAGGTGTAATGGCGTGAGGGGCTCTCATGGGCTAGGATTTGTCCCCGCTGCTGCTGCGGGGTTCGAGTGAAGTGTGAATTTGGGTCCCCAGGCGAAAGAGTGTGTTGCCCAGGGCGGGTATCGGTACGCATATGACCAACGAAGAAACCAAACTGGCCAAGGTGATTCAGGGGCGAGCGGATGCTCTTTTGGAGGATCTGAAGCTGCATGTCGGGCTTCCAACTGGTGGATGCAACACTGAAGCGTTGAGCGAAACCCGCCAAAGGCTGGTCGAAAGGCTTGTCGCGCTGGGCGCACGCATCGAGTTGATCCCCGGCGATCCCAAGCCGAACTGGCTGCTTGGCGGTGGCGATGATGTTGACATCCCGCCCACAGCTATCTGTAGCAGAACACGCGGCCGAGAGGGTCAGCCTCGCATTCTTATTGCAGGCCATCTTGATACCGTGCACGATCCTGAGGGTGATTTTCGTGCATTGTCGATTTCAGATGATGGCACAACCGCGGTGGGGCCGGGGTGTGTGGATATGAAAGGCGGGCTGGTCATTGCGGTGGCAGCTTTGGAAGCTCTTGATGAGGTTGGGCTGGATGCTTCGTGGACCTTTCTGATGAACTCCGATGAAGAAACCGGGTCGTATCACTCTGAGCGGGCGCTGAGTGAGCAGGCACAAAGGCACGATATCGGGCTCGCACTTGAGCCTGCGCTTCCGGGCGGGGAACTCGTCGTCGAGCGCATGGGCAGTGGGCAGTTTTATATTGAGACGCGTGGACGATCAGCTCATGTGGGTCGTGCGTTCTCGGACGGCGTTTCTGCGGTGACAGCACTGGCAAAGTGTCTGGTTCATATCGGGGAGATGGCGGATATGGGACGCATTATCAATGTGGGTCCGATCCAGGGTGGATCCGTGACCAATGCGGTGCCTGATTTGGCGTGTGCTTGGGGCAACACGCGGTATCCAACGCCTCAGGCTGCCGATGAAATAGCAGCCATGCTCGATGAAATGATAACGGAATCTGATGCGCTGCCTGCGGTCCGGGTTGAGCGGAGCTTTAACCGCCCAGCCAAGCCTTTGATTGAGGGAACCCAGCGGCTGGCGGACGCTGCACGAGATGCAGCTGAATCGCTCGGTCAGAAGCTGCCGTTTGCCAAAACCGGCGGGGTCTGTGATGGCAACATACTTCAAAGTGCAGGGCTGCCCACGATCGATACGCTGGGCGTGCGAGGTGGCGGGCTTCATACCAAAGATGAATGGATTGAGTTGCCCAGCCTCGTTGAGCGTTGTCAGCTCCTGGCGGTGCTCATCCATCGACTCACACAACGAGGTATTCGGACCTGATCCGTGGTGAAAGCAGGAAATCAATCAGACAGATTTGATGAGAGAGTTTTACGAAAGATGTAAGAGGCAAAGCAATGAGTACAACCGTCAAAGCAGATCAGACCATTGGCCAGCAGATCCAGAGTTGCCCACAGATTCGCGCCAGCATTGATACGGTTATCGAGCAGATGCGTTCTCGCTGTGATCAGATTACCGATGTGCGTGGGGCAATCGAGGGGCTGAGTGAAAGCTATGAAGCTGCGATGCAAAGAGCTGGTGAGGTTCGAGGGCGCGGGCTGTTGTATCCATATATTGGTTCAGGCGCGGGCAACGGGGCACTGGTTGAGCTTGGCGACGGCTCGGTAAAGTGGGACATGATCTGTGGCATCGGTGTGCAGTTTTTCGGGCATAGCGACATGGATCTCATCCGCATGGCAATCGAAGCGGGGCTGGATAATACTGTAAAGCAGGGCAATCTGCAGTCTAATGAAGAAGCCTTCGCATTTACCAGCACACTGCTGGAGCACGCTTCAAAGCACAGTAAACTCAAACATGCGTTTCTCAGCACATCCGGTGCGATGGCCAACGAGAGTGCCTTGAAGGTGTGCTTTCAGAAAAACGCACCGGCCAGCAGAGTGATCGCATTCAAGGATTGTTTCATGGGTCGATCAGTTGCCATGGCAACGATTGGTGATTCGGCAGCTGGTCGAGTGGGTCTTCCTGCTGCACTGCCTGTTGACTACATGCCGTTCTTTGACGAGGTGGCTGCAGAGAAGATGGGGCATGATCGTTTTATCGATATGTCCCTGATGCACCTTCAGCAGTACATTGATCGGTACCCGGGTCAACATGCATGTTTCATCTTTGAGCTGGTGCAGGGCGAAGGCGGGTTTAACAACTCAACTCGTGATTACTTCGTGGCACTGATGGAATGCTGCAAAGCCAACAACATCGCGGTCTGGGTCGATGAGATCCAGACCTTTGGTCGAACTGAGACAATGTTCGCCTTTGAGGGGCTTGATCTGGGTGAGTATGTCGATGTGGCGTGCGTTGGGAAGATGAGCCAAGCGTGTGCGACGCTATTTACCGAAGAATACAACCCCAAACCCGGGCTGCTTTCAGGTACTTTTACTGGCGAAACGGTATCGTTTCGTGTTGGTCAGCGCATCATTGAGAGGCTGGCTCAGGGCGATTACTATGGTGACAACGGCATCATCGCTCAGCACCATACAGCTTTCAGGGAACAGGTCTTTGCGCTGCAAGCGAAGCACCCCAAGTGGTTCGGGGAGATTAAAAGTGTCCCTGGTACACCAGGCACAACAAATATAGTTGGTGGCAAGGGTGGAATGCTTCGGTTTACGCCGTTCGGTGGGCACAAGGATCCCGTCGTCAAAGCATGTCGAATGTGCTTTGATGAAGGGGTCATTCTGTTTTATTGCGGGCATGATCCATACCACATTCGCATGTTGCCGCCTTTAGGTGTGATGAAGCTTGAGGATTGGCCTCGGGTTTTTGAGCGTGTTGAAGCGGGGTTGGCCCGGGTCGCTGAGGAACTGTAAGGTTGGTTTTATAGAGCAAGCAGGGAACGCGAGCCATGTACATTATTCGTCGCAGCAAGGTTGAAGATATCTCGATCTTTCTGAAGCTGGCCAAGATGGTCAACTTCATCAATCTGCCTCCCAGCAGAGAGATTATCACGGAAAAGATTGTTCACAGTCGACGAAGTTTTATTCGTGCAGCTGATCCCAAAGTTGTTCAATTGAAAAATACTACGGATGCCATAAAGAACCACGGCATCACAGGCCTGGGTGATTCCACAGAGCGCAGCGATCTGTTCATGTTCTCGCTGGAAGATTTAGAGTCAGAATCCACACTTGGCACCAGCCAGCTCCTGGCACGCATGGGTGGTCCTGGAAATCCAAATGTATCTTTTCAGCTGATCAAAAAGAAATATTACAGCCAGTCGCTTCAATGGGGAACGACGCACACGGTTGCAAAGATGTTTGAAGACGAGACCGGACCGACTGAAATCGGCGGGCTTATCCTGCAGCCTTCGTATCGCGGGCACCCCCTCAAGCTTGGTCGGCTGCTCAGCATGGTTCGATTTCATTTCATCGGCCTGCGTCGTCAGCTCTTTGCTGATCGCATGCTGGCTGAGATGATGGCACCTCTTACATCCGATGGCCATAACCATGTCTGGGATTATCTGGGCAGGCGGTTCATCCACCTGTCATATGAAGAAGCGGATCGTTTTTGTCAGATCTCGCGCGAGTTTATGACCTCGCTTTTACCAAAGGAAGAGATTCAACTGGCATTGCTTCCTCCTAAAGCTCGCGCAGGCATTGGTCAGGTCAGCAAGGAAACTGTTCCTGCACTCAAAATGCTCGAAAAGCTCGGCTTCATGAACCGGGATTACATCGATCCATTTGATGGAGGGCCTCACCTGGACTGCCCGACAGATGATGTTGTTACCGTCAAGCAGACTTTCACTGCACGGGTTCATGACACGATTGCAAAGGCCAAGTGCAAAGGCCACGGCATTGTCAGCACACTGGACAGTGATGGTGAGTTCCTGGCGGTGGAAACGCCGTATCACCTTGACACTAAAAAACGCGTACTTCTGCCTCGTGATGCCGTGCACAATATCAATGCAGACAATATCAGGATTGTGGGCATCACGCCTCTCACACCACCCAAGCGGACATCGACAATAAACAAATCTGGAAAAATCAGTAAAAAGGCTGTGAAAAAGCCAACGAAAAAAACCACACGGAGGAAAGCACCATGACGGGTGTGTCTCCTGCCATTGAGCCAGCAGATCTCATTGGTGGTTCGTGGGTGCCTGTCCCCGGCTCGGGGCTGATTTCGATCAACCCTGCAAACCCGGATCATGCTGTCTGGCAGGGCGATCCCAACATAGATCATGTGGATCTTGCAATCGCAGCAGCACAAAAAGCATTGCCCGCCTGGGCTAAGGCTTCACCGGCTGAGCGATTTGCCGTCTTGCACAGGTTTGCAGAGATTGCCAAACAGCGCGTTGATGACATTGCTCATCTGATCTGCGATGAAACAGGTAAGGCATTCTGGGATTGCAAAGCTGAGGCTGGGCTTGTCGCTGCCAAGGTCGATATCACGCTTGATCCCGCGGGTGGCATGTCGCGTGTGACGGGCTTTGATGTACCTTTGAACGAAACCAGATCAGGGCGATGCTGGTTTCGATCTCATGGCGTGATGGCGGTCATTGGACCATTTAACTTTCCCGCCCATCTGCCTAATGGGCACATCATTCCAGCGCTGGCAATGGGTAACACAGTCGTATTCAAGCCGAGCGACAAGACCCCAGCTGTGGGGCAACTGCTTGTTGAGCTTCTGGATCAGGCATGCCGGGATGAGGGTGCCCCCACGGGAATCATCAACCTTGTACAGGGACGCGCTGAGATCGCATCACGAATCGTTCAGCATGCGGGCATCGATGGAATCCTGTTTACAGGTTCCTGGCCGGTTGGCAAACGCATTCTTGAAGCCAATCTCGATCGACCCAGCCGAATCATTGCACTTGAAATGGGTGGCAACAACGCTGCCATCGTGATGGATGATGCAGACCTTCGCCAGGCAGTGATCGAATGTGCCCGGTGTGCGTTTATTTCTACAGGCCAGCGTTGCACATGTACAAGGCGGATCATTGTCCATCAAAGCATTGCAGATCAGTTCATCACAGCGTTGAAAGAGGTTGCTTCGCAGATGACAGTGGGGGATCCACGGGCGAATCCGCCGGTGTTCATGGGGCCGATCATCAATGACCAGTCGCGCTCAGCGGTGTTCAGCTTTGAAAGGATGCTCACAGCAGGCGGGGCAGAATCAATCCTGGAAGCTGCACCCGTTGAGCTTCCCAGGGGTGGCTATGGCATCTCGCCCGGGATTGTCAAAGTTAATAAGTTCACTGACAGCCCCGGCGAAGAGCTCGGCGATGGCATGGACTTTGACACAGGTTGCGATATCGAAATCTTCGGCCCACTCGTGCGTCTTAGCGTGACAGACTCGCTTGACGATGCCATCACGCAGGCCAATGCCACACGCTTTGGGCTGGCATCCTCGATCTTTACCCGCAGCGATTCAGCCATCGAGCGATTTCGGTATGAAGCCCGTGCGGGATGTATTAATACCAACTGTGGCACAGCAGGGGCATCCAGCAAACTGCCCTTTGGCGGGTTGGGCTTGTCAGGAAACCATCGTCCTGCGGGTTCGTTCAGCTTGGATTACTGTGCTTTTCCAGTTGCAGGCATGATCGAAACCGGCAATGCTGCGACGCTGGCACCGGGCATGGTTGAGCCGAGCCTCTGATCTATTTGGATTCATTTGAGTCTGGTCATGGGCATGAGCCGACGGGTGCTGTCCTGAATAATGAGTTCATCATCATTCGCCTGCACTATGATCAGCACAAGTTCATCGCCGGTTTGGTGTGGCGATGGACCTGATGACGATTCGACGAGAAGCACGAGTGTAATTTGATTGTGGACCCATGTGCCTTGGGTTTGGCGTGGGGTAAGTCCGGGCAAGCGCACTCCAAAGTCAAACCGTCCGTTTTCAAAAAGATCCAGCACGACATAGCCGTTACTTGGTTCGTAGAACCATGAACCGACAAGTGGGTCAATCGCAGGTTCAGCCCGAGAGCAGCCCAGCGTGAGGGTTGTCATCAGGATCAAACTGGCTGCCAGTTCGAGCATGAGCCAGACTTGGCTACTGACATGCAACTTCACCCCCGCTTTGTTCGCCTGCGTGCCTGAGCCATGGTTTGCTGGATGTCATCGATCTCTCGCGGGATGGCTGTAGACAGATTGGTACGGCCTCGTTCTGTGACGAGGATGTTATCTTCAATGCGGATGCCGAAGTTCTGATCCTGATAGTAAATCCCGGGTTCGATGGTGACGACCATGCCTGGTTTAAGAGGCCCATCGGGTTCAACATCATGCACTTCGATTCCCAGATGGTGACCGATGCCATGGATGAACGAATCGCCATAGCCAGCCTTGTCGATAATGGCGCGAGCTGCCTGGTCTGCATCGGAGAGTCGATTGCCGGGTTTGACGACTCGGATTGCAGCTTTGAGGGCATCAAGTACGACGGTGTAATGATGCTTTTGTTGTTTGGAAAATCGGCCATTGACGGGATAGGTGCGTGTGATGTCTGCAGCGTAGTGGTTCACACTTGCGCCAGCATCGATCACGAGCAAGTCGCCATCTTCGCAGGTGCAGTTGTTGACTGAGTAATGCAGTACTGCACCATTTTTCCCAGATCCAACGATCGAGTTGTACGCAGGGCCCAAGGCTCCATTTTTCAGAAATCCGTTTTCCATCACGCGCTGGACCTGATGTTCACTTACACCCGGAGCCATCGCGCCCATCGCAGCAACATGCCCAGCGTGCGTTGCTGCGATTGCTTTTTTCATCAATCGAAGTTCAGCTGGGGATTTACGCCCTCGCATGCTTGAGAGCAGGCTCGTCTGATTTGTGATTGATACCCCGACCATGCGTTCTGTAATCTTGCGATAAAGCGCCAGATCAGATGAAACCGGTGCGGTGTAGTTGGCAAATGGATGCAGGCATGCAAGTGATCCACAGCGACTGACAGCGTGGTTCATCAGTCTGGGCATGGCACCAATGCGCATGACGGATTCAAAGCCGGTCTGATCACGCAGGGATTGGCTGATGGTTTCACGAATGCCATCCCATGATTCCATTTCCGGGTTCAAAGGCTTGAGAAGCAGCACGATCCGTCGTCTGGCATCCTCAGCCTTGGGGTTGAACACCACTGCAGCACCGGGCTCATCAACAATGCCCGTCAGATAAAAAAAGTTCCAATCCGGCAGCCATTGACCTGAAAGTGGTGGAGCACCATCACCTGCAAAGATCACCGCAGCACTGCCTTTGAGTGAACGGAGCACTGTCCGTCGGCGGGCTTGATATTCAGCGACACGAACTCCAGGTACAAGCATGAGCATCTCCACATCATAAAAACAGTCATGCAATCATAGCGCGACCGCAGCTATGTATGAAGATATGCTCACTCAGTGCAGAGGGGTTTGTCACATGCGTGGTTTGAAATGCTCATGCATTGGCAGAGTGCTCAGCAATTCCAAACGCTGACTGGATTCGCTGCGCTGTCTGGTCGTCATACAGGGATGACTTGCCAATCCCGGGAACAGCCCCGGCTTGAACGGCATGCTGCTGGGCATCTTCATAATTCGACACCAGCATCATCTTTGGGGGATTCACAGCGTTATTTGATGCAAGTGATGCGATCAGATCGACGCCGTTCTCGCTGGAAAACCTGCCTTCCAGAACCCGGTTGACCAACAGCAGATCCGCCTCGCTGAGTTGATCGATCAGCGTCTGCTCATTGTTTATTCTCTCCATCTTGATCGAAGAGCTGATGCTGCGAAGAGCACTCTTGAGCGCGTAGGAATCAGGTATGCAATGGCCTACCAGAAAAACCTTGTAGCTGTCTTGTTTATCAGTCATGGCATGACGCTCCTTGTACTGTTACAGAATCCTTCCTGACCATTATACAACCCGTAGCCCACGCGAATGATCGAACTTCTCCTGACGAATCAAAAATCGCACGCAGCACATCACGCATCATTGAGCCGCCCAGACGATCCATTCCGCGATCTCCCGTGACCTTTCGTGCTGCCAGGCGTAGTGCTGAACCGACCACCACGCCTTTTTGTTTCCGCAGCATCGACCGTTTCCAACACACCTTGCCCGGCGAATGCTGAGCTTGCCCAACCAGTGCTGCCGCAAGCTCTTCCATCAGTTCGCCCACATCCTGTAGCGACTCTACAGCCTGGGCAGACCGCTCTGAAGCTCCCGGGGCCAACTCGTCAAGAATCGGAAGCACCCGCTCTCGTATAGATGCACGCAATCGAGAAAGGTCACAGTTGGTGTGATCCTCTGCCCAGTTCCACCCCGCCAGCTTGCAAATGGACCCTGCATCGACGCTGGAGATTCTCAGCATGGGTCGAATCACTATCTGAGAGGTCTTCTTGAGAGGTCTGCTGGGAGCGATGCAACCCAGCCCCGCCAGCCCCGAACCCCGAATCAGACGCATCAGGAGCGTTTCCAGCTGATCATCAGCATGATGAGCGGTGGCGATAAAATCCATGCCCAACTCACCTGCCATCAGCCCGAGTGCGTCATATCGAAGCTCCCGGGCGAGAGCTTCATGATTGCCAGGCTTGTCCACCACCTGGATTGACCGTTCGACAAACCCGAGTCCCAGCTGAGCTGCAAGTTTGGCCACAGCATCCCGGTCTGCATGGGCCAGTTCCATTGGTCTGAGATCATGGACGACATGCCCCAGATAAAGCCTTTGCGAGGCATCCAGTTTGGCTGATGCCAGTGCAATTGCCAGGGCGCTGGAATCCCGTCCACCTGAGCAGGCGATCAGCGTCGAACAGTTTGCGGGCGTATGGTTGTGCTTATCCATTGCAGATTGGCATAACTCGCGCCAGCGGGTTACGATCTGGCTGACAATGGGTGATCGTCCAATTTGGTACATTGCTGCACGGGTCACAGCAAGATGATAGGGTGTCCCACAAGATCAGCCCTTTTACGACACGGAATGTCGGCGTGAATGCACAAAACCAGACCCAACCAGACCAAGCCAGCACCCAGCAGCCCGCTGATCCCGATCAGCCCGAGCAGGGTCTTTCCACGCAGGAGATAATCGGGTCCACAGCCATTACCCTTGGCATTGGGATGCTGGCGTTGATATTGCTGCGGAATCTGGTTAAACGCCGCAAGATGTCCCGTGCTCAGCCTCATCTTGCCCCCGATGAACGCCTCGAGTCCATCCGCCATGATGCTGAGCAGCGTGCCCGCGTCGAAAGCTATGGCGTGCGCACCGAAGAAATTATCCGCGATCTCGTCGCCAAGCTCGACAACCGCATCGCTGCCATAGAAAAACTGATCGAAGATGCTGACGACCGCCTGCGCCGCTTGCAATCTTCCCTCCCCTCGTCCCCCTCCTCATTCTCCCCATCTGATATTGCCCAGCCTCATTCATCGCAGCCCCTTCATGCTGAGACATCTCAGCCCCAGCCTGTGGGTGCTGATGTCATGGCTCAGGATTCGGTCGATCCCGTCAACAGGCAGATCTTCAACCTGGCAGACGAAGGGCTTTCACCGATCGAAATCGCCCAGAACATCAACCAGCATGTCGGCAAGGTCGAGTTGATCCTGGCACTGCGGCAACGCTGAGCGCACTGTCCTTCGTGCGTCTGCAATCACCATTAGAATATAAGACGAGTCTCCCCCAAGTCGCTCAGCTCACATCAGTGGTTGCACATGTTCAGGGGGTCCATTTTGAACTCGCCATTGATATCGCCCGCGAGCTTGCCTCGTTCTTTGAGGAACTCGATGAGCTGGTCTGCGGTCAGGTTGTTTTGCGAGCAGGTGTGGAACCTGGCTTCGGGGCCGAACTTCTCAGCCAGATCGGCCTTGAGCGTCTGGCGTGTGTAGGTCTTGCCCGAATCGAGCATCAGGTGCATGACTTCATGAGCGTGGATGAGCTGGAGCATGAGATAAAGCCTCCGGGCAGTTTGATGGTCTGTGAAAAACGACACCGGGGAGTGACAATCCACCCACCAGCACCCCATGATATGAATCTCAGACCATTTTGTCCAGAACTATCGCTACAGAACATTGACTCCCCGGTATTGGGGGCAATCTTCATGCCTTCGGACCAGAGAATCATGTATAATGAAATCCTCTCTTGGTATGATATTGTCTCAACGATGGGGTTCAGGAGTGACCAGATCAAAGCCTATGGCTGTCTTCGTGAGCCTGATATGTCTCGGGCTTTGTGTTGTGTCTCCGTTTGCCTGTTCAAAGACGAAGAGACCATCATCACAGACGGCACGATCAAATCTGGATGCCAAACTCATCACCGCTGCATCTCAAGGGACCCCCGCTGAAGTTCTCACTTTGCTTGAAGCGGGTGCAGATGTCAATGCACGCAATGAAGATGGCTTTACAGTGCTGATGTACGCTGGGATTTACAACACGAACCCCGAAATCATTTCAATCCTGCTCACGGCCGGTGCCGATATCAAGGCAAAGTTGGAAGATGGCGATACTGCATTAATGTTCGCGGCAGAAGTAAACTCGAATCCTCAGGTTCTTTCGGCGTTACTTGCTGGAGGTGCCAATGTAAGTGCTCGCGGCAAGGAGAGATTTACCGTATTGATGTATGCTGCTTATAATAACACAAATCCAGATATTGTTATTACGCTGATCAATGCTGGAGCAGAAGCGAACGCAGTAATGGAAAATGGCTCCACCGCCTTGATGTTTGCAGCTGAAACTAACACTAATCCCGAAGTTGTCAAGGCTTTGCTCAAGGCGGGAGCAGATATCAATGCCCGCATGGATGACGGCAGAACTTCTCTCATGTCAGCAGCGGCTTTTAATACCAACTTACAGGTCATCACGGTTTTGCTTGAGGCTGGTGCAAAGATCAATGAATGCGACAATACAGGCCAATCCGCCTTGATGTATGCAGCGCCTTCAAATTATGAGGTCGAAGTTATCAAAACACTCCTCAATGCTGGCGCAGATGTCAATGTGCAAGACAAGTATGGTTTTGCCATATTGACCCGTGCCGCACATGGAAACTCAAATCCGGCTGTTATCACGGCTCTTGTCGAAGCGGGGGCAGATGTGAGTGCACATAGAGTCACTGGGATGAACGCGCTGATGACAGCCGCTCGATGGAATAATAATCCTGAAATAATCACAGCACTCGTTGCCGCCGGTGCAAATGTCAATGCAGTCGATACGAATGGTCAAACTGTTCTGATGTATGCGGCAACCAATAACTCGAATCCCCAAGTCATTGCGGCTCTGACGACGGCCGGTGCTTCGGTAGATGCACAAATAGATGATGGCAGTACCGCCTTGATGCTTGCTGCCGCACATAACTCAAATCCAGAAGTCATCGGGGCACTGATCACGGCTGGTGCCACGGTTAATGCGCAAATGGATGATGGCAGCACCGCCTTGATGCATGCTGCAAGGTATAGCTCCGATCCTCAAGTCGTCACCACTCTGCTCAGAGCCGGTGCAGATGCGAAGATACGAGATGATTCAGGATTGACGGCATTAGACTATGCACAAGATACCTGGATACTCAAGGATTCAGATGCTTTGGCGCAGCTTGAAGAAGCATCCAGATAATCAGAATTGATGTTGCACTTCGTGCTTAATCAAAGACGACAGCAACACAACGATCGATCACACGGATGCTGGGTGTTGTGTTCCGTATAAGGGGTACACAAGTGACTGATCGACGAGCATGAAGGTCCAGATATGCGAGGCGTTGGCGAGATCATGCTCTGCCGTAGCGTGACTGAGCCTCGTATTCGCGCGACCGAGCTTTGCATCCGTGCAACCGAGCTTCACAGTCGCGTGACCAAGCCCCGTATCCGCGCGACCAGGACCCGTATCCGGGTGACTGAGCTTTGCAGTCGTGCGATTAAGTCCCATATTCGCGCGACCGAACTCTCTGATCGACCAACAATGGTATGATGTCTCAATACACAGGGGATAAATGATGCCCGGATCAAAAATCATGGTGGTTTTCGTGAGTCTGATGTGTCTCGGGCTTTGTGTCGTGTCTCCGTTTGCATGTTCAAAGACAAAGAGTCAATCATTGCAAGCTGCAGATCAGGATCTTGATGCCAGGCTTATTGATATCGCCAGCAGTGGAACGGTAAAAGAGATCCGCACACTGATCAATGCAGGTGCGGATGTTAATGCAGACAAGAATGGATTCACCGTGTTGATGTCTGCTGCAGGAACCAATACCAGCCCCGAGGTTTTTGCTGTCCTGCTCAAGGCGGGAGCGGATGTTAATGCACATAAAAAGAACGGCTTGACTGCGTTGATGATTGCCGCTCAACTCAACAACAATCCAGAAGTCTTTATGGTCTTGCTCAAGGCGGGAGGGGATGTCAAAGCAAGCAAGAAAGACGGATTCACCGCTTTGATCGGGGCGGCTCAACTCAACACGAATCTTGAGGTCATAAATGCGCTACTCGAAGCGGGAGCGGATATCAATGCACGCGGCAGGTACGGCATTACTCCGCTCATGGCTGCGGTTCAGTTTAATCGCAACCCCAAGGTCATCTTGGCTTTGATCCATGCGGGTGCAGATATTAATGCACGCAGAGAAAATGGCGAAACTGCGTTGACTGACGAAGCGAATAATACTAATCTTGAGGTCTTTACTGCCCTGCTCAACGCTGGTGCCGATGTTAATGCTCATGATGAGGATGGCAGGACCGTGTTGATGTCCGCTGCCTCCATGTCTACTTATAACAAAAGAATTAAGATATTACTTAAAGCTGGAGCCGATGCCAAAGCACGCACGAAGGACGGATATACGGTATTGATGGCCGTCGCGCAATGGGCTGACAATCCTGAGATAATCACGGTTTTGGTCAAAGCGGGAGCCGATATCGAAGCACGCATGGAAAGCGGCTATACTATGTTGATGGCTGCTGCTTCGAACAGTAACCCCAGGATTATAAAATATTTTATAAATGCGGGGGTGGGTGATGTCAATGCACGCGATGATGATGGCTGGACCGCATTAATAATGGCAGCTATACATGCCAACAACCCCAAGGTCGTCACGGCTCTGGTCAAGGCTGGTGCCAATGTCAATGCACGCGATGAGAATGGCTGGACCGTACTGATGAATGCCGCTCGATTTGCTTACAATCATAAGGTCATCACGGCTTTGGCCAAGGCTGGTGCCGAGGTCAATACCAGCGATGAAGGCGGCTGGACTCCGTTAATGGCCGCTGCCTATGGGAATCCATATCCAAAGATCATCACGGCTCTGGCCAAGGCCGGTGCCGAGGCCAATGTACGCAATACTGATGGTGATACAGCGTTGATGATCGCCGCCACAAGGAACACTGTTCCTGAGGTTGTTACAGCTTTGATTGAGGCGGGTGCAAAGGTCGATGCACACGATAAGGATGGCTTCACCGCATTGATGGCCGCAGCGTCATTGAATACCAACCCCGAAGTGATTACAGCTTTACTCAATGCCGGTGCTGATGCGAAAATGAAGGATCATCACGATAAGACTGCATTAGACTATGCCAAAGAGAATGAGAATCTCAAGAAAACAAATGCTTTGGCAAAGCTTGAAGAAGCATCCAAGTAGTCAGGATTGATGCTGCACTTCGTGCTTTTGTCGAAGTTATCAAATGCACAGCACTGGCGCGACATCGCTCTGAATTCATTGATTTATGGTCCTTGGCAAGAGGGACAGGAAGGGGGGGTGGCCAATTGTGCTCTGTATTCATTCAGAAATGGCTCCTGGCGCGAGAGAGTGGGAGTGGGGGTGGCTGCATACGGAGCTTGGGAGCGGGTTGATAGAGCAGAATCGCGCAAACATGACGCATGCTGGTGGGGGTTTGAAGCAGTCCTGTGGATCGATGAAGTCATGCCACACACATTTCAATGGGCTTGTTGCGTATAAAGGCGTGGCATCTGAAAGGGCATGACCACATGAAGTTGTGAGAAAGGTAATCGAATAAGCCAATGAGGTCATTCTTCTGATATTGAGCCTCATCGAGTCGCATTGCCTCGGCCACGATGGCCTTTGACATCGATTGACTGGCTGCTCGCTCTCAGTCGTCTTTCAGTGGCTTCAGGAACAGCAACTTTTCGCGCTCTGCATCGTCTTTGAACTTGAAATCCCATCGTTCTCCCATGAACCCAAGCAACCTGAGCCCGCGGTCACGGATCTGGTCTGGTCCCCATGTGTCCTGGGAAGAGACTTCGATCTCAGAATGTGATCCATCTGCGTAGCCGTTGCGGATTTTCTTGCCGTCTGCATCCACTTTGGCTTGTTTCTTGAGAGCAAAGCTGTCATTTTGTAATGATGAGTTGATCGACTGTGAGAGTAACAGGAGATTGCCAATACTGTTTCTGTATCTGGATTTCAAATCGTCATCAAGTTCCATAAATGAATCTGCCCAGTCATCCGTTTCTGTCTGTGGATAGATGTGCTCGATGGAAATTTTATCTCGGTCTGATCTCAAGAGATCATTCCAGTCAACTTTCTTATGCACGGCGTTGGCAAGCAGGCTCAGTTCGTACTCGAAAAGGAAGTACCGCAAACCGGACCATGAGTAATATCCGCTTCCTGATTCAAACTTCTTGTGGAGGATGTTATAGAAATCATCATTCCAGAGTGTGCCATTATCGTTGAAAGCAAATGACATTCCATTGTCAAGTTTCCTGGCGAGTTCAATCAAATTGCACTGGCCATTATCAACTGCACGCGCTGCATTATAGAACTCGCTGCTTCGGTAGTTCGATCGTGAGGTGGATAATCGAAAGATAATGAAGATGAACCGCTCGATCTTCTTGAAGATCGCGAGCCGCTTCTCCTCACTGGGTTCATTCTTGAGGATTGCCATAACCAGTGGCCTGAAATAGACCATTCCAATTCGGTTGAGCCGTTCGAGCCACTGCTGCTCCGGTCTTGACATGGACTCGGCCAGATGAGGATAGAACGAGTGGAACCAGTGAACCGACGACTCTTTAAGGCTGATGACAAAGTCCCGGATTTCCGTGGGACGGAGTTGTGCAGAAGCAACAGGCATGCTTTCTGTTTCGAGTTCACCATGATCGTTATCTTCATCCTCAAAGTCTTTCAAAGAGGTTTGTTCGCGAGGAATATCGAGCGCAACATCATGCACGACTTTCTTGTGAACCTTTTGTGGCGTGAAATGATCTTCAAGCAGGAAACGAATGTAATCGCGTCCTGTCTGGCGCGAGTACTTGAAGTACATCGTCCAGTGAGCCTTGAGAAAGTCATCATCATTCAGTGGTCCACGCTTGTTGCGACCGAGTTGGTGATAGACCTCTTTCCATGAATCGTTGACGGTATCTCGAAGACTCTTTCGTTCAGCAGCATCAAGCTCGTCATCGTCATAAAGTGTGGTCAGATAGATCAGCCGATTCTTGAGTAGTTCCAGATCCGACAGCTTCTTGCCGCGGTTGTTCATGGTCTCAAACGCCACAAACACATCGAACTCGTCCTTGATAATGTACTCATTGACGAGAAATCGTTTGGTCAGCTTCCTGTAAATGTCCTGAAGCCCGGCCATGCCTTCCTGCTCATGAAGATCGTCAAGCTGCTGGGTAAAGTATTGCTTTGCATTGTTCAAGTTGAGCGTATAGAAGGTTTCGGCAACGGCACCGCCACCAGGTTCATCAAGAATCCTGTATCGCAAATACTGATCACTTGGATTGTCGATCGCATAGCCGAATTTGTATGTACGAAACCTGTCACCGGTAGGCTTGAGCTTGAACAGGTACTTGTTTCGTACATCTTCCACATTCAGACTGTCTGAGATATAAACCTCGTCCTCAGGCTTCTCCTCGTTCCCAGGTAACCCAATAACTACCTCGATAAATGCCTGTATGAAGATAATGAAAGTTGTGAGTCGCTGCTGGCCATCGACGATGTGATAGAGCTGATACGAGTGATCATCAACCAGCCAGTATTCCTTGTCACTTTCGTTGATATCCTGCAAAGGTGTTTCTTTGAGCGTAAGCACACCGGTGTAATGAGAACGCCCGTTTGAGAGATTGATCAGATCCTCCCAGAACGCTTTGAGCTGGGAAGTCTGCCAGGCGTATCCTCTTTGATAATCAGGAATGCGAAAAAGCTTCTCTTTAAAGAGGCTGTCAAGTGATCTTGGTTCATTCATTGCCGGGTACTCTGTTGTAAAAGGCTTGTGAGATGAGCTTGAGCATCGTACCATGATTGTGGTTATCAATACGGTCACAAGGCAATGTCATACTCATGTGCCACCACAGAGAGTTGGGCTTATGCTTCGGTCGTCTCAGCCAGCTCGGCCTGCTTTGCCTTGACCAGTGCATCCAGACACAGGATCTCGAACATGATGTGTCCTGCCAGCAGGGCCGTCGTTTGTGCGACATCGCGATCGGGCAAGACCTCGACGACATCGGCGCCCACAATGTTGACACCGGCCAGCATGCGCAACAATGAAAATGCCTCGGCCGAGGTGAAGCCGCCCGGGCAAGGCGTGCCTGTGCCGGGGGCGAAGGTGGGGTCGATGCAGTCGATGTCAAAGGTGAGATAGACCTCGTCGTTGCCAAGGTCGTTGACAAACTGGCGGATGGGGTCGTCGCCCTGGGCCTTCCATTGTTCGTAGGTGAGGATGGTGATGCCATGCTCTTTGGCGTAGTCCAGATCGTGCCTGGTATTCAAAGGCCCCTTGATCCCGATGGAGAGCATGCGCTGAGGATTGAGGATGCCCTCTTCAATGGCACGAATGAAGGGCGAAGCGTGCGTCCACTTTGACCCGCCCGTGATATCGACTGTATCAAGGTGGCTGTCAAAGTGGATCATGGGCAGCCCGCCATCTGGTCGACCTCGGCGGATCCAGGTCGCTTTGATATTGGCATAGGCCAGCGAGTGATCGCCACCGATGGCCATGAGTCTGGTGGTGCTTGCCCCTTCGATGCCACAGGCGAACTCAACGATGGTGTCCAGTGTTTCCTTGACAGAAAACGGCCGCACCGGCGTATCACCCGCATCGGCAATGCTGAGCTGCTCGCAGATATCAATGTCATGGACGATGGAATAAGGCTTGACATACTGCGAAGCATCGCGGATGGCGCGCGGGCCAAAGCGGGCACCGGGGCGGTAGGTCACGCCGGCATCAAAGGGTACGCCATAGATCGCCCAGTCCAGAGGCTTGCACTCTGCGGGCACCAGCTCCAGCAGCGGGAAGCGACAAAATGTGCTCACGCCTGCAAATCGGGGGAACTCACGCGGATTGGGCAGAATAGTTTTTCGTGTATTCATGTCAGCCAATGGTATTCACCTGCGGTAAGGTGGGTGCAGGCCTGTCCCCGGCATTTGGATCAAATCACGGAACATGCCCCGGGCATTGTTCCAGCAGGTCAAGGGCGATAGCATCACACCCTTCGCCAGAGTCAGGCCAGGTGCGTTTGGGACAAGTTCGGCAGGGCGACTCGGGAGTGGATTGATAACTGATTCAAGGAGAATCTGGACATGGCATTACGGATCATCGGAAAACACGCGCCAGCCACAGTCTTGCTGGCGATCACCATGGGCGCGTTGGCCACCTTCTCCACCAGCACGCAGGCGCTTGATCGCTCGCCAGATGAGCAGAAGGTGATCCGAACTCCGATGACAACCACAGGCCCGAACACGCTTGATCCCGTGATCGGCTCAACCACCTATGACAACCGGTGTTCTTCGCAGGTCTATGACACGCTGCTTGAGTACAAGTATCTCAAACGCCCGCTCGAACTTAAGCCCTCGTTGTTGACCGAGATGCCTCGGATCACTGAAGGCGGCAAAGTTTGGCACTTCACGCTTAAAAAGGGCATCACCTTCCATAATGATGCCTGTTTCCCCGGTGGCAAGGGGCGTGAGCTGGTTGCCAGCGATGTCTTTTACTCATGGAAACGATTTGCTGATCCCAGGAACAACTACAAAAGCTGGTGGCTGATCGACGATGCCATCGTCGGCTTCAACGATTACAGAGAACAACAGGCAGCCCTGGTCAATGGCGGCAAGCCCTTTGACTATGACGCGGATGTTCCAGGGATGCGGCTCATCAATGACTACGAGTTTGAGGTCGAACTGGTTAAGCCTTTACAGCAGTTCGCCTGGAAACTGGCCATGTTCCAGCTTTCCATCGTGCCTCGCGAAGCCGTCGAGATGTATGGCGAGGGTTTCAACGGCCATCCCGTGGGTACCGGGCCATTCCTGCTCCAGAACGAATCAGACTGGACCCGAGGCATCAGCCTGACGCTGCATCGCAATCCAGACTATCGTGATGACTACTACCCCGACGAGTGGATGCCCAGTGACAAGGAAATGGGCTTTACAGAAGCTGCAGGTACCAAGCTGCCCATCGTCGATCGTCTTGAGTTCCGCTTTTATGTCGAATCTCAGCCCATGTGGCTTCAGTTCAAAGATGGCAAGCTCGACTTCACGACCGTGCCTGAAGCAGGGTTCTTTGAAGCCTTCAGCAGACGCACGAAAGAGCTCCGAAGAAGCTGGAAACGCAAGGGCATTGTCTCACATAAAGTTCCGCTGCTGGATTTTATCTTCCGAGGCTTCAACATGGAAGATGAGTTCCTGGGCGGTTTCAGCGATCGTGCCCGCAACATCAGACATGCCATCACGCTGGCGCAGGATCTGGACGAACTCAACGAAGCCCGCTACAACGGCACCGCATTGGTATACGACGGCCCAATCCCCCCCGGACTGGATGGCCATCCCGAAAATGGTGCTGCAGCCAATGCTTATAGAGGACCAAACTACGATGCTGCCAGACAGAAGCTTCGTGATGCTGGGTATGAGATTGATGACAAGGGCAAGGTGATTGATTTCCCCGTGATCGAGTTCTACACGAGCCGTGGTGCGGAGAGCGAGAAGATCGTTGCTTTGCTTGAGCGCAACCTTGATGAGGTTGGTATCAAACTCAACGCCCGCTATGTCGATTTTCCCACGCTCATGGATGTGGTTGACAACAAGAAAGCCCCGATGTTTTCCTTTGCCTGGGGTTCGGATTATCCCGATGCTGAGAACAACCTGTCCTTGTTCTATGGCCCCAACGAGTCACCGGGTTCAAACCACTACAACTACAAGAACCCCGTCTACGACAAGATGTACGAGAAAATCCAGACCATGCCTCCCGGAGCTGAGCGCACCGAGATGTACATCAAAATGCGCGACATGATCATCGAAGACGCGCCGTACACAGGATCGATGGCTCGTGTACGCAGCTATCTGGTGCAGCCCTGGCTCAAAAACTTCAAGCCCACGGAAGACTTTTACTCATACTTCAAGTACATGGATGTGGACATGGAGCACAAGGACCGCAAGCCCTAACATCACGCCTCGATTCTGAATCAGTCTTCAAGTCGTTCGTATTTCGCTGCCGGAGCCTTTGACCGCATGTGGGTTTTCATCTTTCGCAAGCTCTTGTACAACATCCCAGTCTATCTGGCGATTATTCTGCTGATGATGGCGGCGCTTCGGGTCAACGATCCCGTAACAGCGTTCCAGGGCAAAAACGCCTCACTGGAACAGATCGAATCGCTCCGCAAGGAGATGGATCTGAATCGGCCTCTGTTTCTGGATGTGCAGTTCTGGCGTGGGCCTTGGCAACAAAAAACTGGTGGTGAAGGTGGATCCTACCTCACACGCAAAGGCGCAGATTCCGGCAGATTCTCGATCTCTTTCAATGCCACACTTGAACCGGGCGAGTATCGCCTGCAAGCATCATGGCCATCCATCGACAAGGGAACCCGAAGCGTTCATCTTCATATTTACGATGATCTGAGCAGGCTCCGCTCGGTCACTGTCGATCAATCCAAACCCATCCAGAATGCTCAGGGCGAAGACTCTCAATGGCAGGATCTTGGCTCGTTTACTTTCAAGAAGAACAAGCAGAGAATCGTCATCACCAACAAAGCCGATGGCTGGATCGTGGCAGATGCGGTGCGCTTCATTCCTGTCGATGCGGATGCGTCTGCACAACCTGTGACACTATTCACCACCGATTCAACCACTCTTATCAAAGGCAATCGCTGGACACCGGGCCGATTCTTCAACAGCATCTACAACAACCAGTACATCTCGTTCCTGGGTCGCACACTCACGCTGAACTTTACTGAAACCAGCTGGAGCCAAAAGGGTAGACCCGTCAAGGACATCCTCTTCAAAGCAATCCCTCCCAGCATGTCCATCACCATCCCCACGCTCTTTACCAGCGCCATGATCGCCATTGTCATCGGCTTGATCTCCGCGTACTACCGCGGGCGTTCAGTGGATCGCACGCTCGTCATCATCGCGGTCTTGGGCATGAGCGTCAGCTATCTGGTCTACATCATCTTCGGCCAGTTCTTTGGAGCGGCCCTCCCGGCCAACAGCCCCTTTGCCATCGAAGGCTACGAAAACTGGTTCGGTGTCAAAAAAGGTCCCGGTGGCGAATCAACAGGCCTGTTCCTGTCAATCTCAACCTGGGTGACCTATTGCATGTTGCCCGTCATGGTCGGCGTGATCGTGTCGCTGGGTTATGACACTCGTTTCTACCGGGCTGTCATGGTCGAAGAGTGCAATAAAGACTACATCGTCACCGCGACCGCCAAGGGTTCTTCCCAGCACAAAATCATGTTCGTCCATATGCTCAAAAATGCCATGATTCCCATCATCACGCGGATCATGTCAACGCTCCCGTTTCTCATCACTGGTTCGATTCTGCTTGAGATGTACTTCAACATCCCCGGCATGGGCCGCGAACTCATCATGGCACTCAATGCCTATGACTTCCCGGTCATTCAGGCTTTCGTCGCGGTTCTGGCAGCGATCTTTATTCTCACCATCATTCTCACGGATGTGCTTTATGCACTGGTTGATCCGAGGGTCAGGCTCTCATGATCAAAAAGTTTTTCAAATCACGAGGCGTACGCAAGTTCCTGCGCAGCAAAATGGCTATCGCATCCCTGGGCGTTATCAGTGTCTATGCCCTGGTTGCTCTGGTGGTGTTTGCCGGGGCCATCTCGCTTGACGATGTCACAAATCGCGTAGGTGTGGAACGCATGCCCGGGTTTTTGCAGCAGCCTTCGCGAGAGCTGCGACTTCAGGCTGTGGATCTTCGACTTAAAGCGATGGAAAGCGTTGCCAGGCGAGGTGCGGACTCAACACCCGAAGAACAACGCAGAATGCTCAATGAACTGTCACTCTTTGAGCGCCAAGTGCCTGATGAGATGCTGTTTGACGAGTATTCAACCCTTGTTGTTTCAGCTCGCCAAGCATACGACAACACCGGCGATGCTCAGCTTGAAGTAGAGGATCTGGCTGACGAACTCGTCGCGATCAGCGAAGAACTTCATGAAATGAAATCTGAGGGGGCGTCTGCGGAGGATATCTCAGCTCTCAAAGACGAGCAAAAGCAAATGCAGGTTGAGCTTGCATCCATTATGCCGGAGCTGGATTCACTCATTGATATAGTTGAAGCCAAGATGCTTCAGATTCAGCCCATCCCCAAGGGCATGTCAGGCACTATCTACAAACTTCGCCTGAGTCTGGGGACAGATGCCAAAGGCGCTTCCATCGCCATGAAAGGCTTGTATTCAGTCAAGATCGCCTTTCAAATTGGTCTGATCGTTTCGCTGATATCCGTGTTTCTTGGCAGCTTCCTTGGTGCTGCAGCAGCGTTCTATGGCGGGTGGGTTGATAACGCTGTCATGTGGCTGGTCTCAACACTGTCTTCGATCCCGTACCTCGTGCTCATGGCAGTGTTGATCGTGGCATTCCGTGGCACCATCTTCGACGATGCTCAAAAGCCGGGGCTTGCACTTGTACCGGTCTATACAGCGTTCTGTCTGACCTTCTGGATTGGCACCTGCCGTGTCGTTCGCGGCGAGGTCATGAAGATAAAAGAGCTTGAGTATGTCCAGGCTGCCACTTCAATCGGGTTTGGCAAGTCGTACATCCTCATCAAGCACATCATTCCCAACACGCTGCACATCATGTTCATCAACTTCTCGCTTGGTTTCATTGGTGCAATCAAGAGCGAAGTGATTCTCAGCTTCCTGGGGCTCGGCGTTAAAGGTCAGCCCAGCTGGGGCATCATGATCGCTCACGCCAAGGACGATGTTTCCTCGTTCTTCTTCTGGGAAGTTCTCACCGCAACCCTGTTCATGTTCGGCCTGGTGCTGGCGTTCAATATCGTTTCTGATGCCCTCCAGGATGCCTTTGATCCCAAGCATGTCTGACAAACAACTTACTTTATGACCGATACAAAAACCACAACTCGCCAAGAGCCGATCCTCAAGATCAGAAACCTCACCACGCGTTTTCGCACCGATCGAGGCATCGTCACCGCAATCGATGATGTCTCCTTTGATGTTTACCCCGGTGAAACGCTCGGCATCGTCGGCGAGTCAGGCTGTGGCAAAACCGTCACCAGCAAATCCATCATGAGGCTGCTCCCCGAGCACATCACCATCATCGATGAAAAAAGCTCCATGGAGTTCGAGGGGATCAACCTGGCAACCACCAGCAATGGGCAGATGCGCAAGGTCCGGGGCAATCGCATCGCCATGATCTTTCAGGAGCCCATGACCTCGCTCAACCCGGTGTTCACCGTTGGCTGGCAGATCGATGAAGCTCTCAAATATCACACCAAACTCAGCCGGTCCCAACGCCGCGAACGCTCCATCGAGATGCTCCGCCTGGTGGAGATTCCCAATCCTGAGCAGCGCATCAATGAATACCCTCATCAACTCTCCGGCGGCATGAGGCAACGCGTCATGATCGCCATGGCCCTGTGCTGCGAGCCAGATGTACTCATTGCAGATGAGCCTACGACTGCGCTTGATGTCACGATTCAGGCTCAGATTCTTGATCTGATGAACGGGCTCAAAGAAAAGCTTGACACCGCAATCATTCTGATTACACACGACCTTGGCGTGGTTGCCCAGGTATGTGATCGGGTTCAGGTGATGTATGCGGGACGGGTGATTGAATCAGCCTCGGTTTACGACCTGTTCCACACCCCTCGCCACCCATACACCAAAGCCTTGCTCGAATCGATCCCCAAGGCAGCAAAAACCAGGGTAAAAAGTGCCCGGCTTCCCGCTATCGAAGGCATCGTGCCCAGCTTGTGGGAACTGCCCAAGGGTTGTCGTTTTCAGGATCGCTGTTCTATCGCTACAGATCACTGCATCGAGCTGGAGCCGGATCTGATCACCGATGAGAACAATCGTAGCGTGCGCTGCCATACACCCATCACAGTCAACAACGCTCCTGTCAGGGAGAATGCATAAATGTCCCTGCTCAAGGTTCAAAATCTCGTCAAACAGTTTCCCGTGCATGGCGGGGTGCTCAATCGCGTTGTCAAAAAAGTCAACGCAGTCAATGGCGTCAGCTTTGAGATCGCCAAGGGCGAAACCTTTGGTGTCGTCGGCGAATCTGGCTGTGGCAAGTCCACACTTGGCAAAGCCGTCATCAGACTCATCAACTCAACCTCAGGCTCAATCGAATACGACAGCAAAGTCATCACAAACCTTTCGCACAAGGAAATGATGCCTTATCGCAGACGCATGCAGATCATCTTTCAGGATCCCTATTCATCGCTCAATCCCCGGCTCACCATCAACGCCCTGCTCAAAGAAGCCATCCGTTTTCACAATATCATCCCCGCCAACCAGATGAACGACTACATCCAGGCGCTCATCACCAAGGTCGGCCTCAGAGCAGACTCCCGCGAAAAGTTCCCCCATGAGTTCTCCGGCGGCCAGCGCCAACGCATCGGCATCGCTCGCGCCCTGGCACTCAAGCCCGAGTTTATCGTTGCAGACGAACCCGTCTCAGCTCTGGATGTCTCCATCCAGGCTCAGGTTCTCAATCTGATGATGGATCTTCGCGAGGAGTTTGGTTTAACCATCCTGTTTATCTCGCACGACCTCAAAGTTGTTCAGCACTTCTGTGATCGCATCATGGTGATGTACCTTGGATTCGTCGTCGAGATGCTCCCTGCTGAAGTCCTCCACGACCGTGCAAGCCACCCGTACACTCAGGCTCTGCTTGGTGCCAATCCTATTGATGATCCGGATGATCGCCATCCACTCACTGTTCTGCAGGGCGATGTACCCAGTCCCTTCAACCTGCCTCAGGGCTGCCCGTTTGTGGGTCGTTGCCCGATCGCTGAAGACCGCTGCAAGACAGATCGACCATCGCTGGAATCCAAAGGCGATGGTCATCAAGTCGCATGCTGGAAAGTGGAATAACACCAAACTCCATCTCATGCAGCCAGGGCAGGGCATCACCCTGCCAAAAGCGGTCGATTCATATCACATCAGAGCGCAGTATGAGCCTTGGAATGAGGCTTTATCCAAATTCTGCATTGATGAGGTTGGCAGAAGGGTGGGGAGGGTGGGGAGTGGGGAGTGGGGGTGGGGGGGTGGCAAAAAACCGAAAAGCGAGCCTCCCTGAGCCCGCTTCGCGTCAAAGTTCGGATTTTCAAACCCAACCACTGGTGTTTCCGCCCGCAGTCAGGCCATAGGAGAGAGACAAGACCTGTTGAATATGCCACAGCTTTTTACAGATGCCAGCCATTTGTGCAGATTATTTCAATTTTCTGATTAAATCGGCCTGTAACGCCCATGACGGCTGTATCACTTGGCAAATTTGCTCAAATTTCGGACAATATTCGGCCTGTCCGTCTATGGACGACGCAACTCAGTATCTGAAAGTGCGTGTATGGGGTGGGTGGCGGGAGGCAAAAAACAAAAAGCGAGCCTCATTGAGCTCGCTTTTCGTCAATATTCGGATTTTCAAACCCAACCACTGGTGTTTCCGCCCGTAGTCAGGCCATAGGGGAGAGACAAGACACCTGCAATATGCCACAGCTTTTTACTGGTGCCAGCTCTTTGATCAAAAAATCGTCAAATGCTGCAAAAACCCTACAACCCGTACCACCCCCCCCTCCCATCCCCCCCTCCCATGACCCCCTTCCATGATCCTCACCCTTGCCCCCCTCATACTCCTCATACTCAAGGCTGGTTGATCAGTGCTTCGTATCGTTTGCCCACACCGTTCCAGTTGATGATGTTGGAGAAAGCCTTGATGTAGGCTTTGCGCTGGTTCTGGTATTTCAGGTAGTAGGCGTGCTCCCAGACATCGATGCCCATGAGAGGCTGAGTCCCGGCAAATGCCTGATTCTGATGTTTTTCCATCTGGACGACCAGCAGCCGTCTGGATACCGGCTCATGGACAAGCCAGGCCCATCCTGACCCCTCAACCGATGCTGCTGCTGCGAAAAACTCGTCTTCAAAGGCCTTAAACGAACCAAAGCTTGCATGAATCGCATGTGCCAGCGCTCCATCAGGCTCTCCACCCCCGCCTTGAGCTGTGGGGGTCATGCTTTGCCAGAACAGGGTATGGTTGACATGCCCACAGCCATGGAATGCGAGCTGCCTCATCCAGTGCTTGGTGAGTGTCGCATCACTCTCACCAGCACGAATCTTCTGTATTTCCTTCAGAGCCTTGTTCAAGCCTTTGACATACCCCGCGTGATGCTTGTCGTGGTGCAGGCGCATGGTCTGGGCATCAATGGCTGGCTCAAGAGCGTCATAGGCATAAGGCAGCGCAGGCAGCGAGTATTGGCTAGAGGCTTCATCCCAGCCCAGTGGCTCAAGTTGCGTGGAGGCAGAAGCCCCTCGGGTGACGCCTGCCAAACCTGCCACTGAACCAACCGCTGCGATCGAAAGAGCCTGTCGTCTGGAAATCGAATCCATGGTGCATTGTCTCCGTTGAGTATGAGCTGATCTGACAAAAAAACATCGTATCAGAATGAATGAACCACCAGGATCGCAGATTCTTCCAGAATCATGAACATCTTTACGAAATAGACCAATATCAGAGACATTTCTGCCCCCTCTCCACACCATGTCTGGTCATCAAAGCGTCAGGGAATGGCAGAAAGTACAAAGTTTGCACAGAATAGGAAAAAGGGACCGATCGAATCGGTCCCTTTGGTCAAAGTTGTATAATATCGTTAGGGTTAGCTGGCGTCTTCGCCGACTTCCCAGCGGAAGAAGGCTTCGATTGTTGCATCAGATCCGATGATGTCCTTGATCTTCTTGTCAGGTTCGACGACGAAGTTCTGCTCGAGCAGTGCGACTTCTTCGTAGAACTTGCGCATGCCGCCTTCGACGATCATGTCAGCAATCTCCGCGGGCTTGCCGGATTCAATAGCCTGCTGCTTGCGGAAAGCTTTTTCTTTTTCGACCAGATCAGCAGGGATGTCATCAGCAGAGATGCCCAGAGGCCTTGGAAAGGCTGCGGTGATGTGCATGCAAATCTTGCGTAGCATGTCGTCGCTGATCGAACCGGTCGCCTGGATGAGCACGCCGGTCTTACCATCGTGATGGATGTATTGCCCGTAAGCGGTGGTGCCGGTCTCGCCAACGAGTTTGTGCCCGCGACCAAAGGTGATGTTCTCACCCGTGGTGATGCGAAGTTCCTCGATCATGGCGGTCATTTCATCGGTGGCAGTAAAAGCACCCGCATTGGCCTGAAGCCCCATCTCTGCCAGTGCGTTGGTCGCGTTGACAAAGTTTTCATTCTTGGCAGTAAAATCTGTTTCTGCACGAAGTTCGAGGATCACCGCTGAGCCTGAGGTTTCATTGGCAGCAATGGCGATTCGTCCCTCGCCCGCAGCCCGGTCCATGCGTTTTTCCATCTTGCCTTTGAGCTGCTTGCGGAGGTACTCCTCAGCAGCTTCCAGATCCCCTGTGGTTTCCTGGAGTGCTTTTTTGCAAGCCATCATGGGAAGCCCCGTCGAGTTACGCAGGGCCATTACATCCTTGGCACTGATCTCAGCCATATTCATTCTCCGCCCATCATGTGGGGATTGGTGGTCACGATCCAGAGCATGCTTCAAACCAACTCCGGGTACCTTGGGTGATGATTGTCCTTGTCACAAAATCAGCTAAAGCGTTCAGACGCTTGAAGTGGTGTTATTCAGCTGGGCTGGCAACAGCATCGGCAGTCGAACTGGTATCAGGTGCCTGGCTTTCTGAGTCAGCCGCAGCCGCAGGAGCCTCAGCGGGTTCGTCAGAACGATACTGAGCGCGTCGGGATCGGCGCGGGCGATCTTCACCAGACTCTTCGCCAGCAGCGGATTCATCTCGGCCTGGCTCAGGCTTGCGTTGCTGCTTGCCTTCGGTGATGGATTTGCAAAGCTCCTTGATAATCACATCAATCGAGCGCATCGAATCATCATTGCCCGGGATGGGGATATCTGCCAGTGCCGGGTCGCCATCGGTATCGATCAGGCAGATGGTGGGGATGCCCAGCTTGCGAGCTTCTTTAAGAGCGGTCATTTCACGGGCGACATCGACGATGATCATCACGCCCGGCACCTTGTTCATATTGCGAACGCCATCAAGATTTCGCTTGATTTTGCGCATTTCCCGGCGAAGCTGACTTTCCATCTTCTTGGAATAGCTGGCAAAGTTATCATCAGCCTCGATGGCTTCAAGCTCTTCAAGCCTTTTCAGGCGAGAGCGGATGGTGCGGAAGTTGGTGAGCATGCCGCCGAGCCAGCGTTCGGTGACATAGTGCATTTTGACATCGCGTACGCGTTCTTCCAGGACAGCTTTGGCCTGGCGTTTGGTGCCTACGAAGCAGACATCTTTTCCATCAGCAACGGTTTTGGCAACGAATCGTTTGGCAAGGAGGAGACCTTTGACGGTTTCCTTGATATCGATGATGTGGATGCCATTGCGTTTGGCGTAGATGTAGCGTTGCATCTTGGGGTTCCAGCTACTCGACCGCTGGCCGAAGTGGATACCCGCCTCGATAAGATCCTGAACAAGTGTGTTGGCCATGACATGCCTCTTTCATTGCAGCCACCGGTGCAGATCGTGCTCGACAGGCGTTGGATGACAATCAACCATCGCCCTGATGCTGCGCATCGGCGCTTGTTTTGCCCAGGTCAAAGCTGGGCTGAGTTTCTAAAATAATACAAACCCCCACATGCTGCACTATGCATCGATGCGCGGGGTCAACCTCCGAGCCGAGGCCGACAGACCAGTATAGAACCCGGACAGCTCCAGACAAGCTAAAACAGGTGTCCGAGTACGCTATTTTCTGCAGGAAGATGTGTCTTGGAGTACGATCAGGCCATGAAACGACGGGGATTTACACTTATCGAACTACTCGTGGTCATCGCCATCATCGCTTTGCTCATCGGCATCCTGCTGCCAAGCCTTGGCGCTGCCCGAAAGCAAGCCAAAGTGCTGGTCTGTGGCACCCGATTGCAACAACTCGGCGTCGGGCTCACACTTTACCTCAACGATCACGACGAAACGCTCCCCCAACAGACAGCACAAGGTTTTGATGGCAATCCTACGATTGTTGGCGCTTTGTTTGGCGGCAAGAAAGGTCAATTGCCGTTTCTAGGGATCAATGAATATGGTGCTGAGCGCCGGCCTTTGAATGCGTATGTGATCAGCCAGGATGTTCCACCAGATGATTCAAACGAAACGATCGAACTCGAAGCATTCAAGTCTCCCATAGACAAGGGTGGCGAGAATCTGGGCGTGCCAGGCTTTGAACGCGCAGACTCAATGTACGACCTGATCGGGTCCAGCTATACGCTCAATGACCACGCTTTGGATACCAACCCGTTCGGCGATGATTATCCAACGCTTGTGCCTGAAAGAGGCGGCAAAATGCCCTTTGTGGTTCAACCTGACAAAACCTGGGTGCTGGCAACCCACCCGATCTACAACTATGACGATGGAGGCTCACAACTCAACCATCGTGAACAATACTGGTTCACAAGCAAACAGATCGAAGCCAATCTGATCTGTGTGGACATGCACGCAGAACTTCGCGCTCTGGTGCCTCCGGGTCAGGTGAATACGACGGATCGGTACACATTCCTGCCATCTCCGAAGTGGATTGATCCCTGACATGCAGAAAAATGCCGGTTTCAGTCTGTTGAATCCAGTGCACGGTCGAGTCGGCCTTCACAACAGCTCAGAATCTGCACAGCATGGTCATAGCCCGTGTTGTTTTTGTGCATGAGGATGGCGACTTTGACTTGGCCTTGGGCATGATTCAGCAGTTCCAGTGCCTCTGCACGACCCAAACCGGTCAGCGTCATGATGATTCGCCCAGCTCGATCCGTGAGTTTGTCATTGGTTGCGCGAAGATCGACCATGAGATTCTCATAGACCTTGCCTGAACGGATCATCAGCGTTGTCGAGATGGTGTTGAGTGCAAGTTTGGTCGCGGTGGCAGCTTTCATGCGCGTTGAACCTGTCAACACTTCAGGCCCGGTTGGTAACACCACAAGATGACCCACCCCTTCAGGTTTTGCGATGTTCGAGCAGGTGATTAATGCTGTGACAGGTGTGGAGGAGAGACTTGCTGCGTGTTTCAAAGCGCCGAGAACGAAGGGTGTGGTGCCTCCAGCGGCGATGCCGATGACCGCATCGTTCTGGGTCAGTTTGAGTGTTGTGAGCTGATCGATAGCGCCATCTGGGTCATCTTCGAGGCCTTCACTGGAGGCGCGGAGGGCTGGGTCGCCGCCTGCGATGATGCCGATGATGCGATCAGGCGGGACCTGGAAGGTTGGGGGTGCTTCAGAAGCATCGAGCACGCCGAGTCGGCCTGAGGTTCCAGCACCGATGTATATGACTCTGCCGCCTTTGACAAAGCCGGGTTCGATGGCCTTGATGAGTTGGGTCAGATCCTGGCGGGCGGTTTGCATGGCTTTGAAGACCGCCTGATCTTCGTTCTGGATGAGTTGGACGCACTGGGCTGCATCAAGCTGGTGCAGGTTTATGGATTGTGAGTTGCGCTGTTCGGTGCAGATTCTGGATCGATCCGGGGGATTTGTTGAGTTGTGTGCGGGTCTGGGCATGGGAAATGGTTGGAGGGTGGGTGGCGATGGTCAAAGCGAGCAGGATTGTGGGCCGCTACGATCGTGGCAATGAGTAAACCCAATCGACAGCCAAAGGTGGATCTTCCAGCAGCACGAGATTCTGCGATGAAGGTGGTGCAGACGCATCAGAAGCTGGCAAAGTTTCTGCAAACGGGTCTGACATTGGCGAATATTGATGCGTTTGTTGCCAGGGCGCTTGACGAGCTTGGGTGTCGATCGTGTTTTTTGCATTATCGTGCGGGGCGTGTGCCGCCGTTTCCATCTCATGCCTGTTTGTCGCTCAATGACTGTGTGGTGCATGGGACAGCGGGGTATCACACCGAGCCGATGGTTGAGGGGGATCTGCTGAAGATTGATATCGGGGTGATGTACCGAGGCTGGGTGGGGGATGCAGCGTGGACCTATTCGTTTGGGGAGATGTCGCCTGAAGTGAAGGCACTGACAGATTGTGGCAAGGAATCGATCAATCGAGGTATCGCAGCACTGAAACCGGGCGGGGAGTGGATAGATTGGGCACGGGCTGTGCAGGATTATGTCGAGGGTGAGTGTGGGTTTCATCTGGTGAGGAATCTAGGGGGGCATGGGTATGGGCGAAGTCTGCATGCAGCGCCGTTTGTTTCCAATGTGGTGCCATCGGCGATGAGCCGATATACATGGCCCGATGCGCACAAGTCGGTGTTGCCGGGCACGCTGGTGGCGCTTGAGCCGATGATCGCGGTGGGGACGGGTAATACAGAGCAGCGATCCAATCAGTGGCCCGTGTATACAGCGGATGGTTCAATGAGTGTGCATTATGAGCATGATGTGTACATTGCTGAGGATGGGCCTGAGGTTTTAACAGCAGAACTTGCAGAGTTGAACGATATCATTGGGTAGACGAATCCAGGCAGGATCAGGCATGTCCAGAGTGTGTGAGATTTTGAGTGACCTGAAGCAGCAAGGTCAGAAGACGGTGATGCCTTTTGTTTGTGGCGGTCATCCTGGGGCGGATGTATTGCCTGAGTTGTTGCTGGGGCTTGAGAGGGGTGGGGCACGGATTGTTGAGGTGGGGGTGCCGTTCAGTGATCCGATTGCTGATGGGCCGACGATTGCAGCTGCGATGCAGGGGGCATTGGAGATGGGGGTGACACCTGAGTTGATCTTCGAGCAGGTGAAAGCGGTGCGGCCCAGGACTGAGCTGGGGCTGGTGGCGATGGTGTCGGTTTCGATTGTGTCGCGGATGTCAGATGATGAAGCGCGAGCGAAGGGGCATGGTTTTGTTGAGCGGGCTGAAGCTGCGGGGTTTGATGGACTGATTGTGCCTGACATTCCGCCGGAGCAGGGGGGGTGGCTGGTGGATGAATGTGCAGAGCGTGGATTGTCGTTGAGTTTTCTGGTTGGGCCTTACACGCCAGATGATCGTGCCCAGCGGATTGTAGATTCGTGCACGGGTTTTGTGTATTTGCTGGCGCGGGCGGGAATCACGGGACAGCAGGAGGAGTCGCCTGAGATTGAAGCGTCGGTGGGGAGGCTGCGGCAGCTGACGGAATTGCCGATCGCATGTGGCTTTGGGATTTCCAGCGCTGAGCATGTGCGCGCAGTGGTGGCTCATGCTGATGCTGCGATTGTGGGGAGTGCGCTGGTGAGCAGACTGACGCGTGTGGGGCAAGATGGAGGGGATGTTGCAGCAGAGGCAGAGCGGTTCACACGCGAGTTGCTGGAGAAGTGATTGTGGGGTGGGGAATGGGATGAGGGGGAGAGGAGGGGGGGTCGTGTGAGGGCTGATGGGCCTACGATGCAGTCCGATTTCCGAGCGGGCTGTGCTGTTGTAGCCTTGAGCATTGTGGTTTGTGTAGCTGAGTTAAGTGAATGAATGTGATGGGAGCTTGATTGATGCAGACGCCTACGGATCGAAAGTATGCTGAGACGCACGAGTGGCACAAGCTGGACGGGGATGTTTTGACGCTGGGGCTGACGCAGTTTGCTGTGGACGAGTTGACGGATATCACATATGTGCAGATGAACGATGTGGGTTCGGCGGTTGAGGCTGGTGGAAATGTTGGGGAAGTAGAGTCTGTCAAGACCACCTCGGATGTGTATTGCGTTGTGGGCGGTGAAGTCATCGAAGTCAATGGCGAACTTGAGGACAGCCCTGAACTGCTTAACAGCGATCCATTTGAAGCGGGCTGGCTGATCAAGATTCGTGTGAGTGATGCAGCAGGGATGGATGGGTTGATGGATGCAGAGGCGTATGAAAAGTCCTGTGGCAACTGACTGATGCAAAGCAGGTACAAGCTTGGTTATGAGGCTTACTTTGTGAACTTTGAGTGAATCAGATGTGTATGCAGAGAGTCTTTGTTCGTTGAAAGTAATGAATCCGGAATCCGAATCCTACCAGCAGCACGACCATGATTCGATGTACCAATGTTCATAAGTCGTATACGCTGGGTGAGCGAACGGTAACGGCGCTGCGCGGCGTAAACCTGAATATCCAGGAACCTGGTTTTTACGCCATCATGGGTCAGTCCGGGAGCGGCAAGTCAACGCTTTTGCATCTTCTGGCGACGCTGGATCGGCCTGACAAGGGCGAGATTATCATCGGTGGCGACTCGGTGCATGATCTGTCTGAGAAGGATGCAACGGAGTTTCGTCGCAGGAAGATCGGGATTATCTTTCAGCAGTTTAACCTGATTCCGACGCTCAGTGCCAGGGAGAATGTTGAGTTGCCAGGTGTGCTGGCGGGTGAGTCGATGGCGAGTCTGCGTGAGCGCAGTTTGTCGTTACTGGAGCGACTTGGACTTCAGGATCGGCAGGAGCATCGGCCACAGGCGTTGTCAGGTGGAGAGCAGCAGCGGGTTGCAATTGCGAGGGCGCTGTTGTTTGGGCCGCCTCTGGTGCTGGCGGATGAGCCTACGGGTAATCTGGATTCAGCGACGAGCGATCGGCTTTGGGGTTTGCTTGGCGAACTGGCGTTAGAACATGAGATTACTGTGTTGATGGTGACGCATGAACCAACAGCAGCGATGCATTGCAAGACGATACATGTGCTTCAGGATGGGAAAATGACGGGGGAGATTCAAACGGAGGGTCTTGATGCTGGCGGCGTTGCGACTAGCTACCAACAGTTTATTTGCCAGGCCTAAGCGTACTGCGCTGTTGGTGGGGGCAGTGGCGATGTCTGCGGGGTTGATCGCAGCGGTGGCGAGTGCGATGGCATCGGTGAATCTGGCGATAGAGCACCGGCTGGAAGCGACGGTGGGCCGGGCGGAGCTTCGCATCAGACCTGCGGGTTCGGGGGGGATGTTTTCAGATGACTGGCTTGCGGTTGCCAGCAGTTGGCCTGAGATCAAGGCTGCGGTGGGGCGGTTTCAATATTCGCTCCCGATGAGCATTGAGCGAGATGTGTGGGTGAAGGAGAAGACGGGGGGCAGCGGGGGTGAGGGTTCATTAAAAAAGAAATCACAGCTGCTTTATGCTGCGGTGCTTAGTAACGGCATTGATCCTGAGTATGAAGGGTCATTGCGGGATATCAGGATCGTTGAAGGTCGGCTGCCGATGGCGGATGACGAAGTGCTGATCGATGAGCTGCTGGTGCAGAGACTGACGGGGCGGGAGATTAATGAGTCAACGGGACCGGATGCTGGGCAGATTGCAGGTCAGGCTGCGAGTGGGGCGGATGGGGAGGTGGGCGGTGGTTTTGAATCTGTTTCGGTGCGTGAAGCGAACAGATGGAATCTTGAACAGCGTGTGCGGGTGGGAGATACGATTGAGGTTCGCAGGTTGCTGCGGGCACGGGTCAGGTTGAGGGTCGTGGGGATTGTAAAGCCGCCGCCTTTGGGGGGCAGGCCTCAATGTTATATGACGGTGGGTGGGTTACAGAAGATTGCGGGCAAGGCGGGGCAGATCACTGAGATTGATCTTATATTGGCGGAAGGATTTGAGCCTCAGGCGGTGGTTGATGCGCACAAGGGCGAGCTTGACAAGAGCGTGCTTTTGCAGACGACAGAGCGTGTGACTTCAGGGCTTGACAAAAACATGCGCTCAAGCGAGATGGGGTTCATTCTGGCAACGGTGCTTTCGTTTCTTTCAGCTTCGTTTATAATTATGACGGGGCTGACGACGAATGTTGCTGAACGCCAGCGAGAGCTTGCGATGATCCGGTGTATTGGAGGTACGCGCAAGCAGCTTGCATGGTCGCAGTTGTTTGTGGGTTTTCTGGTGGGGGCGATGGGAGCGGGTGTGGGTGTGCCTTTGGGTGTGGGGTTTTCTGCAGCGATTGTGATGATATTTAGTGAAGCACTGCCGACGGGGCTGAGCATACCGGCGGGACATCTGATCGCAGCAGTGATCGGGTCGGTGGTTTCGGGCGTGCTGGGTGCATCATGGCCCGCGTGGCGTGCAGCTCGAACCAGCCCGCTTCGTGCGATGGCATCACAGGCAGAGCAGGTGAGCCGGCGCGGGGTAGTTGTGGTTTTGATTGTCGGGCTGGCGGGGGCACTCTTTCAGCTGGCGGTTGTGACTTTGCCTCGTGATGGACAGGTGGTCTTCTGGGCCTATGCGACGGTGGGTTTGCCAGCGTTATTTGTGGGATATTTTTTGCTGGGCGTGCCTTTGGTGGTGTTTGTTTCGTGGGCGATTTCGCCGGTGCTTTCACGGGTGATGAGGTTGCCTCCGGGTGTGCTTGATCGGACGATTGCTGCGACGCCTTATCGACATGGTTTTACAGCGGGCGCGATGATGGGCGGGCTTGCGCTGATGATTTCGCTCTGGACGACGGGCGGGTCGGTGATGCGTGACTGGCTGGACAAAATGGAGTTTCCAGACGGGTTTGTCAGTGGGATTGCGCTTACCGAAGAGAGCCAGCAGAGGCTGGACGCGATGGACGACATCATTGAAAACACCTGCGCGATCACACTTCATCAGATAGAGACCGATGCGTTTGGTGTGAAGGCACTGCAGAAATACAACACGACATTCATGGCGTTCGAGCCTGACCGTTTCTTTGGCATGACGCAACTGACCTGGGTGCAGGGAGAGCCTGAGGAGGCAATCAAGAGGCTCAAGCAAGGCGGGGCGGTGATCGTGGCTCGTGAGTTTCTGGTTGCGCGAGGGCTAGGGGTTGGAGATACATTTACCGCTCGCCATGATGAGAAGGAATACAAGTTTGAGGTTGTGGGTGTGGTGACGAGTCCGGGGCTTGATATTATATCCAAGTTTTTTAATATTGGTGAAGATTACACACAGCAGTCGTTGCACGCGGTGTTTGGATCACGCAAGGATCTGAAGGAAAAGTTTGCCAGCGAGGCGATTCATCTGATTCAGATTGATTTTAAAGAAGGTGTGGATGATGAAGCGGCGGTGGATCGGATTCGGAGAGAGCTGTTTGATGCGGGGATTCTGGATGCAGGATCGGGTCGGCGGATAAAGAAGGAGATCAAGGGGTTTATCGGGGGGACGCTGTATGTTTTTAGTGCGGTGGCGATGGCTGCGATGCTGGTGGCGTGCTTTGGAGTGGCGAACTTGATCGTTGCGGGGATCGATGCAAGGCGGTATGAGTTTGGAGTGCTCAGGGCGATTGGTGCGCAGCAGGGGATGCTGGTTCGGCTGGTGCTGGGCGAGACAATTGTGATTGCACTGGTGGCGTGTGTGCTGGGTACGCTGATGGGGTTTCAGGGTGCGTATGCAGCACGGCGGATGTATGAGTTGTTGCTGGGGTTGCTCCTCGGGTTTCGGCTGCCGATGGGGGCGATTACAGCGGGATGGGGGATCGTATTTATGATGACGATTGCAGCTGCGACGCCTGCGATGCTTCGGTTGAACCGGATGAAACCTCGCGAACTATTGCAGTCGAGCTAAGAGTGTGATTCAGGATTGCAAAGCGATAATTGATTGCAGCAACTCGCCTTTGGGGATGCCAGTGTATCTGTGAGCAGAGTATCAATGTGCTATGGTGCTGTCATGGAACACGGTTTTTCTACAAAGTTATTTGATGATCGCAAGGAGCGGGTGCGGTTTGGCAGCATGACCAAACGCCAGCTTCTTGAGACTGACGAGCAGAATCGCGAAGAGCTCATGCGGCTACATAAGCGGCTGAAGATTGCGATTCGACATGAATCCCGGCGAATCACGCCTGACAATCTTCTGGTTGGTGTTTCGTATTTTACTATGTGGATTATTGTTTACTGGGTCGTAGTGAGCGGGCTTTCTGGAGCAGGCTTGTTTGGATCCGGGCGATTCTTCATGATCTTTCCTCCCATTGTTTTCTGGGGCGGGATAATTATGAGTGGCTATTTGTTGCGACGGTACGCGGTGAGGCGGGCACGCAAGAAAGTGGCTGCGACGATGGTGGCGGAGGGAATCTGTGGAACATGTGGATACTCACTCCGAGGGCTTGGGGTTCAGGATGATGGGTGCATTGTCTGTACGGAGTGTGGATCAGCATGGCGGGCGAGCCGAGTGACCAGTGCGTACTGGGAAGAGTCGGATGAAGTTGCGACACGAAAACCTGGGTGGGTGTTACGAAATGTATTTATGGTTGCGTCGGAGGTTAATCGAACAACCACTGATGCGCGAAGCAGATTTGTGCTGACGGTTGATTCGCGTCTGGTTGTGCTGAGCAAACAGCAGCGAGAAACGCTCAGCCCAGAGTTACGAAAATCGATTATACGAAAACTCAGAAAGATCGGCAGGATATTCAGAGTGCTGCTGGCGTTATTCATGATGGGGATCGCATCTTTATTTGGATTAATAGGGTATGTGATGCTGGAAGAGGAGATGTTGATTGGAACGATTGTGCTCTGGTTTATTGGATCGGTCATATTTCTTCTGGGCGTGGTGATGCAGCTTCGGGGAGATGTATTTCTCAGAGCTGTGAAGGTGGCACGGGTGATGGTTCGCCAAGGATTGTGCCCGGTGTGTGTCAGCAGGCTGGCGGGGCTAGAGCAGGATGATGACGGGTGTGTGGTGTGTCTGAGCTGCGGCAGCGCGTGGCGAGTTGATGACATCCCATGGGTTGTTGAAGGTGAAGATGGTTCCAACAATGAGGCATGACTAAGTTGCAAAATAGGCGTACTGGCAGGGTTGTCCGGATTGGAGTTTCACAAGGGGGTGTGCCCAAACGGGCTATTGACCGGGTGAAGATTGAAAGTGGGGGGCTGACAGGGGATGATCAGAATGACAAGAAGCATCATGGCGGGCCTGAGCGTGCGGTGTGTCTGTTTGGTCTAGATGTAATTGAGGAGTTGCGGGCCGAGGGGCATCCGATTGAACCTGGGTCTACGGGTGAGAATCTGACGATTGACGGGCTTGTGTGGTCAACGGTGGCTCCTGGTGATCGCTTTGTGTTTGATTCGGGAGTGGTGCTTGAGATTGTGTCATTTGCCAAGCCTTGCTCGACGATTCGAGAGTCCTTTGCGGGGGGACAGATCGGATTGATTGAGCAAGGTGCGTTTCCAGGTCGGAGCCGGGTGTATGCGCGGGTGATTACGCCCGGGGCGGTGGCTGTGGATGAAGAGTTTGTGCATGAATGTATGTGACGGGCTATTCAGGTTGGGCTGGGGGGCAGAATAGTGACCTGCATGAGTCGAGTGTGGGTTGTGAAGGGGGGGAGTTGGTGTGGGTGGGGGGTGTGGAGGGGGTGGGGGACTGGCAATCATGGAGCAAAGTCGCTACATTCATGGCCCATGCTATTGACACTTAATGCAGCATCCTTGCGGTCGTCACTCAGAGCACGCGGTCATGCGCGGATGTCACTTGAGGATCTGCCAGGTTTTACACGCGAGGTGCTGGGGCTTCATGGGCTGAATCTGTCGACGGATCTGCTTAAAGGAGCGGGTCGCGGGCAGCTTGAGGCATTGAGATCGGCTGCGGATCGGGCGGCATGTGCGTGTTTGCTGCTGACGGAGAATACGCCTTTGTCTTTGTCGAGCAAGGCGAGTGTTTCGGGGCCTGCACTGGAAAGGCTGGAAAAGGTTATCAGGGCAGCATATTTGTTGGGGTGTCCCGCAGCAGCGATCAGCATCAAGGCTCCTGATTCGGATGAGGCTTTTGGAGTGATTGTCGATCGCCTCAAGAAGGTGATAGAGATCGCGGAGGGGATGGATATGAACCTGTTGATCGCGCCTCGTGAAGGTTTGACCGCCAGACCAGAGCGGGTGACGGATCTGATCAAGAAAATTGGCGGGTTTCGTGTAGGGACATTTCCGGACTTTGAGACGGCCAGCACGCAGGATGATCCGGTGGCGTATATCCGCAGGTTGACGCCTTATGCTTCTGTAGTTTCAGCATCTACAAAGGGTTTTGTAGGGATTGATCCCAAGGAGAAGACTGATCCTGAGGCGTTTGTTGATGAAACGGTGCTCGAGCATGAGCAGTATGATCTTCAGCCTCTGGTGGGGGGTGTGCGGTCGGTGGGATTCGACGGGACGCTTGCAATAGACTATCGTGGAACGGGAGATGGTACACAGGGAGTCATCAGGAGCAAACGGGCGATTGAGGCTGCCATCGAACGAGAAGCTGAACAGGAAAAATGAGTTTGCCAAAGGCTCAAACCGCACCGAGACACCAAGTAGCACACGAAGAAGGTGTGTTGCGATCTAAGCGAGTTCCTTTCTTTGTGGCTCATCCATCAAAAAAGATCATCATTACGATTGATGGCCCAGCGGGCACGGGCAAGTCGTCTGTAGCGCAAGAGCTTGCAAGAAGGCTTGGGCTGGACTTTCTGGATACGGGCGCGATGTATCGTGCTGCGGCGGCGCTGGTGATCGACAAGCATCTGGATTTGAAAGACATTGAGCGCACGGTTGAAGTTGTTGCAGATGCAGATTTGCACTTTGACTGGAAGGCTACGCCGCCGACGATTCTGGCTTGGTTTGAGCCGATTGATGGGCGTATTCGAGATGCGGATGTGACGGGGATTGTGTCAGATGTTGCAGCGATTGCTCCGCTTCGTGAGCACATGGTTCGCAAACAGCGCATTATCTGGAATCAGCATCCAAGGCTTGTCACAGAGGGGCGTGATCAGGGGTCGGTGGCGTTCCCGCAGGCCGATGTGAAGTTTTTTCTGGATGCATCACCTGAGGTTCGTGCGAGAAGGCGAGCTGCCCAGCTGGCGGATCAGGGACGAGATGTGGATCTGGGGCAACTGGTCCGCGAGATTCAGCAGCGGGATGGTCTGGATTCGACGCGAGAGGTGGGGCCTTTGATTTGCCCTGATGATGCCTTTCGGGTGGACACATCAAATCTCTCGTTTGAAGAGGTTCTGAGCCGGCTCGAACAGCATGTTCGCGAAAAAATCGGCCCGATCTGAGACCAATGTGTCAAGCATTTCAATCTGAATGAGATGAAGATGTGGGGAAGGACGCAGCGGGTGCTGAAGTTGGCTACCCTGTGTGGTCATGTCTCGAACCAGCACAGAAAAGTTGAATCAGGCAAATGGAAAGGTGAATCAGGGTGTGCATCCTTCGCTCTTTAATCGAGCGATCTATCGCATCTTGCATCCAGGTTTCTGGCTTTTGCTGAAGATTTTGTATCGGGTTCGCCATGATGGAGTTGAGAATGTGCCCAGGAAGGGCGCGGTGTTGCTGGCTTGCAATCATCAGTCGCTACTGGACCCACCTGTGGTGGGGACGGGGATCTGGAAGCGGCCTTTACACTTTATCGCGCGGGCGGGGCTGTTTGAGACCGCCTGGTTTGGCTGGATCATTACAGCGGTGAACTCGATTCCGATTAAGGAAGAAGGTTCAGATACAGCTGCGATACGGCAAGTTTTAGAACGGCTCAAAGCGGGTCATGCGGTGCTGATCTTTCCTGAGGGGACGCGTTCACATGATGGCACGGTCGGAGAGTTTCGACGAGGCGTTGCACTCATGGTTCGCAAGGCGGAGTGTCCGGTGATTCCGGTGGCGGTTGAGGGGTGTCATGATGCCTGGCCTCGGGGGCGATCAAGGCCGTACATGTGGGGGCAGCGTCTTGCGGTGCGCTATGGCAAACCTATGCCTCCTGAAGTGATCAAAGAACTGGGTGGAGCAAAAGCTCTTGAGGTTTTGCGAGAGGAAGTTGATCAGATGCGACTGGAGCTTCGTGCGGAGCTGCGCCAGCGAACGCATGGCTCGTTTCCAGCAGCGGGTGCGGGAGATGTCAGATCAACCCCGAAAGCTTCACCGCAGCAAGCAGAAGCAGAATAGAAACGATCAGCCTCATGGTGTTGAGGGGGAGGATATGGACGAGGTTGGCGCCGATGGTGCCTCCAAGGATAGCGGTGGGTCCCATGGCGAGGATGATCCAAAGGGCATCAATGGGAGCAAAGCCGTGCTGATTGAGCGTGGCGATTTTGATCGTTGCGCCGATGGTCGCAGTCAGGCACATGACAGCGGAACTGGTTGCTACAGCAGCTTTAAGGCGTATGCGACAAAGAACCTGAAGCATGGGAACCATGAGGATGCCGCCTCCGATGCCAAGGAGGCCAGCGACAAAGCCTGTGACGCTGCCCACAGCCGCCAGCCGGTGAACTTTGTTGAGTTCTTGTGCATCATCGCGTCGCTTGAGCGTTCCTGTGGCGCGGAGGATGTTCATGATGCAGTAGGCAGCAATGAAGAGTGCCAGTATTTGCCTGAGGTATGTGCCATCGATCCGGTTGGAAAACAGCACGCCCAGGATGATGGTGAAAGCCATGACGGGCAGGAGTATGCGGATGAGATCGGGTCTGAGAGCATTGGCTTTTTTGTGTCGCCAGGCTGCTGGGGCTGAGACAAGCACATTGACAGCCATGGCACTGGCCATGTAGAGGTGCTGGGTCGAGTGGGACTCGTCTTTAAAGCCAAGGAGGATGGCCAGACCCGGGAGCATGACAATGGACCCCCCAATGCCCGCAAGGCCCCCGAGAGTGCCTGCAGCCAGCCCAATCAGGCCTGCAATCAAGACTTCGACAAGGGTCATGGAGTGGTTCTGCCTGACATGGACTGGATGGTATCGGATTGGAAGGGTTCTGTCAGCCGGGTTTGGATATTGAGTGGCGGGGAGAGGGTGGGAGAGAGGGTGGGGGTGGGGGGAGGGGGGGGTGGATTGTTTGGGGAGAGTTGCGAGGTGTGGCGGAGGTGGGCTATGGTGTGGTGTCAGATCAGGAGATGGACCGTCAACATCGGAAAGGATTCCGGGTGTTTGAAACTGCCAGGTGGTGGCAGGAATCAGACGCTGTGGAACCTGATGTAGACGGGAGGCATTGAACATGCACGCACCTGGTGTGACAGGCCGCGGGGTGATTCGTTCATGGGGGAAGTATCTGGCGCAGCCGATCGTGGTTGAGTTTGGGTTGATCGTATTGGTCAGTGTGGTTGTGGTTTTGTCTGCGATCGCAGCCAAGGAACTTGCGACGGCTGAGCCTCTGGTTGCACTTGAGACGGAGCCGATGGGGCCTGCGCTACTTGATCCGGTGGTGATGACGATGCTGGATGATGCACTGGATGAAGACGAGTCAGAGGCTGGGGGAATGGGGGCAGGCGGGGGAGCGGGGGGGGCGGGGGGGATTCTGCCAGCTGAGCCAGATGCACAGGAGATCAGGTGGTTTCAGGGTCGGCCGATCACGCCGGACCGTGTGATCTGGATGACGGTGACAGCCTATTCGCCGGATGCCCGGTCGTGCGGGCGATTTGCTGATGGCAAGACTGCAACATTGCACTCGGTGTGGACCAATGGCACGAGGCTTGTGGCTGCGGATACGAAGGTGCTGCCGTTTGGTTCGATGTTGAGCATTCCGGGCTATGACAATGAGAATGTGGTGCCTGTGCTTGACCGTGGCGGCGCGATCAAGGGGCATCGGCTGGATGTACTTTTTCCATCGCACAAGCGGGCAAGGCAGTGGGGGGTGAAGAAGCTGCCGGTGGTGGTGTGGAAGTTCGCTGATGGCAAGGGGCTGGTGGATCCGAGGCAGTATCGGTGAAGGTGGGTGGGGCAGTGTGTGCGGGGAACTGAGTATCTCTTTGTGGCTGTGTTATGCGGTACAAACCGATACAGGAGATCTGCTGGGTCTGCCTGATCCAAAGTATTTTAGGGGCAAAGATGTTCAAGGCGTAGATGTTGCAGTCTATGAACGCAAGTACCTGACTGTGGGACACTGATGCTCGATAAGTTGACAATCCGGGGCTTCAAGTCGATCGAGTTGCTTGAGGACTTTGAACTAGGCAATCTCAATGTGCTGATCGGCGCCAATGGTTCGGGCAAAAGCAATTTTGTGGAGTTCTTTCGGCTCTTGCGCATGATGACGACTGAGCATCTTCAAGACTATGTAATCGAGCACCCCAAGGTGGATGGGTATTTCTATAACAGAAACCTCTGAACTACGCCCATTGTAGTCGATTTTGATCTGAGTGGGCGGATTTTTCTTTGGTTTGCTTGGCCGCGTGGGTTGGGCGATGATGCCCGATGCCGGTTTGTTCTGCCTTTGGCGAGCCGGGCGGCGTGGTT